>NZ_BMYI01000001.1:0-71272 GCF_014652195.1 Gemmobacter nanjingensis
CGTTTGCGCGACGACAGACACCGCTCGGGGCGAAAAACGCTTGCCCAGCGAGCAAAATCAGGCGATCTTGAAGTCAAGCGGCAGGCCACTTGGGGAATGTCGGACACTGTGTGCCACTAGATGCTTTCGTCGCAACTGCCCATCGGCGGTGCGTAATCATAGACTTTCGAAGCCAATTGGACGAAAAATGAAGTTGAGTGGGCGGTTTGGGTCTTAGGTAGAATGGGGAGCAGTATGCTCAGGAACGCTTTGCTGCTGGACGCCAAGGGAAACCCGATCCACCAGGATCACAAGGTGCTTTCCGATGACTGGGATGAGATCAAGGATTGGTCGAGCAAGGTCTACATGCCTTATGACGTTTCACCGACGGGCAAATTCGACCGGCCGCTTTCCACAATGCACTCAGCGATGATCGGCCGGATCACCGTCACGCGCTTTGCCTATGGCATCCCGGTCAACATCCGCGACTGGTCGCAGGATGCCGGAAACGCCGTGGTGCTTACGACGATCGGGGGCACCGCGCGGCACTGGGTAGATACCGACAACGCGGTGGAAACACCGATCGGCGGGTCGTTCGTGGTGGATTGCAGCCGCACCGACTACAACGTTGATTTCGATCCCGACCACCTGCAACTGAACCTGACCATCCCCCACCGGGTGCTGGAACAGGTCTGCAAGGACTGGTTCGGCTTTGTACCCGGCGATGCACTCTGGCAGCACAAGTGCCGGATCGGCGGCGAGAATTCCAGTTGGCTGGCATTGATGCACTATGTCGTGGCCTGCCTTGCCGAAGCGCCGGACCGCCTGGCGCATGACCGGGCCGGGCGGCATCTGGAACAGACGATCTGCATCCATCTGCTGAACGAATGGGCCGCAAGGGCCGGGCTTGGTCTGGACGATCCGGCCCAGACCCTCGCACCAAAGACTGTGCGTTTGGCCGAGCAATACATGACCGATCACGCGGCCAGCCTGCCAACCATGGGCGAGGTCGCCGCGGCGGCCGGCACGTCAATCCGCAGCCTGACGGCGGCCTTTCGCAAGTTTCGCAACTATGCACCGTCAGACTTTCTGCGCGAACAGCGGCTGCAAGGCGTGCGGCGCGACCTGATTTCGTCTGAGGCAGGGAAAACCGTCTCGATGGTTGCGTATCGCTGGGGCTACATTTCGCTTGGTGAATTCGCCAAAGCCTACAAGGCGCGGTTCGGGGAACGTCCTTCCGATACCCTGCGTCGCTGAATATCTGCCGATGGCAGACAGGGCTTTCCGATGGCAGACAGACGGGCTGCCGTTCCCTTCCTAATTCTGGTGCATCCCGTCGAGGAGGACGGGCAAACGCACTCGGCCATCTCGGCAGCCGACCAAAGCGTGGCGGCGAAGATGATGGCGGAGTGGTCATTTGGGAGGATGAACATGAACACATCGCTGAAATCAGCCGCTGACGCGGTTCTGGCGCGGGCGGTTTCCGGCACACCCGGCGTTCCCGGCGTGGTTGCCGTTGCGACAGACGCAAAGGGCAACATCTATGAAGGCGCCGCCGGGAAACGGCAACTCGACGGATCGGTTGACATGACGACTGACTCGGTCTGCGCCATCTTTTCCACCACCAAGGCCATCACCGGCACCGTGTGCCTGCAACTGGTCGAAGAGGGCAAGCTGGACCTTGACGCGCCGGCCAGCACCTATGCCCCCGAAATCGCCAAATGCCAGGTCATCACCGGGTTCGACGCGTCGGGCAATCCGACCTTCCGCCCGCCCAAGCGCGAAATCACCACGCGCATGTTGCTGTTGCACACGGCCGGGTTTGCCTATGACTTCTTCAACGAAACCTACAATCGGTTGGCCACCGACCACGGGCAGCCGTCGGTCGTGACGGCATCGCGCGCGGCGATCACCACGCCCATCCTGTTCGATCCCGGCGAAGACTGGGAATATGGATCGAACATCGACTGGGCGGGACAGGTCGTCGAAGGCATCCTCGGCCAACGTCTGGGTGTCGCCATGCAGGACCGCGTGTTCGACAGGCTGGGCATGACCGACAGCGCCTTTGCGATGCGCCCCGACATGCGGGCGCGTATGGCAACCATGCACCAGCGCGATGCCGCAGGGGTGCTGTCGCCGCTGGTGGACTGGACCCTGCCGCAGCCGCCCGAGATCGACATGGGCGGGCACGGCTTGTATTCGACGGCGCTCGACTACGCCAAGTTCATCCGCATGTGGCTGAACGACGGCAACGGCCCAAACGGCCGCGTCCTGAAACCTGAAACCGTTGCGATGGCTGAAAAGAACGGCCTTGGCGAGTTGAAGATCAAGGGCTTGCCCGGCGTCATCCCCAGCCTGTCGAACTATGCCGAGTTCTTCCCCGGCATGCCAAAATCCTGGGCGCTGACCTTCATGGTGAACGAAGAAGACGCCCCGACCGGCCGCCCCGCAGGCGCGCTGGCGTGGGCGGGGCTGGCCAATCTCTACTACTGGATCGACCGAAAGAATGGCATAGGCGGCTTCTGGGCCACGCAGATCCTGCCATTTGCCGATCCGGCGTCAGTCGGGGGTTATGTGGACTTCGAAGCGGCCGTCTACCGCAACGCGATCAAGGCCGCAGCTTAATGAAGTGAACCCGGCGGGTTTCCCCGCCGGGCCCCGAGGGGGAGACCCCGTTCTTTTCAGAACGGGATCTCGTCGTCGCGGTCGACCAGCTCGGGGGACTCAAACTCGGCCGATTTCGGGCGGCTCAGAAAGTCGACCTTCTCGGCGATGATCTCGCAGCCGTAGCGGTCGGTGCCGGTCGCGTCGGTCCACTTGGTGTAGTGAATGCGGCCGTGGACGAGGACCTTCATGCCCTTTTCGCAGTGCTCTGCGACAGTCTTGCCGAGACCGTTGAAGCAGGTGATGCGGTGCCATTCGGTGTCCATAACCCGGTAGCCGTTCTCGTCGCGCAACACGCGACCTTCCGAGAGGCGCGGTCGCGAGGTGGCCAGGGTGAAGTTGGTGATCTTCGTGCCGCTTTGGGTCGAGCGCACTTCGGGCTTTTGACCGATGTTGCCGGCGAGGATGACGATGTTCTGCATGCTAAGCTCCTGTGTTTCCTGTCCCTGGGACCGTCCCTTCGACAAGACCCGGAAAAAGCATGTCGGCTGAGGCGTGCACGGGAGACGGAACGTCGACCGGAAACCTCCAGAGGGCCGGGGTGGAGCGGGCAGGTGACGCGTTTCCTCAGAAACGCTAGCCAACACGGCCCGGACTGACGCGGGGTTGCGCGCCAGAGGCCGAACAGGCTTAGGGGATTGTCAGTCGAAGGGATGGCTCCAGGAATGGGAACGATCTGGGGCACTTGCAACTATACCGTATACGCACTCCAGGGCGCAACATTCGAATCTCATCCGTTCGGAGCGCTCATCGCCGAGAGACCGCCCGACAGCGCTGCGGAAGGCGACCTCCGCTGGAGGGATCGAGCAGGCAACTGTCATAGCCCTTGATACTGGGCAGGAGTATTCCTAAATGTGCGTAGCTGGGATATTTGGGCCTCGTGCGCCCATGTAACCATTTGACCTCGCATGCGCTTTGAAGGAGCCGGAAATGGCGAACGGATGGGGACCCGAAGGCGGGGTTCAGGACCAGATTGACGCTACTGTAAGGGATGCGCTCTCAGCGGCACGTTCTCGACTTCCTTTGGGAGACGGCACCCTCGAATGTGAGGTGTGTGGAGAAGAGATCCCGCTGCGACGTCGCCAAGCCATTCCATCAGTCAGGACATGTATTGCTTGCCAAGGCGAACGCGATAAGCGACCAACGTTCTCCGCGATCAACCGCCGGGGCAACAAGGATAGCCAACTGCGTTGAATGGCAGGTGCAGATCGGCTCTTAAGCTTGCTTCGGAGTGGACGTGAGTCGTCATCTTCGTTCGACGGTCAACCGTCGTTCCTAGTGGCCTGAAAGCCGATCAGAATCCGCGCACGAAGGCACAAGACCGGTCCTCTGGCTTGGCCGCATCCAAAGGCCTCGCGGCGGGAAGTCGGCGTCCACCCGATAAAGGCGTGGACATCACACATGGATGAACATATCTCCTGTATAGTATGCCTCAGCGCCGAACAGGAAGATTTGATGCCATACACACCAGAAGAGAAAAGTCGGGCCGTCACTCGCATTCGTCGTATCAGGGGCCAAGCCGAAGCGCTTGAGCGTGCGATCCAAGCTGGGGCCAGCTGCGCAGCGTTGCTTCAGCAGATCGTGGCGATGCGTGGCGCGACCAACGGCTTGATGGCGGAAGTGATGGAGAGCCATCTTCGGGAGACCTTTGATCCACGGATCAAGTCCAAAGCCGCTCCAAAGGCCACTGATTACGATGAAGACCTTGAAGGTGTGATGAAGATCTTACGAACCTATCTCAAATAGCGCATCCCTGTCGTTACGAAACGCGCTTCTTACATCAGTATTTTTCTTTGTTCATCAGATGCTTGAGACGTCCAGCCCCGCAACAGATCGACTGATTCTGCGAAGGCGTTTTGAGTTTGACAACGGGTGCTCTCCTCGCCGTTCTAGCATAGGAGGCGATCTATGATCGTGAGAAATTTTGGATACCTGCTTGCGTTGTATCGCGAGGGGCACTTCGGCAGAGCGGCCAAGAGTTGCAACGTATCGCAGCCCACGCTTTCCGCCGGCATCAAGCAGCTCGAGCAAAACTTGGGCGTCGAGATCGTGCGGCATGGTCGGCGCTATGACGGCCTCACCTTGGAAGGTGAGACCGTGCTGGCTTGGGCAAAGAAGATCGAGAGCAACTGCGAGGGGCTGGAGCGCGACATTTCGGCTCTCAAACGTGGGCTTGAAGGGCAATTCCGCTTAGGCCTCCTGTCGAGTGCGTCGGTGGTGGCGCCGATCCTCAGCTTGGCCCTCGCTGAAAGGATGCCTCTTCTTGAACAATCCATTCGCGCGACCCAGCTCTCGTCGCTGACCAAAGCCTTGCTGGCGCATGAAATAGACATGGCGCTGGTCTATCTCGAAGACGTAACAGAGGAGGACTTCGATACTCACCTTCTATACCGAGAGCAGATCGTCATATTCCAAGCGACCAGAGACCCGTTGCCGCGACAGGTCTCATGGGATGATGTCGCAAATCTGCCCCAGTGCATCTTGGACTGCGCGCTACCCAAAGCCGCGCACTCCAGACTCGGGCACTGTGCCGCAAAGACGATCAGGACCAACAATGTCGATGTTCTCACCGCCCATATAGCGAGTGGGCGATATGCCACCGTCCTTCCGCAATCCCTCGCAACCTATTTTGCTCGGATTCCCGACATTCGGGCGGTTGAAGTCACAGGTGAAGGCACGGATGCCGCTGTTGGGTTGGCTACGATCAGAAATGAGCTGAAATCGACGCCTTCGACCGCACTTTTGGAGATAGTCCGCTCTCCCGAAACAATCGCCGCGATACAGGATGCTTTGGACCTGTATCGCCAGTTTCAACCCGATGGGAGCTGACCGACCGTTCATGCCGTGGCAACGCGGCATGAACGGTCCCGCGACCCGCTATTCCACGTAGATCATTTTCTTGGTCATCCCGCCGTCGACCACAAGCGTTTGCCCCGTAACAAAGCCGGCCGACGCCAGATATAGAACGGCCTCGGCAATGTCCTGGGGACGACCGACCCGGCCCACCGGATGCTGCGCCTCGTCCTCGGCGCGCAGATTTGTTTCGTTCGTGATCCAACCAGGTGCGATTGTATTGACCCGAATTTTTGGGCCAAGTTGCACAGCTAGCGCCTGCGCGAGTGCCACCATGCCACCCTTTGCAGCGGCATAGGCAAAGTCGACGCCTTCCGACATCAACGCGCGCGTGGAAGCCATCATGACAATTGAACCACCGCCGGTGAGTAGGGGCGATGCCGCTCGCGACATCAAAAAGGCCCCTGTCAGATGGCTACCGATAGTGTTGTTCCACTGTTCGAGTGAGGTGTCCCCGAGCTGCATGAATGTGTCGTAAACAAGCCCGCCATTGTTGACGAGCAAGTCTAGTTGATCCCAGCCAAGGGTGCGGAAAGCTTCGGTTACAGATTTTTCGCTCGAAAGATCGCAATAAATCTGCTGACCGATTGCCCCCTCCTTCAGATCAAACGATGCGACTTCCCATCCATCACTCAACAAGGCGGAGCATATCTCCTGACCGATCAGCCCAGACCCTCCTGTTACAATCGCGCGCTTCATAAGGACTCCTTTCTGTCTAGGAATGATAACTAGACTGGCCGCGTTCCGCCAACACAACTAATGCCGGATGAGTGTGCGTGGAAGGCGCCTCGATGAACTTTAACTGCTCCTTCTCTTCGACAGGCATTATGTCGCTACGTTTGTGATATGTTATATCGTATTGTTTTGACGCAGCCGCCATCATCTCGCGGCGTGTTCATAGAAATTTCTGATCCTGGGATAGAATCTTCGAGTTTGCCGCGACGAAGAAGCGAGGGCATCCTGCTTCTACGGTAATGATGAGCCACTCAACGGCGTTATTGTGCTGTGTCGAAGTTATTCGGCTCGGCAGATTGAGGCGCGTCAAATTTTATTCTCATCAATGCTTAGGGGGCACTGAAAAGAACGTAGGAGATATCTGATGGCTACCGGCAACCGGATCGTAACCTTCGAGAAACCGATGGAAATGAAGGTCAACACCTTCAAATTCCCGGAGCTGATTACCCCGCAGGGCAAGAGGGCACCGCACGGCGCCATTCTCAAGATCGTCACCACGAACATCTGCGGCAGCGACCTCCATATCTATAGAGGGTCGTTCGAAGTCCCCAAGGGAATGACGATGGGCCATGAGATGACCGGCGAGGTGATCGAGGTCGGCTCTGATGTCGAGTATATCAAGGTCGGCGACATCGTATCTGTCCCCTTCAACGTGGGCTGCGGGCGCTGCTACAACTGCAAGCACATGCGCTCGGAGGTGTGCGAAAACACCAATCCCGAAGTCGATTGCGGAGCCTATGGCTTCAACCTGGGCGGTTGGACCGGTGGGCAAGGGGACTACCTGTTCGTCCCCTATGCGGATTTCAACCTACTGGCCTTCCCTGACAAGGACGCGGCCATGGAGAAGATCCGTGATCTGACGCTGCTGTCGGACGTGCTGCCGACCGCGTTCCATGGTTTCGCCGCACCCGACTGGCCGGCGCAGCCCTCCTATATCGTCGGTGAGAATGTGCTGATCTTCGGCGCGGGGCCTGTCGGTCGTGCGGGTGCTGCTTGCGCGCGACTGCTGGGCGCAGGCGCCATTATCGTCGCCGACTTCATTCAGGAGCGGCTCGACCTGCTCAAGCCGCACGGGATCGAAACCATCAACCTGTCGGACGGGACGCCGATCGAGGACCACCTCGAACGCATCACCGGCAAGCGTCAGGTCGATCGCGTAATCGACTATGTGGGGCTGGACTGTCGAGGCTTCGGGCCGGATTCCGACAAGATCGTCGAGAATGCCGTGACCAACGCGCTCCTGAAATATGTCCGTTTCGGTGGGATGACCAGCACGGTCGGCGTTTACTGCCCCAATCCGATCTCCAAAGATCCGCTCAGCAAAAAAGGCAGCATGGAAGTCGATTGGGCCAGTGGCTGGATCAAGTCGCCGCGCATGTCGGCGGGTCAGTCGCCGACCGCGAATTACAACCATGCCCTCATGCGGGCGATCCTGAATGATCGGATGCCCTATCTGACCCCGATGATGAATATCAAGTTCATCGCCCTGGAGGATGCCCCGGCGGCCTACAAGGAGTTCGATGACGGATCTGCATTCAAGTACGTCATCGATCCCCATGGCTCGGTGAAGCACTGATCCTCACAACCGGAATGTCTCACGATCATGATCGGGGGGCATTCCGGTTTCGCAGGACGGCTTGACGCAAGAATGCCAATCTTGGCTTGCCAATCGCGCACGCCGCCAGATCGACGAGCCAAACCATTCCGGACCGCACTATCGGCCAGCTACTGCGGTTTTCCGAGTCTCTAACCTCCCTTCACTCCCTGGCAATCCTTGATTTGGACATCCTCTTGCATACTGCATGGGAGTATACTAGGTGTACTCCCATGCAGTATATGCGGCCCACGAATCGACATGTCACAACAGGCATGGCCGCTGGCAGCCCGCTTCAACCCACGAGGAGAATCCAAAGATGAAATCTCGCGCCGCTGTTGCCTTCGAGGCAGGCAAGCCACTCGAAATCGTCGAGATCGACGTCGCCCCGCCCCAGAAGGGTGAAGTGCTCATCAAGGTTACGCATACCGGGGTGTGCCACACCGATGCTTTCACGCTGTCCGGCAATGATCCGGAGGGCATCTTTCCGGTCGTTCTCGGCCACGAGGGCGCGGGCATCGTCGTCGAGGTCGGCGAGGGCGTCACCAGCGTCAAGCCGGGGGATCACGTCATTCCGCTCTACACGGCCGAATGCGGCAAGTGCGAGTTCTGCACGTCCGGCAAGACCAATCTGTGCGTCGCGGTTCGCGAAACGCAGGGCAAGGGCTTGATGCCGGATGGCACCACGCGCTTTTCGTACAATGGCCAGCCTCTATACCACTATATGGGCTGCTCGACATTCAGCGAATATACGGTCGTTGCCGAAGTCTCGCTCGCCAAGATCAATCCCGAAGCGAATCCCGAGCATGTCTGCCTTCTCGGCTGCGGTGTCACCACCGGCATCGGCGCGGTCCACAACACCGCCAAGGTTCAGCCGGGAGACTCCGTTGCCATATTTGGCCTGGGCGGCATCGGTCTCGCAGCGGTCCAGGGCGCGCGTCAGGCCAAGGCGGGCCGCATCATCGCGATCGACACCAATCCGTCCAAGTTCGAGCTGGCCCGCCAGTTCGGCGCGACCGACTGCATCAACCCCAAGGATCATGACAAGCCGATCCAACAGGTGCTGATCGAGATGACGGGCTGGGGCATCGATCACACCTTCGAGTGCATCGGCAACGTCCACGTCATGCGCGCGGCGCTGGAAGCCGCGCATCGTGGCTGGGGCCAGTCGATCGTCATCGGCGTCGCCGGGGCCGGACAGGAGATTTCGACGCGGCCGTTCCAGCTCGTCACCGGCCGCGTCTGGAAGGGGTCGGCCTTCGGCGGCGTCAAGGGACGGACCCAGCTTCCCGGCATGGTCGAAGACGCCATGAGAGGCGACATCGATCTGGCTCCCTTCGTCACCCACACCATGGGTCTGGAGGAAATCAACGAAGCGTTCGACCTGATGCACGAAGGCAAGTCGATCCGCACCGTGATCCACTACTGATCCGACAAATCAAGTCTGTTAACTTCAATAACTAACCTCAAGGAAGAATATCATGGCTGACCCCGTTATCTCCGGCAACGGCGTGTTCTCGCACGTCTTCATCGGCGCTGCCGACGTCGAGCAGTCGGCAGCGTTCTACGACGCCGCTTTGGGCGCTCTGGGCATCAACAACCTCGGCCCCTTCGGCAATGGTTGGGTGCTGTACGGTCGCGAAAAGCCCGCTTTCATCATTGCCCGCCCCGGTAATGGCGAAGCGCCCTCCAGCAATGGCGTGACGGTCGGCTTTGCTGCCGCGACGCCCGCCGAAGTGGATGCTTTCCACGCCGCCGGCCTCGCTGCTGGTGGCACTGACGAAGGCCAGCCTGGCCCCCGTGGCCACCTGCCGGGTGCCTATGCTGCCTATCTGCGCGATCCGGCGGGCAACAAGGTCTGCTCCTACACCTTCATCTAAGGCCGGAAGGTGATGGCGATACCCGCAACCCTATGACTGGCTGTCGCCGGCGCTGAAACAGCCGCCGGCGCTTCCCCCGCACAACAGCCATGAACAGGAGCCTATCGGCACACCGTCCACCAACCGTCGAAGCAAGGAAACAAAAATGGAACGTGTCGAACATCACGCCAGCTTCGGCGGTTGGCAGGACGTCTATCAGCATGACTCGATCAGCCTGGGTTGTCCGATGAAGGTCGGCGTCTATCTGCCTCCCCAGGTCAAGGACGGTCGCGTGCCGGTGCTGTATTGGCTGTCCGGCCTGACCTGCACCGAGCAGAATTTCATCACCAAGTCCGGCGCGCAGCGTTTCGCGGCGGAGCATGGGATCATGATCGTCACGCCGGACACCAGCCCACGAGGCGAAAGCGTGGCAGACGATCCCAGCTATGATCTTGGGCATGGCGCAGGCTTCTACGTCAATGCGACGCAGCAGCCCTGGGCTGCCAATTACCGCATGTATGATTACGTCGTCGAGGAATTACCGGCACTGATCGAAGCCACATTTCCGGCCGATGACCGTCGCGCGATTGCGGGGCATTCCATGGGCGGACATGGCGCACTCGTCGCGGCACTGCGCAATCCCGGACGCTATCGCAGCGTATCGGCTTTTTCGCCAATCGTCGCGCCGAGCCAGGCGCCTTGGGGCGAGCGCGCTTTCACGGCATATCTCGGCGATGACCGTTCTGCGTGGGAGCAATATGATACCATCGAACTCATCAAGACCGTCCGAGAGCGCCTGCCGCTGCTGATCGATCAGGGTCTTGATGACGAGTTTGCAGATCGTGAGTTGCGTCCGAGTCTCCTGCAAGCAGCGTGCGAGGCAGCGGAACATCCGCTGATCCTCCGTCAGAGGCCCGGATACGACCACAGCTACTATTTCATCGCGAGTTTCATCGACGAGCATATGGCCCATCATGCAGCGGCGCTGTTCCAATGACCGCGCCAGCATCTTCGCCCATGCGCGAAACCGCATCGGGCCTTGAGACCGCCTCAGGTCGCCATCGTGTGGTGGTCGTGGGGGCAGGCTTCGGTGGGCTGGAGGTTGTGCAGAGGCTCGCCGGAAGCGGTGTCGCCGTCACCCTTGTCGACCGCCGCAACCATCACCTTTTCCAGCCGCTGCTCTATCAGGTCGCAGGCGCTTCGCTGTCGCCGTCAGACATCGCATGGCCGATCCGCGCGCTCTTCCGCAAGCGCAGGGACGTGCGCACCTTGCTCGGTGAGGTCCGGCATGTCGATACGGACGAGCGGCACGTCCTCCTGGAGGACGGCCCGGCGCTTGCCTACGACACGCTCGTCATCGCGACGGGGGCGACGCATTCCTATTTCGGCCATGACGAATGGGAGCCTTTCGCGCCCGGCCTGAAATCGCTCGAAGACGCGACGACCATCCGTCGCCGTGTCCTGCTGGCTTTCGAGGAAGCCGAGCGCGAAACTGACACCGCCCGGCGAGCCGCCTTGCAGACTTTCGTCATCATCGGAGGCGGACCAAGCGGCGTGGAGCTTGCTGGCACGATAGCGGAACTCGCCCATCGGACGCTCGCGCACGATTTTCGCATCATCGACCCTGATGCGACGCGCGTGGTGCTGATCGAGGCGGGGCAACGCCTCCTGTCGGTCTTCCCGGAGGATATGTCCGCCTATACGCGCCAGGCGCTGGAAAAGCTGGGTGTCGAGGTCAGGCTCGGCATGCCGGTTACGGACTGCTCGTCCGATGGCGTCATTGTCGATGGTGCGCTTGTCCCCGCTCAGACGATCCTGTGGGCGGCTGGCGTGCAGGCATCACCGGCTGCGCGCTGGCTGAATGCGGAAGCTGATCGCGCCGGGCGTGTCATCGTCGGACCTGACCTGACAGTGCCCGGCCAGCGCGACATTTTCGTGATTGGCGACACCGCGGCTGCTACCGGCCCGGACGGAAAGCCCGTCCCCGGCCTCGCTCCCGCGGCCAAGCAGGCAGGGCAATATGTGGCGCGGCTGATCCGTCAGCGGATGCGGGGCTCTAAGACCACCACGCCTTTCCGCTATCGGCATCAGGGCAATCTGGCGACGATAGGCAGCCGTCTTGCCGTCGTCGACATGGGGCGGATCCGGCTGCGCGGCACACTGGCATGGTGGATGTGGAAGCTCATTCACATCTACTTCCTGATCGGGGTGCAGAATCGTCTTAGCGTTGCGCTAAGCTGGTTGTGGACGCATGGTATGGGATATCGTGGTTCCCGGCTGATTACTTATAACAACTACGATGGTTACGGCGCCGCAAAGAAGAATGACAAGGAAGGACCGTCAGTTGAGTGAAGGAGGCGCCACACCGCTTGGCAGTTCTACAGTCTATGGTATGCCAGTCTTGGGTAGCAGGAAGATTGCCCTAGATGAGCTTCATGCCCGCCCGTTTCCCTTGGTAGAAGCTCCGCGCGCCTTGGTGCAACTTGCCTTCATGAACGAAGGCAATCTGGCGAAGGATCGCGAAACCCTGGCCGAACTATCGAGCCGGGTGGGCGCCTCACTACCGGATCAGAGCACTCCCCTTCACGGCCTGACATTCGAGCAGGGCGATCTGCATCGCGAGAAGCACACTGAGTTCTTCACCTACCTGTGGTGCGCACCTCTTGACCCTGAGACCGGGAATCCGGTGGGTCTCGATCCCTTCAAACATGGCTTCATCCCGCCTGGGCCGATCGTATCGGGTATCCGTCTGGATGTCGTGACCTGGACTGAGGAGAGTGCGCAGTCTTACATAGATCGCTTCGATCCGGTCAGCCGCTGCCACTCGCTTGTCGAGGATGGCATGGCCGATATCATTACCGATTTCCGTCAGGACAGCGATGGCCTGACGCGAATTGTCATTCTGGATCGGGGGCTAACGCCAATACGGCTTGGCGCCCTGGCCCAACGGCTTCTCGAAATCGAAACCTATAGGACGCTTGCCCTTCTCAGCATCCCGATGACCCAACAGCTTGGACCGCATCTGCGGGAGATCGAGAAGCGACTTGCCGCCATCACCGACGAGATGCGCCAGTCCGCGCGCCGCAACAGCGAGGAGCTGCTGTCCAGCTTGACGGACCTGTCGGCAACGCTTGAGGCCGACACGGCGTCGAGCCTCTACCGCTTTGGCGCCAGCCGCGCCTATTATGAAATCGTCGAGGAACGGCTGACCGCACTCGGCGAGACTTTCGTCCCCGGCTGCTATCGTTGGCGCAGTTTCCTACATCGCAGGATTGCTCCGGCAATGCGAACCTGCCGTTCTATTGAAGAGCGTCAGGCCAACCTGTCCGACAAGCTGGCGCGCGCAACGACGCTGCTTCGATCCTGGATCGATGTGCAACTCGAACGACAGAACAGCGATCTGCTGGCCTCCATGAACAATAGGGCGAGGCTGCAACTGCGGCTTCAGCAGACCGTAGAAGGTCTGTCTGTCGCGGCAATTTCCTACTATGTCATTGGACTATTGTCCTATCTCATAAAGGGCCTCCCAGGGTACCACGATATCGTTTCACCCGAACTGGTAATTTCTGCCCTCGTTCCCGTGGTCCTGCTCGCGATATGGTGGACCGTTCGGCGGATCAGGAACTCTCATAGCGACCCTGGGCTTCCGGATCGGAGGGATCGAACATGACCCGACAACCTAATTCGGGTGCGAAAGGCGCTCACGAAGCATGCCTCGCCTCCAAAGACCGGATTGCCGGAGCCTACCGGTATTTAGGTTCTAATGGCAGTAATGCCGGGAAGATATTCACCATGAAACGACGCTTGCAGGAGGGTTTCTAATGTCTACCGGCGTTTTCATTTTGCACTCTCAATATACCCCCTCGGGCGATCAGCCCGAAGCCATCGCACGGCTGATCTCAGGCATCGAAGAGGGGGCGCATCATCAGACCCTGAAGGGGATCACCGGATCGGGCAAGACCTTCACAATGGCCAATGTGATTCATCGCCTGAAGCGGCCCACCCTGATCCTGGCGCCGAACAAGACGCTGACCGCGCAGCTTTATGACGAAATGAAACAGTTCTTCCCTGAGAACGCGGTGGAGTATTTCGTTTCATACTATGACTACTTCCAGCCGGAAGTATATCTGCCGGGTAGTGATCGGTTCATCCCGAAAGATTCCGCGATCAACGACCATCTGGAGCGCCTGCGCCTGTCCACGACGAAATCGCTCATCGAGCGTCGAGACACCATCGTCGTCGCTTCGGTGTCGTCCATCTACGGAATGGGCGATCCCGACGATTATCGGGCATTGCAGGTTCCGCTCTCGCCGGGCGCGAGGTTGAGCCTGAACGAGCTTCTTCATGGCTTTGCCCGATTGCAGTATGATCGTACCGAGCACAAGCTGAAGCGTGGAACCTATCGCGTTACCGGCGATATGGTCGAGGTCTTTCCAGCGGATTCGGAATACAAGGCCATTCGTCTCAGGTTGTCGAATGGCGTGATCGAGACCCTTGACTGGATCGACGCAGCTACCGGACAACAACTGGAGAGCATCGCTCACTATCTTGTCTCGCCGAAGACGGTTCTGGCAGCCTCGGCAAGCCAGGTGGAAACCGCCGCCACGGCGATCCTTGAAGAGATGGAAAGGCGTGTTGCTCAGTTAAACAGCGAAAACCGCCATGTGGAAGCGGAACGCCTATATGAGCGGATTACGAACGACGCCGAAATGCTGCGGCAGGTCGGATACTGCTCGGGCATGGAAAACTACGCCTGCTATCTGAGTGGCCGCGATCCCTCCCTTCCTCCGATCACCTTGCTCGACTACCTCCCGAAGGATGGCCTTCTGTTCGTCGATGAATCCCATGTGATGATTCCGCAGATCTCGGCCATGTATAGCGGCGATCAGAGTCGCAAGGACACGTTGATCGAGTTCGGCTTCCGTCTGCCGTCCTCCAAGAACAATCATCCTCTGAGCTTCAGGCAGTTCGAGGCCATGAAGCCGCAGACGATCTTCGTTTCCGCAACCCCTGCCGCATATGAGCTGAATATTTCGCAGGATCGCGTCGTTGACCAGATCGTGAGACCCACCGGCCTGCTGGACCCTGAAGTCGAAGTCCGTCCCTGCGAGGGAGACATCGACGATCTGCTGCGCGAGATTACCGAGCGTGCGGCCAGAAACGAGCGGGTGCTGGTGACGACGCTCACGAAGGTCGCCACGGAAAATCTTCATGCCTTCCTTGAAAGCAAGGGCGTTCGGGCGCGGTATCTGCACTCCGATATTAAGACGGAAGACCGGATTGAGATCATAAACGGCCTTCGCGCCGGCGAGTTTGATGTCCTGATCGGTATAAGTCTCTTGCGCGAGGGACTGGATATTCCCGAGGCATCCCTGATCGCGATTCTCAACGCAGATCGCGCGGGCTTCCTACGAACGGCGCCGACTCTGATTCAGATGATCGGCAGAGCCGCCAGGAACGTCAACGGGAAGGCAATCCTTTACGCTGATGTGGTGACACCGGCAATGAAACAGGCAATGGATGAAACAATCGATCGAAGGCAGCGTCAGATTGCCTTTAACGAAGAGCATGGCGTCACCCCCTCTTCATCCATCCGAAAAATCGCCTCCGAGCAATCTCCGGCGTCCGAACCTTCAGTTCACTCGGAAGCGTTCTGTGCCAACCTCTCGGAGCTTTGTAATCGGATCGGCGAGGCAGAGCATCGTCTGCTGTCGGCCGTCGACACCGGCGACGACGCACTGGCGGAAGACATTCGCCTTCGCCTGGACAAGCTATATGGCCAGTTTATCTATCTATGATCACATTAGACGTGGATCGGTATCTGAAGCGTTCTGGCCACCCGCTGAAGTACATTCATTAATGAGCAAAGAGGTATTTTTCCTGGAACGATGGTTCGTCCGACGCAAATACGGGCTTCGGCAGCACAGATCCGTGAGGCTGGGGATCTTGGGTAGATCAGGACGATGAGAATATTCACCATTGGGTTCACCAAGTCATCGGCTCAGCACTTCTTCACGAGGTTGAGAGACTCCGGCGCCAAACGGCTTGTCGATGTTCGCCTCAATAATGTTTCACAGTTATCAGGCTTCGCGAAGCGTGACGACCTGAGATATTTTTCCGAAGCCCTGTGTGGAATGGAATATGAGCATCTGCCGGAACTCGCACCGACGAAGGATATGTTCGAAGATTTCAAGGTAAGAGGGGGAGACTGGAACAGTTATGCCGCAAGATTTCGGGATCTGATATCGCGACGCCAGATCGAGATGATCGACAAGGAGAAAATTGAAGGTGGATGCCTGTTGTGCAGCGAGGACAAGCCGCACCACTGTCATCGACGACTTGTCGCAGAATACTTAGCAACAAAATGGCCTAACGTTGAGATCGTGCATCTCTAGAGCACGAACAAAAGACGGCAGGAGATAGGCCCTCCTCTCTGTTCAACAGGGTGCCAGACCGACAGCCGCCGTCTCAATCACATGCGGGAGGATTTCGCTGTATGAACGAAGCTGCCCTGCGGCATTTGAAATATGTACTCAAGGTCGTCGAACTGGGTAGCATGCGGAAGACCGCGCAGGCCCTGAGCGTTCAGGAGTCTACCGTTAGCAGAAACATTGCCGCCATCGAACAACGCCTCGACCTGCTCCTGTTTGAACGCCACAATAACGGCGTCAGACTGACCGCTGCCGGACGGGACTGGATCGAGGGTGTGCGCGAACATTATCGCGGGCTTGAGGCGGCGCTCAGCCAAGGCAATCAGCAAACAAAACATAACGACCTACTCCGCATCGGCCTCAGCACACCGTTCGGTCGCGAGTTCCTTGTCCGTCTCATTGATCGGTTCGAAAAGCGCTATCCGCGCATTGCCGTCACGTTTCAGGATGGTTCATGCCGCAACCATACAAACGCCATCCGTCGTCGCCATCTGGACATAGCCTTTATGTGCGGCGGCTATGAAACTAGACCCTGCCGGCGTGAAGATATCTGGAGTGAAGGCCTGGTCGCTTTGCTGCCGGCCGATCATCGCCTTGCCGAAAAGGAAGCCTTGACTTGGAGCGATTTTGCTGGGGATCGGCTGCTCGTACCGCAAGGCGCTGACGGTCCGCTGCTCGAGCCTTGGCTTACAGATCGCATCTCCGCCGGAGAACGGGCACCCGTTATCGAACAGTGTCAGGCCTGTCAGGCCACGATCGTTCTGAAAGTGCAGATTGGCAGTGGCTTTACCGTCACCGGGGTAAGCTTTGCCGACGCCATCGATATCACTGGTACGGTATGGCGGCCAATCGTCGGACCGGACAGCATCGGCACGATAAGCGCCGTCTGGCTTGATACCAATCCCAAACGCGCAGCCCTGCATCTGCTCGGCATCGCCAGAAATATGGCGGTCGAACTGGAGCAAAGATCAAGTTGAAGAAAAATGGGTGGCGCACCCGACAGGATTCGAACCTGTGACCTTCGGCTTCGGAGGCCGACACTCTATCCAGCTGAGCTACGGGTGCATCTGTGTTCAGATAGGGTTCGAGACCGAACTGGGTCAATCACGAATCCGACTTCGAATCGACGATACCGGACTAGGCTAAAAAGCTCTGCCGATTGTCGCCGCTCGTTCTCTACAGCCTCCTTCAGTTTGCTTCCGTGATGCTTCCGTGACCACGGAAGCGGTTTTTGCGCTTCCTTCGAGCATCACCAAGATATTGGTTTTGCTCAATTTTCTTACCTAGCACCCACAACCCACTTGACTTAGCCTTGCCTTCGGAGGGCAACGCTCTATCCAGCTGAGCTATGGGTGCGTTGCGGCCTGAATAGACCAAGCCGCAGGGGCGCGCAACACGGAATCAGGCGAAAAGTTCGTGGCAGAGTTCCAGCGCCTCGACCAGCCGGTCGACCTCTGCCTCGGTGTTGTAAAGCGCGAATGAGGCGCGGCAGGTGGCGCCCACGCCCATATGCTCCAGGAGCGGCATGGCGCAATGGGTACCGGCACGCACGGCAACACCCTTCTTGTCCAGCACGGTCGAGATGTCATGCGCATGGGCCGGGCCTTGCAGCGTGAAGGAGAAGATCGCGCCCTTCCCCGCTGAATTCCCCTGCACGTTCAGCCAGTTGAGACCGGCGAGCCGCGACCGCGCATAATCGCGCAACCGGCGTTCGTGCGCGGCGACATTCTCCATCCCCAGCGTCATCAGGTAATCCAGCGCCACGCCCAGCCCGATCTGCTGCACGATACCGGGCGTGCCTGCCTCGAATTTCATCGGCGGGTCGGCATAGGTTACCGCATCGCGTGTCACTTCGCGGATCATGTCACCGCCACCGAGGAAGGGGCGCATCTCAGCCAGACGCTCGCGCCGGATATAGATCGCGCCGGAGCCGGACGGGCCATAGAGCTTGTGCCCGGTGATGGCATAGAAATCACAGCCCATCGCCTGCACATCGACCGGCATATGCACCGCGCCCTGGCTTCCATCGACCAGCACCGGCACGCCCTTCTCGCGCGCGCCCCGGCAGATCGCGGCCACATCAACCACAGTGCCCAGCACATTAGACATCTGCGTCACCGCCACCAGACGGGTGCGAGGGCCGATGGCGTCGATCACCGCCTGCGGGTCCAGATCGCCGTTGGCGTCACATTCCACCCATTTGAGCACCACGCCCTGCCGTTCCCGCAGGAAATGCCAGGGCACGATATTGGCGTGATGCTCCATGATGGACAGCACGATCTCGTCACCGGGCTGGAGCCGTGGCGCAGCCCAGGCGTAGGAAACGAGATTGACCGCCTCGGTCGTGCCGGAGGCGAAGACGATTTCCTCTTCGTCTCCCGCGTTCAGAAAGCGGGCGATGGTTCCGCGCACGGCTTCGTACTTTTCAGTCGCAAGGTTCGAAAGGTAATGCAAGCCACGGTGAACATTGGCATATTCCATGGAATAGGCCCGCGTCACCGCGTCGATCACGCATTGCGGCTTCTGCGCGGAAGCGCCGTTGTCCAGATAGACCAGCGGCTTGCCGTTCACCTCGCGCCCGAGGATCGGGAAATCCGCGCGCACCTTCGCCACATCGAACATGCTCATGCCCCTTGTTCCACCACGCTCAGCCCCATGATCCACTGGAACAGGAAACCGGCGAAAGCCACCAGCCCGGTGGCGGTCAGTTGCGGACCCGGCCCGATCATCCCGGCGACCAGCCCCACCAGCAGCACCAGCGGCGTGACAGTGACCAGCGCCCAGAACAGCGCCAGCCGTGCGCCATACCAGCTGCCGCGCCCGCCGCTCAGACGCCCCACCAGACGGCTCGCCGCCGCCAGCAGGTAAAACACCGGGATTGTCGCCAGCAGCCCCAGCCCCACAGCCAGCAATTGCGCCGACAGCGGCTTGTCCGGGTTCATTACGGTTTCGCGCGCCGCAACCGGATATTGCGCGATGAAGGCGATCAGCAGAAAGACGAACAGCAGGCTGAAGGCGAAAGGCTCGGACACGCCGCGTTCCAGATGACGGCGCAGCACCGTGCGGGGGCGCCGCCAGCTTTCGACGATATCCGAGGTGACCGCCATCTTACTGCCCGTGCCGCGCCAGCCAGCTTTCCAGACGGGCACGAATATCTTCGGCCAGTCCTTCGTCCTCGATCTCCTGAATGGCTTCCGCGAGGAAGGCCAGCACCAGAAGCGATTGCGCCTGACGCAGCGGCACCCCGCGCGAGCGCAGGTAGTAAAGCGCCGTCTCGTCAATCGCGCCCGAGGTGGACCCGTGCGAGCATTTCACGTCATCGGCGTAGATTTCCAGCTCGGGCTTGGCAAGGAACTGCGAATGGTCATCCAGCAGCAGACTTTGGGAAATCTGATATCCGTCCGTCTTTTGCGCGCCGGGCTTCACAAGGATCTTGCCCTGGAACACGCCGACGGCGCCATTCTTCAGCACCTTCTTGAACACCTGACGGCTTTCACAGCGTTCTGCCGCATGAGTCACGAACACCGTGTCGTCATGGTGGAAGTCGCCATCGCCGACCGCGGCCCCCGCCACATGCGCCACCGCATCATCGCCGGTCAGTTCGATCACCGCCTCGTTGCGCGTCAGCACGCCATTGGCGGTCAGCGTGAAGCTCTTGAACAGCGATTCCCGACCCAGACGGGCAAAGATATGCGTCACGGCGCGGCGTTCGTGATCACGGCCCTGGGTGCGGATATGGTGGAAACGGGCGCCATCGGCGACCTCGACTTCCAGCACTTTGTTAAAGCGCGCGGCGGCCGGGCCGTTTTCCAGCAGCGTCAGCTCGGCGCCTTCCTCCAGCTTCACACAATGATGAAGGATCGCATCGGAAGTTTCTGATTTGTGTAGATAAATCAGGGAAACAGGCTTGGCGGCCCTGCCGGTAACGCGGATCAGAACGCCTTCTGTAGCCGCAGCGGAATTCAGCGCTGCCAGCGGGCGTTGCACCGGGGTCTGACCCCGCGTCTCAAGCACGCCATACAGCGACTGCGCCCAATGGATGTCGGCCGTCTGGCGGCTGAGCAGTTCAACCCCAGCCGCTTCCAGATCGTCGGATTGCGCCGGATCGAAGACACCGTCAACAAAGACAACCTTCACCCGGTCGAACCCGGTAAAGGCCATCGGCTCGTCCTTCGGGTCGAACAACGAAGCCTTGGGCGCGTCTGCCTGCACCAGCGACGACGGATCGGTATAACGCCAGTACTCATCCCGCCGACCGGGCAGGCCCATGGCGCGCAGCCGCGCCAGCGCTTCGGCCCGCGCGGCCCCGGCCCATCCGCCCTGCGGCAGCGCCAGCACGGAAAGCCGCGCCTCCGCCGCGTCGCGTTTCGCCTCCGCGACCGCCATCACAGCACCTCGGCCAGAATGTCGGCGTAACCGTTGTTCTCGACTTCAAGGGCCAGTTCCGGCCCGCCAGTCTTCACGATGCGGCCATCCGCCATGATATGCACGACGTCAGGTTTGATATGGTCAAGAAGCCGTTGATAATGCGTGATAACAAGGAATGCGCGGCCTTCGCTGCGCAGCGCGTTCACACCGTCGGCCACCAGTTTCATCGCATCGACGTCGAGACCGGAGTCAGTCTCGTCCAGAATGCACATCTTGGGCTCCAGCATGGCCATCTGGAGGATCTCGTTGCGCTTCTTCTCACCGCCCGAGAAGCCCACGTTGACCGGGCGCTTCATCATCTCGGCGTCGATCTTCAGTGCCTTGGCCTTTTCGCGCACGACCTTCAGAAACTCGCCCGCGCTCATTTCCTCTTGCCCGCGCGCCTTGCGCTGCGCGTTCACAGCGGTGCGCAGGAAGGTCATGTTGCCAACGCCCGGAATTTCCACCGGATACTGGAAGGCAAGGAACAGGCCGGCGGCGGCGCGTTCTTCGGGCTCCATCTCCAGCAGTTCCACCCCGTCCAGCGTGGCGGAGCCGTCGGTGACCTCATAGCCGTCGCGGCCCGAGAGCACATAGCTCAGCGTCGATTTGCCCGAGCCGTTCGGCCCCATGATCGCGTGGACCTTGCCCGCCTCGACCCTGAGGTTCACGCCCTTGAGGATAACCTTGTCATCCTCTTCAAGTTTGACGTGCAGATTGTTGATTTCCAGCATGATTTTCCTCAGTCGACAGTCACGGCGGTGCCGGAGATCGACACCATGAGCATGGAATTCCCGACCACTTCGTAGTCCAGATCCACGCCGACAACGGCATTGGCGCCCAATGCACGGGCGCGGTCTTTCAATTCTTTCGTGGCCTCTTCGCGGGCATCGGCCAGCTTGCTTTCATAAGCGCCCGAGCGTCCGCCAATCACATCGGTGATCGAGGCAAAGAGATCACGCACGATATTGGCGCCCATGATGACCTCGCCGACCACCAGCCCGTGATAGGCGGTGATGCGGTGGCCTTCGATGGTGGGGGTGGTCGTGACGATCATCCGACCGAGCCTTCCAGCGAGATCGCCACGAGGCTTTGCGCCTCCATGGCGAATTCCATCGGCAGCGCTTGCAGCACTTCCTTGCAGAAGCCGTTCACCACCAGCGCCACGGCCTCCTCTTCGTCCATCCCACGTGAACGGCAGTAGAAGAGCTGGTCGTCATCGACCTTCGAGGTGGTCGCCTCATGTTCCACCCGCGAGGAATTATTCTTCACCTCGATATAGGGCACGGTATGCGCGCCACATTTATCCCCGATCAGCAGGCTATCGCATTGCGTATAGTTCCGCGAATTCAATGCCTTGGGGTGCATGCTTACCAGTCCGCGGTAAGTATTCTGCGCGCGCCCCGCCGAAATCCCTTTCGAGACGATGCGGGATTTGGTGTTCTTGCCCAGATGCACCATCTTGGTGCCGGTATCGGCCTGCTGGGCATTGTTGGCGATGGCGATGGAATAGAACTCGCCCTGGCTGTCATCGCCGCGCAGGATGCAGGACGGGTATTTCCAGGTGATCGCGCTGCCGGTTTCCACCTGCGTCCACATCACCTTGGAGCGTGCACCCCGGCAATCGGCGCGTTTGGTCACGAAGTTGTAGATGCCACCCCGGCCTTCCTCGTCGCCCGGATACCAGTTCTGGACAGTGGAATATTTCACCTCGGCATCGTCCAGAACCACAATCTCCACCACCGCAGCATGAAGCTGGTGGGTATCGCGCTTCGGGGCGGTGCAGCCTTCCAGATAGCTGACATAGGCGCCCTTGTCGGCGATGATCAGCGTGCGTTCGAATTGCCCTGTGTTTTCCGCGTTGATGCGGAAATAGGTCGACAGTTCCATCGGGCAGCGCACGCCCTCGGGGATGTAGACAAACGACCCGTCCGAGAAGACGGCGCAGTTCAGCGTGGCAAAGAAGTTATCCGACTGCGGTACCACTGTGCCGAGGTATTTCTTCACCAATTCCGGGTATTCGCGGATCGCTTCAGAGATCGAGCAGAAGATGACGCCCGCCTTCTTCAGCTCTTCCTTGAAGGTCGTGCCCACGGAAACGCTGTCAAACACCGCGTCAACCGCAACCTTGCGCGGCTCGTCGGCACCTTCAACACCGGCCAGAAGCATCTGTTCCTTCAGTGGAATCCCCAGCTTCTCATAGGTCGCCAGCAGCTTCGGATCGACCTCATCCAGGGACTTCGGCTTCACCGCCATGCTCTTCGGCTTGGCGTAGTAATACTGATCCTGATAGTCGATTTCCGGGTAGTTCAGCATGGCCCAGCGAGGTTCTTCCATCTGGAGCCAGCGGCGATAAGCGGCCAGACGCCATTCCAGCATCCATTCCGGTTCGCCGTTCTTTTCGCTAATGAGGCGCACGATATCCTCATTGAGCCCCTTCGGCGCATATTCAGTCTCGATGCTGGTTTCCCAGCCGTATTTGTATTTGCCGGCCATGGCCTGCACGGTTTCGATCGTCTCGCGGTCGACGCCGTCGCGCACTTCGATCTGGTCTTCGGTTTCCAGTGCCGTCATGGCCTTATCCCTCTTGCGCCCGCTTGCGGGCCTTGCGGTATTGCGCTGTCCAGGCATCGGCAAAGCGCAACACATCTTCTTCCGTCGTCTCGGGGCCAATCGACACGCGCAGCGCCGAGGCGGCGGCGGTCTCGTCGAACCCCATGGCGCGCAGCACCCGGCTGGCCCGAACCTTGCCCGAGGAACAGGCCGAGCCCGCCGAAACGGCGAAACCAGCCAGATCCATCTGCATCACCTGCGTCTCGCCCTTCCAGCCGGGGGTGACGAGGCACAGGGTGTTCGGAAGTCGAACACTTCCTTTCCCGACAGAAATAGTCTCATTCTCTGCGGCTGACAATGCTGACTCTAGAATATTTCTAAATTCAGCCACCCGCTCCCAGACCCCGTCCGCAAGATCCCGCGCGGCGGCTTCGGCGGCGGCAGCGAATCCTGCAATGCCGATCAGGTTCTCGGTTCCGGCGCGGCGACCCATCTCCTGCCCGCCGCCCTTCAGCTGCGCCGGAACGTCCAGCCCCCGCCGCAGGATCAGCGCGCCGATTCCCTTTGGCCCGCCATGTTTATGGGCCGAGACGATTCCCATGGCGCAGCCCAGCCAGTTGAAGGCAAAGGGAAGCTTGCCAAAGGCTTGCGTCAGGTCGGAGACCGCGAGCCCCTCAGGCAGCGCCTGCACGATGCCGGTTTCGGAATTGGCATATTGCAGTGCGGTTTTCGTCGGGTCGGTCACCGTCACCTGCCCCGCCGCATCGACCGGCAGATCGGGGGTGCACCAGGCGCTGATGGCTTCGTGTTCAATGTCGCCGCAATGCAGGTCACGCCCGGCACAGGCCAGCGCCGCCGCCTCGGTCGCGCCCGAGGTGAACACGATGTCGGCACCATCTGCCCCCAGTGCGGTGGCGATCTGGCCGCGCGCGCGTTCCAGCAGCGATTTCGCCGCCCGCCCCTCGGCATGGACGGAGGAGGGGTTGCCCACCAGATCCATCGCCGCGATCATCGCCGCCCGCGCCTCAGGGCGCAGCGGCGTGGTCGCGTTCCAGTCGAGATAGGTGCGTGGTTTCATTCCAGCACCGGAAGCTTGGCCGCATCGAAACCGGGGCCGGGCAGCAGCTCCACCCCCGCTTTCGACATCCGCACCTCCAGCCCTGCCGTCATCAGTGCCAATTTCAACGCATCGACGGGGGCGAAATCCTTCGTCTCCATCGCTTCGGCGCGCAACCCGGCCAGACGGTTCACCCAGGGCGCAAGGTCCACCCCGGCCTCGTCCCAGCCGCCGAGTTCCGGCAGCAGCAAGCCCAGCAGTTGCGCCGAGGCGAGCAACCCCGCCGCATCGCCGTCGCCCGCCAGCCGGTGCAGTTCCGCCAATGCCCCAGCGGTGTTCAGATCGCCCGCCAGCGCCGCCACCACCGCATCGGCCACCTGCCCCGGCTGAACGCCTTTCGTCAGCCCCCGCCATTTGCGCAGCGTGCCTTCCGCCTGCATCGCCTTTTCATGCGTCCAGTCCATCGGCCGCGCGTAATGCGTTCCGAGGTAGACAAACCGGATCACCTCGCCCGGATAGCCCTGATCCAGCAGGTCGCGGACGGTAAAGAAATTACCGAGCGATTTCGACATCTTCTTGCCCTCGACCTGAAGCATCTCATTATGCATCCAGATATTCGCGAACTGGCCAGAATGATTGGCGCAGCAGCTTTGCGCGATTTCATTCTCATGATGCGGGAATTGCAGGTCGATACCACCGCCGTGGATGTCAAAGGTCTCGCCCAGCAATTCGCGGCTCATGGCCGAGCATTCGATATGCCAGCCCGGACGCCCGCGCCCCCAGGGGCTGTTCCAGCCGGGCAACGTGTCGTCCGAGGGCTTCCATAGCACGAAATCCATCGGGTCGCGCTTGTAGGGCGCCACCTCGACCCGCGCGCCGGCGATCATGTCATCGACTGACCGGCCCGAGAGCTTGCCGTAATCGGCATAGCTGCGCACATCGAACAGCACATGGCCCTCAGCGGCATAGGCGTGCCCCCGGTCGATCAGATCGGAAATCATGGCGATCATCGCGCCGATATATTCGGTCGCGCGCGGCTCATGCGTCGGGCGCAGGGCGCCAAGCGCATCCATATCGGCGTGATACCAGCCGATCGTTTCATCCGTGATGTCGCGGATCGGGCGGCCGGTCTGGGCGGCCTTGGCGTTGATCTTGTCATCGACGTCGGTGAAGTTGCGCACATATGTGACGTGCTCCGCGCCGTAGACATGGCGCAGCAGGCGGAACAGCGTGTCGAACACCACCACGGGCCGGGCATTGCCGATATGGGCGCGGTCATAGACGGTCGGCCCACAGACATACATGCGCACCTTGCCGGGGATCAGCGGTACCAGATCTTCGGTCTGGCGGGTGCGGGTGTTGTGCAGGCGGATCGTCGTGGTCATGTTGCTCTCCCTTTGGGATGGCGCCGACTTACCGCTTTCGCGACGGCTTGGAAACCTTGATCCGCATGCGAAAGGGCGGCGGATCGCCCCGCCGCCCCCTGCCTTGCCCGGACGGGCAATCAGAAGCGATAGTTGACCCGCAGCGCCGCGGTCGTCGCATCGGGGTCAAGCCCGGTTCCGTCGAAATTGTCGAAGCGATGGGCCAGAACCTCGCCGCCAACGGTCCATTGGTCGTTGACCTGATAGTCCACGCCGATCCCGCCGAAATAGCCGGTGTCAGAGGTATTGGTGCCGCCGATATCGCCCTTGGCATAGGCTGCGCCCGCCGTCGCATAAACCAGCGTGCGACCGAAATCGTAACCCGCCTGAAGCTTCAGATGGGCCAGCGTATCAACCTTGCCGCCACCGGCGGAGGGTTTGATATTGGTGCCAGACACATCGGCCTCGACGCCCAGAACGGTGGTGCCCAGATCCCAGCGATAACCCAGTTGCGCGCCCCCGAAGGCGCCATCGGCATTGGGGTCATTCACATCGGCATAGCCAAGGTGCGCACCGGCGTAGGCGCCGCCCCAATTGCCATCGGCGCGCACCGGCGCGACCGGCACGGGAGCGGTTACCACGGGTTCCGGGGCGGGGGTTGCAAGCCCACCCGCAAAGGCAGGCGCGGCAAGCGTCAGCGGGGCCAGAACAGCCAGGGCAAAGCGTTTCATCGGTCTTTCTCCTTACCATCACGGCGGTCTTTGTCGCCGCGTCGGTCCAGAGATGGCGCCTGACGAAACTGAACTCAATAGTTCATCACGGCACCTTGAAGCGCCGCGATTGCCTGCGATCACCCGGCCTTTTCTTCCAGTTCCAGCCATTCCTCCTCGGCCGCAGCCAGCGCCTGCTGCCGTTCAGCCAGCATGTCCGAGGCCTTGCGGAACTTCACCGGCTCTTTGGTGAAGAGGTCCGGCGTTGCCAGCAATTCACCCAGCTTGCCGATTTCATGTTCCAGCCGCTCGATGACATTGGGCAGTTCATCCAGACGCTTGCGTTCGGTGAAGCTGAGGCCCTCGGCCTTCTTCGGCGCGGGGTCGGGCCTTGCGGCAATGGCGGGCTTCGGCGCGGCAGCCTTTGGCGCAGGCGCATCAACCGGGCGCTGGCTCTGATAATCGCTCCAGCCGCCGGCATAGACGGTTGCCCTGCCCTCGCCTTCCATCGCGATGGTCGTCGTCGCCACCCGGTCGATGAAATCACGGTCATGGCTGACCAGCAGCACGGTGCCGTCATATTCGCCGAGGATGTCCTGCAACAGATCAAGCGTTTCGACATCCAGATCGTTGGTCGGTTCGTCAAGGATCAGCAGGTTCGATTCCTGCGCCATGAGCTTGGCCAGCAGAAGCCGCGCTTTTTCGCCACCCGACAGCGACTTGACCGCCGCGCGGGCCTGCAATTCGCTGAACAGGAAATCCTTGAGATAGCCCACAACATGCTTGGGCGTGCCGCGCACCATCACCTGATCCGACGCGCCGGAAACCGCCATCAGCGGATCGCCGGTCAGGTTTTCCCAAAGGCTCGCCTCCGGGTCCAGCCGCGCGCGGGTCTGGTCGAACACGGCAATTTGCAGGTTTGTGCCCAGAGTCACCGTGCCCGCATCCGGCGTTTCCTGCCCGATCAGCATTTTCAGCAGCGTGGTCTTGCCGATGCCGTTCGGCCCGACAAAGGCCACCCGGTCACCGCGCAGCACGCGCAGGTCGAAATCACGGATGATCTGCTTGTCGCCATAGGCCTTGCTCAGCCCCCTGGCCTCGATCACCTTCTTGCCCGAGGTCGGGCCGCTGTCCAGATCCAGTGCGGCGGTGCCCTGACGGCGGATCATCGCGGCGCGCTGCGCCCGCAGGTCTTGCAACGCACGCACCCGGCCCATGTTGCGCTTGCGGCGGGCGCTGATGCCCTCCACCGCCCATTTGGCCTCGTGCTTGATCTTGCGCTCCAGCTTGTGCCGGGCGTCATCCTCCTCGGCCCAGATCTGCTCGCGCCATTCCTCGAATCCCTCGAATCCCTGTTCGCGCCGCCGCACCTCGCCCCGGTCGACCCAAAGCGTCGCGCGGGTCAGCGCGCGCAGGAAGGCACGGTCGTGGCTGATCAGCACGAAGGCAGTGCGGGTTTCGGAAAGCTCGCGCTCAAGCCACTGGATCGCCTGAATGTCCAGATGGTTGGTCGGCTCGTCCAGCAGCATGAGTTCCGGCGCCTCAGCCATGAGCTTGGCCAAAGCCGCACGGCGACGTTCCCCGCCCGAGGCACTGGAAACCGGCGTATCGGGGCGGAATTTCAGCCCCTCGGCCACCACATCGACCTTGTAGCTTTCATCCGCAGGCAGGCCGCTCGCGGCATAATCGCCCAGCGCGGCATAGGCCGAAAGATCGGGGTCCTGTTCCATGTAGCCGACGCTGACGCCGGGGGGCACGGTGCGCAGCCCCTGATCGGGTTCGACCAGCCCCGCCATGATTTTCATGAGCGTGGATTTGCCCGAGCCGTTGCGCCCGACCAGTGCCACCCGGTCGCCCGGTTGCACAGTCAGGTCGAGCCCGTCAAATAAGGGATTGCCACCAAAGGTGAGCGAGATGCCGGAAAGCTGAAGAAGGGGTGCGCGTGCCATGATAGGCGGCAGGTAAAGGCGCCGGGGCCGCAGGTCAAGCCGCTCCGGGTTCCGGGCTCGCGACCATGCGCAGGGCACGGGCGCGGGCCTCGGGAATCGCGCGGATCTCGACGCCGGTAAAGACGTGCAGGGTGCCAAGCTGATCGTCCACTACGGCGTGATCCGAAACCCAGCCCCCCATCGACAGATAGGTGCGCAACAAGGGCGGCATGGTCAGCATGCCGCGCTTGCGGTCAGGTTCGCGCCCCGCCAAAGCTTTGGCAAAGCGGAATACCCGCGGCGCCTTGACCCGCGGCAACCAGCGGCGCGGCGCCAGATGGCCTGCGCGCAGCAGGGTGAAAGCCTCGGCATGGCGGTCGGCATCGGTGCCGAGGAACGAGGCACAGCCGAACAGCAGTTCCGCCCCCATCGCATCGACGATCCGGGTCATCGCCCCCCAGGCAAGACGCAGGATGTCCGGGTCACGGTGACCGGGCGCGATGCAGAAGCGCCCCATTTCCACCATCGGGCCGGGAAAGCTGTGCAAGGGGCGCAGGTCATAGAACTGCGCTGAATAGCTGCGCCCGATCTCGGCCCCGCCCGTCAGCGGCAGCAGGCGGTAGCAGCAGACCAGCGCGCCGGTTTCCGTATCCTCGACCAGAACATGCAGGCAATCGGCATCGTGGCGGTCGGTATCCAGCCCGGTCGCAGCGGGGCCGCGAAAGCACATCTGCCGCAGGGCCTGCGCGCGCTGCACATCCCCCGCCTCCTGCGCCACCCGCGCCACCAGACGACCTTTGCGCAACGGCTGCACCCCGACCTCCCGCCCGTCTGCCGGGCCTTGCGCGCCCGGTTTGCCACAAGCCTGCGACGGGCCGATGACGGCCCGCGCTATTGTTGCAGGAACTGATCGGCGCGGAACCGACCCAGATTGCCCATGATCTGCCGCAGGAAGCCGATTCCCTTGATATTGCTTTCGGTCACACGCCGCGACAGCACCACGACCTCGCCGCGATCCAGACCGAACCGCTCGACATTGCGCACGACGCCGCCCTGATCGAAGGTGATCGACACGACCTGACGGTCGATTTCCTGCGGCTCCTGCGCGCCATAGTGGCGCCAGCGGCTCTGGACATAGAACCAGCCCTCGTCGTTCAGCAGACCCTCAGCCGAAGGACGGCCAAGTTTTTCCGCCACGCTGTCACGGTTGTCGGCGCCCACCTGCACCTCGGCCAGTTCGTCGTCCGTCGGCACATACCCGTGGTTGCGATAGACCGGCGCACAGGCCGCCATGGCCCCCGCGACCAGTGCCCCCGCGAGCCAGAGCCCGATCCGCCGCATGCTGCTGCCTGCCGAAGCCATGTTCTCTCCCGTCCCTTCCGGGCGCCCCTTGCCTTTGACCGGCATGGGACTTATCCCGGATCGCATCAGATGCCGCGCTTCCGGCATGACGCCCGGCCGGCTTGCCTTCCGGCTTACAGAAGGTCGGGCCGCTGTTCAAGAATGGAACGCGCGCCCCGCCTTGCGGAGACACCAATGACCGAACCGACCACCCCTGCCCTGAGCCACCCGCTGCGCATCGCCGCCCTCGCGGCGCGCAAACCCACGCGGTTCAGGCTGGAACCCGACGCCGACACCCGCGCCGCCGTGGCGCAGGCGCTGGAAATCACCGACGTCCCGGAACTGACCTTCCGGGGCGAGCTACGGCCGGTGGGGCGTCGCGACTGGGAACTGGTGGCAGAGCTTGCCGCCGTGGTGGAACAGCCCTGCTGCGTCACACTTGTTCCCGTCATCACCGAAATCCGCGAGGAGGTCCGGCGCCGCTATCTGGCCGAGATGCCCGTGCCCGAAGGGGACGAGGTGGAAATGCCCGAGGATGACACGCAGGAACCGCTGCCAGAGATCGTCGACCCCGGCGTGGTGGCACTGGAGGCGCTGGCGCTGGCGCTGCCGATGTATCCGCGCGCGCCCGGTGTCGAGCTGGGCGAGGCGGTTTTCGCGGCACCCGGAGTAAAACCGCTGCGCGACGAGGATTTGCGCCCCTTTGCCGGTCTGGCAGGGCTTGCGGAAAAGCTCGGAAAAGGCGATACGACACCCGAGTGACGCGAACCCGGAACGGATGCAGAAAAGACTTGCACCCGGCCAGAATTCGACTATGTTCCGCGCCTCGCAAACACCGTGAAAAGCCGCCGTGCCAGAGGGTCGGAAATTGGCTTTTCCCAGAACAGAATCAGGGGCTTGTCCCCTCACTAACCCGAGGTTGAGACATGGCTGTCCCTCAGAACCGAGTCACCCGTTCGCGCCGCAACATGCGTCGCTCGCATGACGCTCTCGTCGCAGGCAACCCGTCGGAATGCCCGAACTGCGGCGAACTGAAGCGTCCGCACCACGTTTGCGGCGCCTGCGGCCACTACGACTCGCGTGAAGTCGTGGCTGTGACCACCGAAGTCGACGTGGACGAGGACGCGGCGTAAGCCGCTTCCCCTCCCCGGCCGACCATGACGACGAACGGAAGCGAACGTCCGGCGCAGGCTCAGCAGCGCACGATCATTTCGGTAGACGCCATGGGCGGGGATCGCGGACCGGCAGCGGTTGTTGCCGGTCTTGTTGATTCTGCGCGTGCCGATGCCGACCTGGCCTTCCTGCTGCACGGCGACGAGGCGGTGCTGCGTCCGCTGGTCTCGCAACATGCCGAGATCGCGGATCGCTGTGAGATTCGCCATGCCCCGCGTGTGGTGACGATGGAAGACAAGCCCAGCCAGGTGATGCGCCATGGCGCGGGCACCTCAATGTGGTCCACCATCGACAGCGTGAAGGATGGCGAGGCCGCTGTTGCGGTCAGTTGCGGCAATACAGGCGCGCTGATGGCGGTCAGCATGATCCGGCTGCGCAAGCTCCCGGGGGTGAACCGGCCGGCCATTGCCTGTCTCTGGCCCTCGCGCAACCCCGGCGGGTTCAATGTGATGCTGGACGTTGGCGCCGACATCAAGGCCGAGGCCGAAGATCTTCTGCAATATGCCACCATGGGCGCGGCCTACGCGCGCAACGGGCTGCATCTGCGGCGCCCGCGTGTCGGTCTGCTGAACGTCGGCACCGAGGAACACAAGGGCCGGGCAGAACTGAAGCTGGCACATGACCGGATGCTCGCCGCGCAGGATGCTGCGGAGTTCGATTTCGTGGGATTCGTCGAAGGCGGCGACATTCCGTCAAACCGTGTCGATGTCATCGTGACCGACGGGTTCACCGGCAATATCGCCCTTAAAACCGGCGAAGGCACCGCGAAGCTGTCCTCCGATTTCATGCGCGAGGCTTTTGCCTCGGGTATTCTGTCGAAGCTGGGGGCGCTGCTGGCGCTGGGGGCGCTGAAGCGCCTGCAAAAGCGGATCGACCCGCGCCGGGTGAACGGCGGGGTATTTCTTGGCCTGAACGGCACTGTGGTGAAAAGCCACGGCGGCGCCGATGCGACCGGCGTTTCCGCCGCGATCCGTCTGGCGGCGCAACTGGCACGTTCGGGCTTTGTCGACCGGCTGGCGGCCCGGGTTGCATCCGCCGGACGCGCGGGGCAGGATGCCGCCGTCGAAGGAGGCGGGCAGGAATGACAATCAGGGCCGTGGTCAAGGGCGTCGGGCATTATCTGCCCGAGCGGGTGGTTCAGAATGCCGAATTCGAGAAAACCATCGACACGTCAGACGAATGGATTCGCTCCCGTTCCGGAATCGAGCGGCGGCATTTCGCGGCCGAGGGTCAGACGACCTCGGACCTTGCCGCCCGCGCGGCCGAGGCGGCTTTGGCCAATGCCGGGCTGACGGTCGACGATATTGACGCGATTGTTGTCGCCACCTCGACCGCCGATCTGACCTTCCCCTCCGCCGCCACCATGGTGCAGGCGCGCCTGGGGATGACACGCGGTTTCGCCTATGACGTCCAGGCGGTCTGTGCCGGTTTCGTCTATGCGCTGGCCAATGCCAATGCGCTGATCGTCTCGGGCCAGGTGCGCCGGGCGCTGGTGATCGGGGCCGAGACCTTTTCGCGCCTGATGGACTGGACCGACCGGGGCACCTGCGTGCTGTTCGGTGATGGCGCGGGCGCGCTGGTGCTTGAGGCGCATGACGGGTCCGGCACCCCTGCCGACAGGGGCATCCTGTCGGTCGACCTCAATTCCGACGGGCGGCATCGCGATATACTGTATGTCGATGGCGGGGTCTCGACGGGCACCACCGGCCATCTGCGCATGCAGGGCAAGGAAGTGTTCCGCCACGCGGTCGAAAAGCTGGCCGAAACCGCCCATACCGCGCTGGAGAAGATCGGCCTCAGCGGTGAGGATGTGGACTGGATCGTGCCGCATCAGGCCAATATCCGTATCATCGAGGCCACGGCCAAGCGGATGCAGGTGCCGATGGACCGTGTGGTCGTGACCGTGCAGGACCACGGCAATACCTCGGCCGCTTCGATCCCGCTCGCGCTGTCGGTCGGCGTGACGCGCGGGCAGATCAAACCCGGCGATCTGGTGGTGACCGAGGCGATCGGCGGCGGTCTGGCCTGGGGTTCGGTCGTCCTGCGCTGGTGATTGTTCGCAACCTGCGCAGGATACCGCCATATTGCCCCGGATTGGCCCCGGGAACGCCATCTGAACTTGCCCGCACAAGTGGTTGATATTGACTCGAAAACCCAATGCCCTCAATCTTCCTGAAAACCCGGGGGGGATTTGGGAATGAGTGAAAAGACTCTGACGCGCATGGATCTGAGCGAAGCCGTCTTCCGCGAGGTGGGGCTGTCGCGCAATGAATCCGCCGAACTGGTGGAAACCGTGATCCAGCATGTCTCGGATGCGCTGGTACGCGGCGAGACGGTCAAGATTTCGTCCTTTGGCACCTTCTCGGTGCGCGACAAGTCGGCCCGCATGGGCCGCAATCCCAAGACCGGCGATGAAGTGCCGATCAGCCCGCGCCGCGTGCTGACCTTCCGCCCGTCGCATCTGATGAAAGAGCGTGTCGCCAGCGGCACGAAAGGCTGACCGGGGCCTGGGGCATGGAGAAATCGCCCGATGCCTTCCGCACCATCAGCGAAGTGGCCGATCAGCTGGAAACCCCGGCCCATGTGCTGCGGTTCTGGGAAAGCCGCTTTCCGCAGATCAAGCCGGTGAAGCGTGCCGGGGGGCGGCGGTATTACCGCCCCACCGATGTCGCGCTGCTGCAAGGCATCCGCAAACTTCTGCACGACGAAGGCATGACGATTCGCGGTGTGCAGAAAATTCTGCGCGAGCAAGGCGTTCGCCATGTTGCGAGCCTGTCGGGCACGGATGTTTCCGACGATCTGGAGGCTTTTGACGCGGCCCTGGATGCGACCGATGATGCCCCGCCTGTCGCCGAGGTCGTGTCTTTGCACGACTGGCAGGAAATCGCGGCCATCTCCACCGAAATGGCCGCCGCCGCCCGCGCCGCGCCGAAAGCGCCACCGCCCGCCGAGGCCGCGGCACCCGATGATCCCGAGATGACGACGGCGGTGGACATGCCCAGACAGCCAGATGACCAGCCCTCGCTTTTCGATTTCGGGGAGGTGCCCGACGAGGGGGACGAAACCGCCGCACCGGCTGAAAACCTGATGGCCGAAGCGCCAGAGACGAACCCCGGCCCGACCGAAGACACAGCCGCGGCGGAGCCCGACGATTCTACCAGGGCCGAATCGTCCGGGGCCAGCGCCGATGCCGGGGCGGCGCCACCTGCCCCGCCGCCCGAATCGGACCCGGTTTGGCTTCCGGCGATTCTGCGGAGCCTGACGCCAGAAGCCCGCATGGCCAGCGCGGCCGCGCTGGCCACTGCACAACCGCGTCTGCAAGCACTTCAGGCGCGGCTGGAGGCGATCCGCCGGACGCGGCGCGGATAAATTGCCACGATGCGATTTGGCGCTTGCCCCCGCCGGAATTATCGTTATGTATCCGCGCAGTCGGGCCGTGGCGCAGCCTGGTTAGCGCGTCCGTCTGGGGGGCGGAAGGTCGCGAGTTCGAATCTCGCCGGCCCGACCACCGAGAAAAGCCCGCCCTTGGAAACAAGGCGCGGGTTTTTTCGTATCTGATCCATGCACGGGGGATGGCGTGACTGAAACCGGAGTTCTGCCCGCGCAAACCCTGCGCCGCCTGATCGAAGATGGCGTGATCGGCGCCGACCGGCCCATCCTTCCCGAACAAATCCAGCCCGCCAGTCTCGACCTGCGTCTGGGTGATGTCGCCTATCGCGTTCGCGCCTCCTTCCTCGCCGGTCAGGGCCGCAGCGTGGCCGAACGGATCGCCGAATTCGAGATGCATCGCATGGACCTCAGCGCCGGTGCTGTTCTGGAAAAGGGCTGCGTCTATGTGATTCCCCTGATGGAGCGGCTGGCGCTGCCCGAGGGCATCACCGCCGTCGCCAATGCCAAAAGCTCGACCGGGCGGCTCGACCTGCTCACCCGTACCATCACCGATGGCGGGGTGGAGTTCGACCGCATCGCCGGGGGCTACAGCGGCCCGCTTTATGCCGAGGTCTGCCCGCGCAGTTTCTCTGTCCTGGCACGGGCCGGGCAGCGGCTGAACCAGATCCGCTTCCGCCACGGTCAGGCCGTGCTGTCGGATGCGGACCTCACCGCATTGCACGGGCGCGAACCGCTGGTAAACGGGCCTGCGGTGATCTCGGAAGGGCTGGGCTTTTCCGTCGATCTGCGGCCGGGGCCGGATGATCTGGTGGGCTATCGCGCCAAGCCCCATACCGGCGTCATCGACCTTGACCGGATCGGTCATTACCCGGCCGCCGAGTTCTGGGAGGAAATCCGCAGCCGCGACGGCAGGATCATCCTCGATCCCGGTGCCTTCTACATTCTGGTCAGCCGCGAGGCAGTGACGATCCCGCCGGATTACGCCGCCGAAATGGCGCCCTATCTGGCGATGGTGGGCGAGTTCCGCGTACATTACGCAGGCTTCTTCGACCCCGGCTTCGGCCATTCGGCGGCAGGCGGCACAGGCTCGCGCGGTGTGCTGGAGGTACGCTGCCACGAGGCGCCCTTCGTGCTGGAGCATGGGCAGATCGTGGGGCGGCTGGTCTATGAGCGGATGTCAGAGCGGCCCGAGACACTGTATGGCGCCGGGATCGCCTCGAACTATCAGGGGCAGGGTCTGAAGCTTGCCAAGCATTTCCGCGCCTGAGCGGGCTTGAATGTGCCATGGGGGCTGCCCGCCCCCACGGCACCTCCCCCGAGGATACTTCTCGACAGAAAATGCGGCTCAGCGGCCCAGACGGCGGGCGATGCGGGCCGCCTGGCGGGCCTTTTTCGTCATGTCGCGCGCCGCGCTGGCCTGTTTGCGTTCGTCCGCCGTCATCTGCCCCGGCGGCTTGCCCTTGCGCGCCACATGGTCGATGCCCTTGTTGATCGCGGTATTCATCGCGCGGCGGAAAATCATGTTGAAGATCTGCTGAAAGATCCGTCCTGCATCCATGGCGTCAATCCTCGAATAGTTCGGTCTGGCCGGTGGGGCTGTCTTCATCGTCTTCATCGGGGCGCTGCATCGAGCCGGGCAGCGGGCGGTTGTCCAGCAGGCCAGCCGCGCGCAGATCCTTCAGCCCCGGCAGGTCGCGGGCCGATTCCAGCCCGAAGTGATCAAGGAAGGTTTCCGTGACAACGAAAGTCACCGGGCGCCCCGGTGTCATGCGGCGGCGGCCCAGACGAATCCATTCCATCTCAAGCAACTGGTCGATAGTGCCGCGGCTGACGGCGACGCCGCGGATTTCCTCGATCTCGGCGCGGGTGGCGGGCTGGTGATAGGCAATAATGGCCAGCGTCTCGATCGCGGCGCGGCTGAGCTTGCGTTGCTCAACCACTTCTTTCTGCATCAGATGGCCAAGATCGGGCGCGGTGCGGAAGGCCCAGGCATCGCCCACCCGTACCAGACGCACGCCACGCCCCTCATAGCGGCGGCGCAGATAGGCCAGCGCCTCGGCCGGGTCGCAGCCATGCGGCATGCGCTTTTCCAGTTCCGCGACCGAGACGGGTTCCGTGGCGGCGAACAGGATCGCCTCGACCATACGCTCCTGTTCCGCAATGGGCGGAGCATCGAAAAGGCTTTTTTCCTGCGGTTCGCTCATGCGCCGTCCTTCCGGCGAATCTGGATCGGAGCAAAGGTTTCCCCCTGCCGGATATCGACCTGGCCCCGTTTCGCCATTTCCAGGATAGCCGCGAAATGTGCTGCAATTGAGGAACGCCGGCGCATCGGATTGCGGTCCCAGCCTTCGGGCAGCCAGCTTTCAAGGTCGGACCAGCTTGCGGCATAGCCGATCAGGCCGCGCAACCGCTCCAGCGCCTGTTCCATGGTGAACACGTCGTCGCGGTCCATCACGAAGGGGCGGAATTCATCCTTGGTGCGGATGCGGGCATAAGCGCGCATCAGGTCGATCAGCGAAGCGGTATAAGTCACCTTGCGGGCGCGGATCACCTCCTCCGGCAGACCGCGCACAAAGAAGTCACGCCCCCGCTGGTCACGGGCCATCAGCCGGGCTGCCGCCTCGCGCATCGCCTGCAGCCGCTCCAGCTGGTACGCCAGATGGGCCGCGAGTTCCTCGGCGCTGGGGCCTTCCTCGGTCGGGTCGGGAGGCAGCAGCAGACGCGATTTCAGATAGGCGAGCCAGGCCGCCATCACCAGATAATCCGCCGCCAGTTCGATCCGCAGCGCCTTGGCGCGATCCACGAAGCCAAGATATTGCTCGGCCAGTTGCAGCACAGAAATGCGCCGCAGATCGACCTTCTGAGTGCGCGACAGCGTCAACAGCAGGTCAAGCGGGCCTTCGAACCCGTCGACATCGACGATCAGCGCCTCTGCCGCCAGCCGGTCGCTGACACTGAGCCGCTCTGGCCCGGTGTCCTCCCAGCCGTCAGCCATCCGCCCCCCCGATCAGCGCATCATGTTCGGCCCGCAGGGCCGGCAGATCGGCAGGCTCAGGCGCCTTGCGGGCGGCCAGCATGGCTTCGGCCCGCGCTTGTCCCTCACGGGTCAGCTGCCCCGCAGCGACCGCTACAGCCTGCATCTCTGCCATATCGCCCTTGCAGTGCAGGGCGATGTCGCAACCCGCCGCGACGGCGCGGGCGGCGCGCTCGCCCAGGGTGCCGGGCAGCGCCTGCATGTTCAGATCATCCGAGAGGATCAGACCACCAAAGCCGATTTCCTCACGCACCACCCGCATCATGGCGGCGGAACAGGTCGCCGGTTCGCTGTCAAAAGCCGAAAAGACGATATGCGCCGTCATGGCGGCAGGCAGATCGTTCAATGCGCGGAAGGCCGCGAAATCCGTCTGGCGCAGGGTATCGGCATCGGTGGCAACTGTCGGGAGATCGTGATGCGTGTCGGCACTGGCGCGGCCATGACCGGGCATATGCTTCATCACCGGCAGAACGCCGCCCGCCAGATGCCCGTCAGCCGTGGCGCGTCCCATTGCGATCACCATCGCCGGATCGGTGCCATAGCAGCGGTTGCGCAGAAAAGGGTGGGTCACATCGGTCGCAATATCGAGGCAGGGCGCGCAATTGCCGTCAATGCCGACAGCGCGGAGTTCCGCTGCAATCAGACGGGCGCGCAACCACATCATGCGCGCAGCCCCTGCCCCGGCGCGGGCCACCGCATCCAGCGGCGGCAGCCATTCCGACCAGTGCGGCGCGCGCAGGCGCTGCACGCGCCCGCCTTCCTGATCAACAAAAACCGGCGCATCACGCCCCACAGCATCCCGCAGATCAGCGGTCAGCCGGGCCACCTGTTCAGGCGTTTCGACATTGCGGGCGAAGAGGATGAACCCCAGCGGATCAGCCGCGCGGTAGAAAGCCTTTTCCTCGGGCAGCAGCACCGGCCCCGCACAACCGAAGACCGTGGCACCGTGGGTCATCGCACGGCCACCGGAATGCAATCCGGGCCTTCAGCGGTGATGGCAGCGCAGAAGCGGCGGGCATCATCCTCGTCGGCGAAGCCCTCGGCACGCAGGCGGTAGAAGGTGCGACCACCGCTTTCCGCAGACTGGATCACCCGTGATTTGCCCTGCATCAGATCACCAAAGCGACCGGCCAGCTTGTCCCATTGCGCGCGCGCCTCGTCGGCGCTGTCGAATGCGCCAAACTGCACAAGGCGGGTGCCGGGGGCAAGCGTCGCGGGGTCAAGCTCGGCCGTGGCGGCGGTGAGCGCCGCCGTCACCGCATTGGCAACAGGCGCCGCACTGGCCGGGACCAGCCCGGCCGGACGGGCCAGAGGCAGCAGCGACTTGCCGATACCACCGGGAACCACCGGCGCCGGAACGAAGGCTTCGGGCTCGGACGGGATGGCGTCCGGGTTGGCCGGGGTCAGTGGCGCGGCGCCGGCGGCAAGCTGATCGGCCAGCGCCAGCACATCCGCCGGGGCATCGGAAGCCGCGTCAGTGGCAGGATCGCCCAGCGGCCCGACCGAGGTCAGCGGGTCCAGCGGCAGATCCGCATCCGACATGGCGGCCAGTGCTTCGGGCATGGGATTGGCTGATGTCGGCGCCTCGGCCTCCGGCAACGGCAACAGCGGCTGCACCGGCGGCTCGGGTGCTGCGGCCACCAGCTCGGGCGGCGGCTCGGCGGCAAGGCCGGGCGTATCCTGTTGTGACAATTCCACCGGGCGCGGGGCCAGAACGATCTCGTCGGGCAGCGGGGCTGCAACCCCCACGGCTGCAACATCATTGACCGAAAGACCCTGATAGGCGGTAATCTCACCGCCCGGATTGTCTGGGGCCACCCGCGCCGGGCCTTCGGCGGCCTTCAGTACCGGAATGCCCATCACATCGCGCATGGCGATGCGATAGCCCCACCAGCCCGCCCCCAGCAACAAGGCCACCGAGACAAGCCCGCCGGTCAGATTGACCCAGCGGCGGCCCCGGCGGGCCTCAGTTCCCTGCCCCGCATCATAGCGGGAATCATAGCCGTCGTAATCCACGTCTGCCATTCTCTGCCCCGGCGCACGGGCACGAAGCCCGTCGCGTCTTTGCCTGTGTGACCGGCGGGGCGCGTTTTGTCAGCGCATTTCCTCGACCGGCGTGACCCCCAAAATAGCAAGACCGGCAGAAATCACAACGCCCACGGCCCGCGCCAGGGCGATTTTCGCCTGCGAAACGGTCACATCCTCTTGCACGAAGCGCAGCGAAGGCTCGTCATTGCCCCGGTTCCACAGGCCATGCAGGTCCGATGCCAGCTCATAAAGGTAGAAGGCCACGCGATGCGGTTCATTGCCGCGCGCGGCGATTTCCACCAGACGCGGCCATTCCGCCAGCTTGCCCACCAGCGCCAGTTCCGCCGGATGCGACAGCAGGTCGTGCTTCGCCCCCGCCAGCGTCGCGTCATCCACCGCAACACCCGCTTCGCGTGCCTTCCGCAGGACCGAGTTGATCCGGGCATTGGCATACTGAACGTAGAAAACCGGATTGTCCTTCGACTGTTCCAGAACCTTGTCGAAGTCGAAATCCAGCGCCATGTCGTTCTTGCGGGTCAGCATGACGAAGCGGGTCACATCGGCGCCCACCTCCTCGACCACATCGCGCAGGGTCACGAAGGTGCCTGCACGTTTCGACATCTTGAAGGGCTCGCCGTTCTTGTAAAGCTTCACCAGCTGGATCAGCTTGATGTCCAGCGGCACCCGCCCGTCGGACAGCGCTGAAACGGCAGCCTTCATCCGCTTCACATAGCCGCCATGGTCGGCGCCGAAAATGTCGATCAGCTGATCGAAGCCGCGCCGCACCTTGTTGTAGTGATAGGCGATGTCGGGGGCGAAGTAGGTCCACGACCCGTCCGATTTCATCACGGGACGGTCCACGTCGTCGCCATGCGCGGTCGAGCGGAACAGCGTCTGTTCGCGCGGCTCCCAGTCTTCGGGGGTCTTGCCTTTCGGCGGCTCCAGCACGCCTTCGTAGATCAGGCCCATGCCGCGCAGGGTTTCGATCGCAGCCTCGATCTCGCCGGTGCCGTAAAGCGCCTTCTCGCTGGAATAGACATCCATGCGCACACCAAGCGCCGCCAGATCCTCGCGGATCATCTGCATCATCTGCTCGGTGGCAAATTCTCGCACATCGTCGAGCCAGACGGATTCAGGCTGGTCCAGCAGGCTGGTGCCATATTTCGCCTTAAGCGCCTCGCCTACCGGGATCAGGTAATCGCCGGGGTAAAGCCCCTCGCGGATTTCCGGCTCCAGCCCATTGGCCTCGCGGTAGCGCTCATAGGCCGACCGCGCCAGCACGTTCACCTGTGCGCCGCCGTCGTTGATGTAATATTCGCGCGTCACGTTCCAGCCCGCAAAGGCCAGCAGGTTCGACAGCGCATCGCCCACCACCGCGCCCCGCACGTGGCCCACGTGCATCGGGCCGGTCGGGTTGGCCGAGACGAATTCAACGTTCACCTTCTGCCCGGCGCCCAGATCGGACCGGCCGTAATCGGCGCCGGCGTCCAGAATGGCCTTCACCAGCCCCTGCCAGACGCCCGGTTGCAGCCGCAGGTTCAGGAAACCCGGCCCCGCCACCTCAGCCGCCGCGATGCGCGGATCGTTCGCCAGACGGGCGGCCAGCGCATCCGCGATGTCGCGCGGCTTCATCCCGGCGGGCTTGGCCAGCACCATGGCGGCATTGGTCGCCATGTCGCCATGGGCCGCATCACGCGGCGGCTCGACCGTGACGGCTCCAAGGTCCAGCCCCTCGGGCAGCGCGCCGGAAGCGGCCATCGCTCCAAGCTCGGCCACGACGAGGTTCCGCAGTTCGGTGAACAGGTTCATCTTGCACGTCCTTCCTATCCCTCCGGCACATGCCAGAGGCCGGAAGGCGGGTCAAGTTCGGGCAGGTGTTCCGGGGCCGCGCGTCAGGAAATGCAGGGCCACAATCAGCGCGGCGATGCCCCAGACAGGCCAGGGCGTGCCCGCCAGCGCAACCATTCCGGCGCTATAACGCTCCGGGTCCAGAAAGGCCGAAGCGACCAATGCAAAGACCGACAGCACCGAAAGCGGCCGGATCGCACGGTTCATCAGGTCGATCCGGGCGCTGAGTTCAGGGCCGTCGCCCTGCGCCACCAGTTCGGTAATGCGCCGCAGGCGGGCGGTATCGGACAGAAGGTTCAGCCCCATGATGCCACCCGCGCGCGATGCTGCGCCTCGGTCAGATGCAGCGCGGGGCGAATGAACGCCTCGGCCCGCACGATCCAGCCGCCCTTGCCGCCATCCCGCCTGCGACAATATCTGCGGCTGGCAGGCCGCGCATCGCCAAGCGCATAGTAATAATTCCGCCGTGCCACCCCATATACGTCGGGCAGCGTGTTCGGCATAGCCTCAGCCGCCAGCCGTGCGGCCGCCAGTGTCTTCGGCCCGATCACGCCGTCATCCACCAGTGGCCAGCCCAGCGTGGTCAACAGCCGTTGCAGGATCTTCACCGCATTGGAACCGGCATTGACATACATATCAAAGACGCTGGCCTGCAAAGCCACGGGCAATTCCGCCAGACGCGGCCGTTCAAAATAATGCCTGAGGTAAATCTCCACCGCCTGCGCGCGGGTCAGGCGACGCACATCCGCCGCTGTCACCTGCCCGTCGCGATCAAGGTCCAGCCCCAGACGCCGCAGGGTATGGATGGTGACACCGTGATTGGTGGCCCCGCCCGGATCGGCGGGGTCATTCACATAGCCGCCCTCGCGGGCGACAATTTCTTCTGCGATCTGTTTGACGGTCTGCATGGCCTGCCCCTGTGAAACATGGGGACAGGCTGGGCCAGACTGATTAACCGGCCGGAAAGGAGGCGCGCGTTACGATCCGCTTTGCTTGTTCGGGTCTTCGTAGACGCCCTGTTCCTTCAGCGCGTCAATCACCTCTTTCGGCATGTAGGTCTCGTCATGCTTCGCCAGAATCTCGGTCGCCTCGAACACGCCATCCACCATCTTGCCGGTGCCGATCATGCCCTGGCCCTCCTTGAACAGGTCAGGCAGCACGCCGGTATAGGCGACGGGGATGCTTTCGGCGCCGTCGGTGACGCGGAAGGTGATGGTCTCGCCCTGCCCGCGCACCAGCGAGCCATCCTCGACCAGCCCGCCCAGGCGGAACACCTCGTCCATCTGCGGCGGATCGGCCACCACCTGCGCCGGGGCTCGGAAGAAATTGATGCCGTCACGCATCGCATAGCCGATCAGCGCGGTCGATCCGGCCAGCGCGACGAAAGCCAGCGCGATGATCTGGATGCGGCGCGTTTTCTTCAGCCCCTTCATGGTCGTCTCCTTACGGGAAGACGGGAGCCAGCATCAGCCCCGCGGTCTCCTCCAGCCCCAGCATCAGGTTGGCATTCTGGATAGCCTGACCGGACGAACCCTTGCACAGGTTGTCCAGCGTCGCCACCACCAGCGTGCGCCCCGGCACCCGGTCGCCCACCACCCCGATATGACAGAAATTGGAGCCGCGGATATCCCGTGTCGAGGGGAGTGCGCCGAAAGGTAGCACCTCGATGAAGGGTTCCAGCGCATAACGCGCCTCCAGTGCGGACCAGACGGTCTTCGCATCGCCCTTCACATAAACGCTGGCGAGGATGCCGCGGTTCATCGGCGCCAGATGCGGGGTGAACTGCACCAGAACCGGCCGGCCAGCGATCTTGCTGAATTCCTGATCGAATTCGCCCAGATGCCGGTGCTTGCCCCCTGCCGAATAGGCATGGGTGCCTTCCGACAGCTCGGCATGAAGCAGATTTTCCTTCAGTGACCGCCCGGCCCCCGAAACACCGCATTTCAGATCCAGCAGGATGTCATCCAGATCAATGCAGCCTGCCTCAATCAGCGGGCGCAACGCGAACTGTCCGGTCGCCGCATTGCAGCCGGTGCCCGCGACCAGCCGGGCGGACCGGATGTCCTCGCGATAGAACTCTGTCAGGCCATAGACCGCCTCGGCCTGCAACTCCGGCGCGGCATGGGGCTGCCCATACCATTTCTCGTATTCCGCCACATCGCGCAGCCGGAAATCGGCCGACAGATCGACGATTTTCAGATCGCGCGGCAAGTCCTTGATAACGGCCTGCGAGGTCGCATGCGGCAGCGCGCAGAAGGCCAGATCGACCTTGGAAAAGTCGATCTCGTCGATCTTGCACAGCTTTGGCAGGTCGATATGACGCAGGAAGGGAAAGACCTCGGCCATGGCCATGCCCGCTTTGCGGTCACCCGACAGCGCGACGATCTGCATCTGCGGATGGGTGGCGATCAGTCGCACCAGCTCGGCCCCGGTGTAACCGGATGCCCCGAGGATGGCGATGCGCTTTTTCATGGCGGTCTCCCTGACTGGAAATCGCCCCTTCTTTGCGGCCGGTCGCGGCGCAATGCAAGCGCTCAGTGGCCCTTGGGGGCACGTTCCCCGGCACGAATGGCGAAGGACAGCCGGTTCTCAGGTGGCGGCAGCGGGCAGATTGCGAATTCGGTATAGGCGCAGGGCGGGTTGAAGGCGCGGTTGAAGTCAAGCCAGACGCGGTTCCTCTCGACCTCGCCGATCAGAAACCGCGAGGCGCCATAGGTTTCACGCCCCGAGGTGGCATCGCGGATCACGAACATCGGCTTGCCGCCCTTCACATGGGTCGGAACAAGGCTGACCTTCTGCCCCTCATGGCCGAACCGCGCGACATGGGTCTGCGTCACCGCATCGCTGCGGCCTGCCACCATCTCGACCTGCCGGGTGATCGGCACCTCCAGCGCCAGCCAGTCGGCGGCGATCACCCAGGCCGGATCGAAGGGAAACCGCTCGATGCCAGCGAAGCCCGCGCGCGCCGGATGGTCGATCTGCCGCACGCGCAGTGCCGGGGCGCCCTCCACGATATGCAGTTCCAGCAAGAGCGGCGGCACCCGCAGCAGCGGGAAGCCCCCGGCGCCGGGCATGAAATCCTCCACACCGTCGACCGTTTCGAACCGCGCGGCCAGATCGGGCGCCAGTTCCAGCAGGCCCAGCCGCTCCGGCCCGACCGACAGGCGCAGGTCATTGCCGGCGCCGCTGCCCACTGTCCAGCGGCCGGGTTGCAATTCCAGCCGATCGGTCAGGTTCAGCCAGCCATCCTCGGCCACCAGCGCCGACAGCCGCGCCGCCTGCCAGTCGTCAAACGGCGTCATGCCGCCTCGAAAGCGATACGGCGGCGCAGGAATTGCGTCGCCTTGGAAGACACATTCGCCGGGTCACCTGTGGTCAGGAACTTCGACTCGGTGCCGGAGCCGATGAACTCCGGCCGCCGCGCCAGATAATCGGCAAGGCTTTCCGCCACCAGATTGGCCTGGCTGAACACCTTCACATCCGCCCCCAGAGCCTCCTGAAAGGCGTTCTGCATCAAGGGGTAATGGGTGCAACCCAGGATCGCCGCCTCGGGATGCGGCATCCGGCGCTTCAGCGCCTCGACATGACTGCGCACCAGTGCTTCGGCCAGAATCTCATCGCCCTGCTCAATGGCATCGACCACGCCGCCACAGGGCTGCGCTTCGACATCGACACCGATGGCGCGGAAGGCAAGTTCGCGCTGAAATGCGCGGCTGGCCACGGTGGCCGGGGTGGCGAACAGCGCCACATGTTTCACCGCAACCTCGCGCGGCGGGCTGTTATCGCCCCATTGCCGTTCGGTCAGCGCCTCGATCAGCGGAACAAACACCCCGAGCACCCGCTTGTCGGCGGGCAGCCATGTTTCCTGCATCCGTTTCAGCGCGGCGGCAGAGGCGGTGTTGCAGGCAAGGATCACCAGATCACATCCCTCGGCCCACAGCCTCTCGACCGCGGCACAGGTCAGGTTGAAGATGTCGTCATGCGTCCGCACCCCGTAAGGCGCATGGGCATTGTCGCCGAAATAGACAAAGGGAACCTCGGGCAGACGCCGGGCCACCGCATCAAGAACGGTCAGCCCCCCCAGCCCCGAATCGAACACGCCTACCGCCATCGCTGCCCTCCCCTTGCCGGGATTTGTATTTCGCCTCGAACTCGTAGCCATAAGCATACGAGTCGACCGGCCTCGGGGAAAGCTCATAGGTGGAACGGCGCAGGAAATCCATCATCCCGCGTGCGTCCGGGCCAAAGGTGGCAAGACGATCCGGCGGGATCGGCTGGCCGATAGCCACCCGCACCGGCCGGTCCATCCGGGCGCGGAACTCCTTGATCAGCAGCCCCAGCCGCAGCGTGTAATGCAGGTGGCTGGCGATCTGGAACAAGCGACTGTTCTCGCCCTCAAAGAACAGCGGCACCACTGTCGCGCCGCTGCGCTGGATCAGCTTTGCGGTAAAGTTGCGCCAGCCGGGGTCCATCGGTCGGGCGCGGAACGGAGTCGCGGCGGTCGAGACGGTGCCACCCGGAAAGATGCCGATGACCCCGCCGCCGGTCAGATAGTCCAGCGCCGTGCGTCGGGTTTGAAGGTTCAGCGCCACCGCTTCGGGGGTTTCGTCAAAGGAAATCGGCAGGATCACCCGCCGCAGATCGGGCGCTTTGACGAAAACCGAATTGGCGAGGATGCGGAAATCTCCGCGCAACGCATCCAGCAGATTGCCCATCATCAGCCCGTCAAGGATGCCATAAGGGTGATTGGCAATCATCACCAGCGGGCCGGAGCCCGGGACAGAGGTTAAAGAACCGGATGTAACCTCAAGCCGCAGACCAAATTTTTCGGGCATCACCTGCCAGAAGCTTTGCCCGGCGGCCATCGCCGCCTCATATCCGGCCGCGCGGGCGATCACGCGCGGCCGTCCGGTCGCGTTTTCCAGAAGCCGGATCAGCGCCCGCCCGCCCCGCGACCGCGCGGCCGAGGCATAGGAGATATCGCGGCTGACATTCCGCTGTGCTTCGACCAGACTCATGCGCGTTCCCTTTCTGTCGTCGCCACAGGCAAACGACAGAAAGGTTACAACGCGATGACGCTCAGGCCGCCAGACGCGGCGCGCTGTCACCACCCGCACGAATTTGCGCGATCAGATCGGCCCGCCGTCTGGACGCCTTTTCGGCGTTGGCCGTCTTCACCGGACCATAGCCGCGAATCGTCAGCGGCAGCTCCAGCAACTCACGCAGCAGAGGTTCCGTCGCGGGGGTGCACAGGGGCAGAAGCGCCGCCATGTCGCCCTCGTATTCCGCGATCAGCGCGCGTTCCATACGGCGTTCGGGGTGGCGGCCGAACGGATCGAGGGCGGTGCCGCGCAGACCCTTCATCCGGGCGAGCAAGCGGAACAGCGGCAGAACCCAGGGGCCGAAGGCGCGTTTCTTCGGTCGGCCATCCGCCCCGGTTCCGCCAAGAATCGGCGGCGCGAGGTGGAAGGTCGGGCGCAAGGTGCCCTCAAGCTGCTCCCGCGCCTTCGCCATCGTTTTCAGATGCAGCCGCGCGACTTCGTATTCGTCCTTATATGCCAATAGCTTGTGATAGCCTTTTGCCACAGAGTCGCGCAGGCTTTCCGGCGCCGCCGCCACCGCCGCCAGATAGCGCGCGGCCAGCTTGTCATCCTGCCAGGCGCGCAGATGATCGGCGCGGAAGGCAACGGGATCGACCTGCGGTTTCGCCTCGGGCACCAGCAACGCGGCGGCCTCCTGCGGTTTCTCGGCCGCCCAGCGGCCAAGGTCAAAGGCGCGCAGATTGGCCTCCACCCCCGCGCCGTTCAGCCGCACCGCCTCGCGCAGCGCCGCCAGCGTCAGCGGCACAAGCCCCGCCTGCCAGGCCATACCCAAGAGCACCATGTTGGAAAAGATCGAATCCCCCAGCGCCACGCGCGCCAGTTCGGTCGTGTCGATGAACCGCACCGCCTGTTGCAGCCGCGCCTGAAGGGCGACGCGCAAATCCTCTTGTGGAATACGGAATTCGGTGTTGCGGGTGAACTCGCCGGTCACGATCTCATGGTCGTTGACCACGGCCTTCGTGCGCCCCGTGGTCATCAGGCCCAGCGTCTTGGCCCCCGCCGTCACCACCAGATCCCCGCCGATCACCGCATCGGCCTCGCCCACCGCCACGCGGATCGCCGAAATGTCAGCAGGCTTTTCCGCGATACGGCAATGGATATGCACGGCGCCGCCCTTCTGCGCGAGGCCCGCCATCTCCATCATGCCCGCGCCCTTGCCGTCGATATGCGCGGCCATGGCAAGAATGGCGCCAATGGTCACCACTCCGGTGCCGCCGACGCCGGTGATGACAATGTTATGCGTGCCGTTGATAACGGGCAGCACGGGTTCCGGCAGATCTGGCAGGTCCAGCGCCTTCGCAGCCGCCTTGCGCGGCTTTGCACCCGCCAGCGTCACGAAGGACGGGCAGAAGCCGTTGAGACAGGAAAAGTCCTTGTTGCAGGACGACTGGTCAATCGCGCGCTTGCGGCCCAGTTCGGTTTCCACCGGCACCACGGAAACACAGTTCGACTGCACGCCGCAATCACCACAGCCCTCACAGACATCGGTGTTTATGAACACCCGTTTATCAATCTCGGGGAAACTGCCCTTCTTGCGCCGCCGCCGTTTTTCGGCTGCACAGGTCTGCACATACAGCAGCACCGAAACACCCGGCACCGTGGCAAGATGCTTCTGTACGGTTTCCATCTCGTCGCGCGTATGGCGCGCGATTCCGGCAGGAAACTTCGACAGATCAAGGTCTTCCTTGGGGTCATAAACCAGCGCCAGCTCCTTGACGCCCATCGCCAGCACTTCACGCGCGATGCGGTCGGGGGTCAGGCCGCCCTCGTTGAACTGCCCGCCGGTCATGGCGACAGCATCGTTGAACAGGATCTTGTAGGTGATATTGGTGCCCGAGGCCAAAGCAGCCCGGATCGCCTGAACACCTGAATGGTTATAGGTGCCGTCGCCAAGATTCTGGAACACATGTTCACGTTTGGAGAACGGCGCCTCGCCGATCCAGTTGGCCCCCTCGCCGCCCATATGGGTAAAGCCCTGGGTAGAGCGGTCCATCCATTGCACCATATAGTGACAGCCGATCCCGGCATAGGCGCGGCTGCCTTCGGGCACCTTGGTCGAGGAATTATGCGGGCAGCCCGAGCAGAAATACGGCAGACGCGCCGCAAGATCGCGGGCATTGTCCGCACGTCGCGCCTCGGAAATCCGGGCCAGCCCGGCCTTCACTGCCTCAGTCCCGCGCCCTTCTTCAATCAGGATGCCGCCGATCTTTTCCGCAATATGCAGCGGGTCCAGCGCGAAGCGGGTCGGGAACAGTTCTTCATGCGTGCGATCGTGTTTCCAGCCCAGCACCCGGCGACCGCGACGATCGTCGAAGATCGCCTCTTTCACCTGCACCTCGATCAGCTTGCGCTTTTCCTCGACGACGACAATGACCTCCAGCCCCTCGGCCCAGTCGTGGAAGCCCTTCATGTCCAGCGGGAATGTCTGCCCAACCTTGTAGGTGGTGACGCCCAGACGCTCGGCCTCATTCGCGTCGAGGCCCAGCAGGCTCATGGCATGGGTCAGGTCGAGCCAGTTCTTGCCCGCCGCGACGAAACCGATCCGGGCGCCGGGCTTGCCCCACATGCGCTTGTCCATGCCGTTGGCATGCGAAAACGCCTCGGCGGCGAAGCGCTTGAAGTCGATCATCCGCGCTTCCTGCGCGACAGGCGTATCGCCCAGACGAATGTTCAGCCCGCCCTGCGGCATGCGGAAATCGGGGGTGACAAAGCTCAGGCGGAACGGGTCACCATCGACCACCGCCGTCGCCTCCACCGTGTCCTTCATGGTTTTCAGGCCGACCCAGAGCCCGGAAAACCGGCTCAGCGCCCAGCCGTAAAGCCCGTAATCCAGCACCTCCTGCACGCCTGCGGGGCTGACAACGGGCATATAGGCATCGACCATCGCCCAGTCGGACTGGTGCAGCACGGTAGAGCTTTCGCCGGTGTGATCGTCCCCCATCGCCATCAGCACCCCGCCGAAGCGGCTGGTCCCGGCCATATTGGCGTGGCGCATTACGTCGCCGGTGCGATCCACCCCCGGTCCCTTGCCATACCACAGGGCAAAGACGCCATCATGCTTGCCCTCGCCCCGCAGTTCGGCCTGCTGGCTGCCCCAGATCGCGGTCGCTGCCAGATCCTCGTTCAGCCCCGGCTGGAACAGGGTCTGCGCCGCCTCCAGCTCGCGCTTTGCCTTGCTCATGGTCAGGTCGACCGCCCCAAGCGGCGAGCCGCGATAGCCGGTACAATAGCCGGCGGTATTCAGCCCGGCCGCCCGGTCCCGCGCCGCCTGCATCAGCATCACGCGCACAAGGGCCTGCGTCCCGTTCAGCAGGACCGGAGATTTCGTCATGTCATACCTGTCGGCCAGCGACACATCCTTGCGGATCACATTCTGCACGCCCATTGTGCACCTCCCTTGCAAAACGGTCATATCCGCCATGATAGGTCAAAAATGCTGACCTACAAAGCGGGAATTTCCGCCGGTTTGCCGTTTACAGGCACAAAAGCGTGACTATTTACCTGCGGAAATGTTAGCGGTGCAAAAAACAAGAAGAGTTTCACGATGGACTGGGACAAGCTCAGAATCTTTCACGCGGTTGCCGATGCGGGCAGCCTGACCCATGCGGGGGATACCCTGCATCTGAGCCAGTCTGCCGTCTCGCGGCAGATCAGGGCGCTGGAGGAAAGCCTCAATGTCACCCTGTTCCACCGCCACGCGCGGGGGCTGATTCTCACTGAACAGGGGGAATTGCTGTTCGACGCCACCACCGCGATGGTCAAACGGCTGGAAGCCACCGCCGCCCGCATCCGCGACAGCGAGGATGAGGTCTTTGGCGAATTGCGCGTCACCACCACCACGGGCTTCGGCACGCTGTGGCTGGCGCCGCGTCTGGTGAAGCTTTACCGCAAATATCCGGCGCTGAAGATCGACCTCATGCTGGAAGAGCGTGTGCTGGACCTGCCGATGCGGGAGGCCGATGTGGCGATCCGCATGAAAGAACCGAGCCAGGCCGATCTGATCCGCCGCCGGTTGATGAACATTCGCATGCGGCTCTACGCTTCGCCTGAATATCTGGCCGAACATGGCACGCCCTCGACCATGGCGGATTTCAGCGCCCATCGCCTGATCTGCCAGCACGCGGGCACGTCGCAGGTGGCAGCGGGCGCCGCGCTGGTCGCGCAACTGATGAGCTATGACATCCCGTCGACCTTCACGGTGAACAACTACTTCGGCGTGCTGCAAGGGGTGCTCAGCCATATCGGCATCGGCGTCCTGCCTGACTACATCACCGAAGATTTTCCGCATCTGGTACGGGTGCTGCCGGATGTCGATTCAAACGAGGTTCCGGTATTCCTCGCCTACCCCGAGGAGCTGCGGCATTCGAAGCGGGTTTCCGCCTTCCGGGATTTCGTGACCGAAGAGATCCAGCTTTTTCGTAAAACGCACCAAAATTAAGCACTTGCGAGGCATGTTTGGCCAGCCATGCAGCGAGCGCATGACGGCCATGCTGCACCTGCGGCATGATTGCCCTTGATCCGTGCGATCTGCCCACATAAATGGCGTCTTGAAGACGGCAATCGAGTTTCTCTCTTGTCGGCTTCATACCTCCCTGTTGGACTTGGGCCGAGCTTCTGCTCGGCCTTTTTTTTGCTCTGCCGATTATTCGGGCGGTTGCCTGCGGAATATGGCAGGCTCTCCCGCATGACGGAGGCACACATGACCAATCCCCGACAATTCCTTTGCACCTGCGGCACGATGCAGTGGGAAATCGCACCAACCGCCCCCGGCACGCATGTTGAATGCTACTGCGCCGATTGCCAGAGCTTTGTGCGCCACCTGAAGGCCGATGCAATCTGGCTGGATGCCCGGGGCGGCACCGAGATTTTCCAGACCCTGCCGCAGCACATCCGTTTCACCGCCGGATATGACCGGCTGGCGGCCCTGCGTCTGGGGCCGAAGGGGCTGATGCGCTGGTATGCGGGCTGCTGCGGTGCGCCCATCGGCAATTCGCTGCCGCATATGGGCCTGCCGTTCTTCGCGGCGATCCTGAAACCCGGTCAGGCGGGGTTCGGCCCGGTGACCTGCCATGCCAATACGGCTGCCGCACACAGCCCGGTGAAACCGAACGGCACATTCGGCGCCATCCTCGGCCTGCTGGCCCGCGCGCTTCCCGCGAAGATCACCGGAAGCTGGCGACAGAACCCGTTCTTTCGCGACAGCCGCACGCCCGCAGTGCGGCCTGAAATCCTCACCCGGGACCAGCGCAATGCCGCAAGGCCGCCCTCAGGCCGGTAACGGGCCTTTCCTCGGGCCGCGCCTTCCCCTAAAGAAGCCCGCATCACGCATCACGACAGGGCGCCGCCATGCAAGAACCAGCCATCTCTCCCGAGCTGATCGCCTCGCACGGGATCAAGCCCGACGAATACCAGCGCATCCTCGAAATCATCGGCCGCGAGCCGACCTTCACAGAGCTGGGTATCTTCTCGGCCATGTGGAATGAGCATTGCTCTTACAAATCGTCGAAGAAATGGCTGCGCACCCTGCCGACGACCGGCCCGCAGGTCATCTGCGGTCCCGGTGAAAATGCGGGCGTGGTGGATATCGGCGACGGTCAGGCCGTCATCTTCAAGATGGAAAGCCATAACCACCCGTCCTACATCGAGCCGCATCAGGGCGCGGCCACCGGCGTCGGCGGCATCCTGCGCGATGTGTTCACCATGGGTGCCCGCCCCATCGCCGCGATGAACGCGCTGAGCTTCGGCCTGCCCTCGCATCCGAAAACCGCGCATCTGGTGAAGGGTGTGGTTGAAGGGATCGGTGGTTACGGCAATGCCTTCGGCGTGCCCACCGTCGGCGGCGAGGTGCGGTTCCACCGCGCCTACAACGGCAACTGCCTTGTGAACGCCTTCGCCGCCGGCCTCGCCGATGCGGATGCGATCTTCTATTCGGCGGCCTCGGGCGTCGGCATGCCGGTGGTCTATCTTGGTGCCAAGACCGGCCGCGACGGCGTGGGCGGTGCCACCATGGCCTCGGCCGAATTCGACGAGACCATCGAGGAAAAACGCCCCACCGTGCAGGTCGGCGACCCCTTCACCGAAAAGCGCCTGCTGGAAGCCTGCCTTGAGTTGATGCAAACCGGCGCCGTGATTTCCATTCAGGATATGGGCGCGGCGGGTCTGACCTGTTCGGCGGTGGAGATGGGCGACAAGGGCGGTCTGGGCATCCGGCTGAACCTCGACCATGTGCCGCAGCGCGAAGCGGCGATGACCGCCTATGAGATGATGCTGTCGGAAAGCCAGGAGCGGATGCTCATGGTCTTGAAGCCGGAAAAAGAGGCGGTGGCCCGCGCGATCTTCGAAAAATGGGATCTGGATTTCGCCATCGTGGGCGAGACGATCCCGGAAGACCGCTTCCTCATCCTGCACGGCAACGAGGTCAAGGCCGATCTGCCGCTGTCGAAACTGTCGTCCAGCGCGCCGGAATATGACCGTCCGTGGGTGGAAACCCCGACCGCTGCCGCGCTTGGCGATGTGCCCGCCATCGGTGCCATTGACGCGCTGCGTGCGCTGATCGGCAGCCCGACCTATGCCCATAAGGGCTGGGTGTGGGAACAATATGACAGCCAGGTCGGCGCCGATACCGTTGTCCGCCCCGGCATGGCAGCGGGCGTGGTGCGGGTGCATGGCACGGCCAAGGCGCTGGCTTTCACCAGCGACGTGACGCCGCGCTATGTGAAGGCGAACCCGTTCGAGGGTGGCAAGCAGGCGGTGGCCGAGGCCTACCGCAACCTGACCGCCGTGGGCGCCCTGCCGCTGGCCACCACCGACAACCTGAATTTCGGCAACCCCGAAAAGCCCGAGATCATGGGCCAGTTCGTCGGCGCCATCAAAGGTATCGGCGCGGCTGTGGCAGCGCTGGAAATGCCCATCGTTTCGGGCAACGTCTCGCTTTACAATGAAACCGATGGCCAGCCGATCCTGCCGACGCCGACCATCGGCGCCGTGGGCCTTCTGGCCTCGCTGGATGACCTGATCGCGGGCCGCCCCGCCGATGGCGATGTTGCGCTGGTGATCGGGGAAACCTTCGGCCATCTGGGCCAGTCCGCCCTGCTGGCCGAGGCCTTCGGGATCGAGGCGGGCGATGCGCCGCATGTCGATCTGGAAGCCGAAAAGCGCCATGGCGATTTCCTGCGCGCCAACCGCAAGGCGCTGCGCGCCGCGACAGACCTTGGCGACGGTGGCCTTGCACTCGCGGCCTTTGAAATGGCTGAAGGGGCGGGACTTGGCGTGGCACTGGACGCAAGCGACATTCCGACGCTGTTCGGTGAAGATCAGGCCCGCTATCTGGTGGCCGCATCCGAGGAAGGCGCCGCCGCGCTGGAAGCTGCCGCGCTGACCACGGGCGTTCCGGTCCTGCGCGTCGGTCGTTTTGGCGGCGATACCGTCCACTTTGGCGCAGACAGCGCCGCTCTGGCCGATCTTTCGGCGCTGTATCGCGGTGCCTTCGCCGCGGCCATCGAAGGATGATCCGTGTCGCGCAGCCTTTGGACGCGGAATTCATCCGCGCCCTCTGGCTGCGCGCTGACAATCGCGTCTTCCTCGATCCCCCCGCCGAGGGCCAGATCGAGGAAGCGATTGCCGTTGGCGACCTGCTGCTCTGGCTCGATGCGACCGAACCCGTGGGCTTTGCACTGATTGTCGAATGGCTGCCCCGTGTGCTGGGACTGCGCGAATTTGCCGTGAGCCGCCCGGGCCTTGGCCGCCCCTTCCTGGAGGCGCTGATGACAGAGGTCTTCACCAGACGCCAGGCGCATCGGCTGGGCCTTGACTGCACCGCCGACAACAGCCGCGCCCTGCGATTCTTCGAAAGCGCAGGGTTTCAGCGCGAGGGCGTCTGGCGCGAATGCTGGCAGCGCCCCAGCGGGGACTGGGTGGATTGTGTCTTTATGTCCATGCTGGAACGCGAATGGCAGACACGCGGCCCATGGCCACCGCTTGCAGCCCCCGTCCGCTCGTCCTAGATTGGACGGGAAGGACAGGAGACACCCACATGCCCATGGAAGGCAAGGACATCGAGGCGCTGATCCGGGAATCTTTTCCCGATGCGCAGATCACCATTACCGACCTCGCCGGAGACGGCAATCACTGGGCGGCCGAGGTGGTGGACGCCAGCTTCAAGGGCATGAACCGCGTGCAACAGCAGCGCGCCGTCTATGCCAGCCTGAAAGGCAAGATGGACGGGGCGCATGGCGAATTGCATGCCCTCGCCCTGACCACCAAGGCGCCGGAGTAACAGGCGTGACGCCGAAACTCTGGTTTCTGGCGGTTCTGCTCGGGATCGTGGCGCTGGTCTGGCTGTCCCAGATGCGGCGGCGGGGCAGATACCGGCCCCTCGCTCCCCGCGAGGAACCGAAAGTTCCAGACCACAAGCCAGAGCTTGGGACAGAGGCGATAGACCACGCAAGTTTCGCGGCAGCCATGGCCCGGAACGACGCACTCACCCGGAGAGCGAACCACATCCAGCGCAGGATGCTTCGCCGGATCAGACAGACAGATTAACGCTTGAGACCGGGGCAAGGCCCCAGCGATGCAAAGGAACCGCAAGATGAGCGCGCAGGACCAGATCCGCGAGACGATCACCAAAAACGACGTGGTGCTGTTCATGAAGGGCACCAAGATGATGCCGCAATGCGGGTTCTCGTCCCGTGTGGCGGGTATCCTGAATTACATGGGCGTGGATTTCGCCGATGTGAATGTGCTGGCCGATGCCGAGATCCGTCAGGGCATCAAGGATTTCTCCGACTGGCCGACCATTCCGCAGCTTTATGTGAAGGGCGAATTCGTCGGCGGCTGCGACATCGTGACCGAAATGACCATTTCGGGCGAACTCGACACGCTGCTGGAATCGAATGGCATCGGCTTCAACAAGGAAGCCGCCGACAAGATCCGCGAGGCGAATGCCTGAGGCGCATTTTGCGTTGACCTTCAGGTCAAAGCCCTGACCCCTGTCCGCAGTGATTGCAGACAGGGTTTTTCATTTCATGGGGATCGAAGCGATTCTGGCGGCCATTGCCGCAGGCTCGGCGCTGCTGTTTCTGGCCTTCGCCCGGCTCAGCTGGAAATGGACGGTGGCGGCGGCGGGCGCCGCACTGTGGCTGGTGGTGGCCCTGGTGATGACCGGAAACCGGACCGATGTGTTCGAGCCGAACCTTGCCGCCGCCGCTGCGCTGGCCCTGCCGCTGGGGCTGGGGCACCTGCTGCTGCGGCTGGTCTATCCGAAACCGAAGGGGCGTGACCGCGCGCTGGCGGTGCCGGTCCTCTCGGCTCTGGTGCTGGGGGTCGCGCTGATCGCGGCGGGAAGTCTGTGGCGCACGGCTGACTGGTGGCTGGGCCTGACCGATGCCCCGGTTGCGCGCAGCACCGCGGATATCCTGGCCCTGCTGGAAGGCCCGCGCGGCGCCTATGTGAACGGCTTTCTGCTGGAGGGGCGTGTGGCGCCTCTGCCCGCGCCCGGAATGGCTGCGGCGGAGGTTATCCGCCTGCCCTGCAATGCCCGTTCGGGTGCCGTGCCCCCCGGGAACAGCAACGTCAAGTCCCGGCTGCCCGGCCTTGTGCACCTTGAACTGACTGATGGTCCAAGCGCGCTGCTGCACCTGCCCGCGAAATCCCGCGATTACGGCGACCTGCCACCGCTGGAGGACGGGTTCGGCGGCTGCGGGCTCAGGGGCGGTATGCTGGCGACGATCTGGTATGAACAGCCGGGTCGCGCCATCAGCAACGGCGCCACGGTGGCCTCTGCCATCGGACCCAGGCTTGTCGAGGCGGGAACCGCCGCCGAATTCAGGGCGCAGGCCCTGCCGCAAATGCAGGTTCTCGCGCGCGCCTTCGTCGCTCTTGCAGCGGCAGGCGCGGCGCTGGCGCTGGTTCAGGCCGTTCTGGCGGTGCCGCACTGGCGGCGGCTGCGGCGGGTGGGCTGACCCTCAGCCCACAGCCGGGGCGTTTTCGTCCAGCTTCTGCGCCAGCGCCTCGGCCCGCGCAGCAATCTCGGCCAGCGTTTCCTCGACCTGCGGCGGGATCACCGGCACCTCGATCCGCTGCGGCTCGGGCGCGGGGCGGGCCTCAAGCTCGGCCAGACGAGACTTCAGGGCGCGCATCTCGTCTTCCAGCGCGGCGGTCTTGTCAGCGAGCATCAGCCCGGCCATCAGCAGCATCCGCCCTTCCGGCAGACGCCCCATCTGCGCCACCAGCGGCTGCGCCTCGGCATCCAGCATAGCGGCGGCCGAACGCAGGAAATGTTCTTCGCCCGCCTGACAGGCCACGGCGAAGCTGCGGCCTGCGATGGTAATATCAATCTCAGGCATCCGTGGCCTCCTTCGTGTCTTCGGCGCTGGCCGCCTCGTCCCCGGCGGCGGCGCGCACGATGGGCCCGATCTCCGACAGGATTTCGGCCAGCTCTGCCGCCTCTGCCGCACGTTCCGACCGAAGCGATTCCAGCTCGGCCAGCATGGCCTTGTTGATCAGATGCGCCTCGACACGCTCCTGCGCCTCTTCCCGCAGCATCCGCAGCGCCTCGCGCAGCTGGATCATGTTCTTCTTCATGCGCTGCGCTTCCAGCCCCTGCGCATCCAGTTGCCGGGTCAGTTCCGCGACCCGTTGTTCCAGTGCCGCACCGGCCTTGTTGTCGCGCGCCTTCACGGCCCGCAGGCGGGCAGTGAGTTGTGCATTGGTGGTGCGTTCGGCTTCAAGCTGTTCGCGCAGGCGGGCAAGCTCTTCCGTATCCGGCCCGGCCCCGGTGGCGGCGGTGGGTTCGGCGGGCGTGGCACCCAGCCTGTCGATCCCCGCCCCGATCCGTGTCAGCGCCGCGGAAATGCGCCGCTCCAGCTCTGCCAAATCGTTCATGTCATCCTGCCCTTGCTTGCCGTCTGTGCCGAGACGGGTGCATTTGCACGAATCGCCCCGGCGCGTCGTTTCATTCGATCTTAGCGCAAACATCGCCGGGAATGTGCCCCCAAAACGGCAGATCCTTATCCGCCAAGCACTTGCGGACAAAAGCCCGCCCATGCGCCTTGCGAAGCTTGATCTTGCCCGCCGGGCTGATATGGACCGAAGCGAACCGACGCAACAACGAGGATCCTCGCCGTGGATATTGCGAGCCTGCGCGCCCAGCACCCCGACCACTGGAAGAAAGCCTGCGCCATCCGGGTGCTGACGCTCGATGCGGTGGCGGCCGCCAATTCCGGCCATTCCGGCATGCCGATGGGCATGGCCGATGTGGCGACGGTGCTGTTCGAAAAACACCTGAACTTCGACCCGACCGATCCGAAATGGCCCAACCGTGACCGTTTCATCCTGTCGGCGGGCCATGGCTCCATGCTGATCTACAGCCTGCTGCACCTGACGGGCTACAAGCAGGCCAGCCTTGAAGAACTCAAGAACTTCCGCCAATGGGGCGCCCGCACGGCGGGCCACCCTGAATTCGGCCATATGGAAGGGGTGGAAACCACCACCGGCCCGCTGGGTCAGGGCATCTCGAATGCCGTGGGCTTCGCGATGGCCGAGGAAAGCCTGCGCGCCCGCTGGGGCGCCAAGGTGATGGATCACTACACCTATGTCATCGCGGGCGACGGCTGCCTGATGGAAGGTGTGAGCCAGGAAGCCATCGGCATCGCAGGCAAACATCAGCTGTCGCGCCTGATCGTGCTGTGGGATGACAATGGCATCACCATCGACGGCAAGGTCGAGCTGTCGGATGTGACCGACCAGAAGGCACGCTTTGCCGCCTCGGGCTGGGATGTGTTCGAATGTGACGGCCATGATCCGGTGGAAATCGACGCGGCACTGGACAAGGCCAAGCGCTCGCCCCGCCCGGCGATGATCGCCTGCAAGACGCATATCGCGCTGGGGTCGTCGGCGCAGGACACGTCGAAAGGCCATGGCGCGCTGACCGACAAGCAGCTGATCGCCGATACCCGCGCCGCCTATGGATGGGAGCATGGCCCGTTCGAGATCCCGGCCGATGTGAAATCGGCATGGGAGGCCATCGGTGCCCGTGGCGCGGCCACCCGCGCCGCCTGGGCTGAGCGTTTGGCCGCGCTGCCGCAGGGCAAGCAGGCCGAATTCGCCCGCATCTTCGCAGGCGATCCGGCGCCGAAGCTGGTGTCGGCCATCCGTGGCGTGAAGAAAGCCGCTGTCGAGACGCCGAAGAAGATGGCGACCCGCTCCGCCTCGGAAGTGGTGCTGGCGGCGGTGAACCCGATCGCGCAGGAAACCATCGGCGGTTCGGCAGACCTGACCGGGTCGAACAACACCAAGACCGCCGATCTGGGTGTGTTCGATCCGACGAACCGCAAGGGTCGTTACGTCTACTGGGGCATCCGCGAACACGGCATGGCGGCGGCGATGAACGGCATGGCGCTGCATGGCGGCGTGCGGCCCTATTCGGGCACCTTCATGGCCTTCACCGACTATGCCCGCCCCTCGATGCGTCTGTCGGCGCTGATGGGCATTCCGGTGGTCTATGTGATGACGCATGACTCCATTGGTCTGGGTGAGGATGGTCCGACCCACCAGCCGGTCGAGCATCTGGCGATTTCGCGCGCCACGCCGAACACCTGGGTGTTCCGCCCGGCCGATCTGGTCGAGGTGGCTGAGGCCTGGGAACTGGCGCTGTCGTCGAAAACCACGCCGAGCGTGATGGCGCTCAGCCGTCAGGGTCTGGCCCCGGTGCGCACCACGCACACCAACCAGAACCTGTCGGCGCGCGGTGCTTATGTGCTGGCAGAGGCGACGGGCAAGCGTCAGGTCATCCTGATCGCCACCGGGTCCGAGGTCGAAATCGCCTTGCAGGCCCGTGCCGCGCTGGAGGCCGAGGGCATCGGCACCCGCGTCGTCTCCATGCCCTGCATGGAACTGTTCGCCGCGCAGGACGAGGCCTATCGCAAGAAGGTGCTCCCCGCCGGTCCGGTGCGTGTCGCCGTCGAGGCAGGCGTGCGTCAGGGCTGGGACCGCTGGCTTCTGGGCGAGCGCGGTAAAGAGGCCAAGGCGGCTTTCGTCGGCATGTCCTCCTTCGGCGCCTCGGCCCCGGCAGAGCGGCTGTATCAGGAATTCGGCATCACCGCCGACAATGCCGTGGCACAGGCCAAGGCCCTGCTCTGATCCCGGCTTGAAATCGCGGAACGGCGGCCCCATGCAGGGCCGCCGTTTGCATTTCAGCCCAGCGGCAGCGCCGTGGTTGCCTTGATTTCCTCCATCGACAGCAGCGCCGTGACGTTGTGGATTTTCACCTGCGAAATCAGCGCCTGATAGAAGGTGTCATAGGCCCGCGCGTTCTTTACCCGGACCTTCAGGATATAGTCGATGTCGCCGGCCAGCCGGTGCGCCTCCAGCACTTCGGGGCGTTCGCGCAGGGTTTGCAGGAAGCGGCGCTGCCAGTCGGCCTCGTGCTCCGAGGTGCGGATCAGCACGAAGAAACAGGCCTCCAGCCCCAGCGCCTCGGGGTCCAGCAGCGCGGCCTGCCGGGTGATCACCCCGGTCTCTTTCATCTTGCGGATGCGATTCCACACCGGGGTCTTGGAAGACCCCACCTTTCGGGCGATTTCATCCAGCGATTGCTCGGCATCTTCCTGCAGTTCCGCAAGAATTTTCCTGTCCATCTCGTCCAGCCGGGCCGACATTCCCTGTTCCTCCTGTTTCGTGGAACCCCGTCCCACATCGCCGCCCATACGGAACGGATTTCCTTATCTATCCGCCCATATGGCGCGAAACTAGGAAAATATCCTATATTGCAATGCAGAAACCGCAAGTGCCGGAGGATCGAATGGCCCGCTTCACCCCGAAAGTCGTGACCGCCAATGCGCTGATCGAGGGCGACGTGATCTATCTCACCGCCGACGACCGCTGGACCCGCCTGCATCACGAGGCGGAACTGATCGAGGACGAAGCCCATGCGCAGCTGCGCCTGCTGCATGCCATGGCGCAGAAATCCGTTGCTGTAGGGGCCTATCTGGCCGATGCCAAGGCAGGCCCGAATGGCCCGGAACCCACCCATTTCCGCGAGGTGTTCCGCACCCGTGGCCCGTCCAACTACTTCCTCGGCAAGCAGGCCGAACTCGTCTGACCGCAGCCAGCCAGCCCCGGACCGCATCATGTACAGCTATTCCGAATTCGACGAAGCCTTCGTTCGCACCCGCGTGGCGCAATTCACCCATCAGGTCGAACGCCGCATCGACGGCAGCCTGACGGAAGAGGAGTTCCGCCCGCTGCGCCTGATGAACGGGCTGTATCTGCAACTGCACGCCTACATGCTGCGCGTCGCCATCCCCTATGGCACGCTGAACCCGCGCCAGATGCGGCAACTGGCCCATATCGCCCAGACCTGGGACAAGGGCTATGGCCATTTCACCACGCGGCAGAACATCCAGTTCAACTGGCCGAAACTGTCGGACGTGCCGAAGATGCTGTCGGCGCTGGCCGATGTGGGGATGCATGCCATCCAGACCAGCGGCAATTGCGTGCGCAACGTGACGGCCGACCATTTCGCCGCCGCCGCGGCGGATGAGATCGAAGACCCCCGTCCCTATGCCGAACTGCTGCGCCAGTGGTCGACCGACCACCCGGAGTTCCAGTTCCTGCCGCGCAAGTTCAAGATCGCCATCACCGGCGCTGCGCAGGATCGTGCGGTGACGGCGGCGCATGACATCGGGCTGCGCATCGTGAAGAACGATGCGGGCGAAACCGGCTTTCAGGTGCTGGTGGGTGGCGGTCTGGGCCGGACGCCGATGGTCGCCATGACCGTGCGTGACTTCCTGCCCGTGGAAGATCTGCTGCCTTACGTCGAGGCCGTGCTGAGCGTCTACAACACGCTTGGCCGCCGCGACAACAAATACAAGGCGCGCATCAAGATCACCCTGCACGAGACCGGCAAGGAAGAAATCACCCGCATGATCGAGGCGCGCTTTGCCGAGCTGCGCCCGCTGTTCGGCGGCAACGATCAGGCGCTGCTGGCGGATATCCGCGAGGCTTTCGCCCCACCCGCCTTCCGCAATGCGCCGGTCGAGGCCTATGACGCCTTCTACAAGGCCGATCCGGTGTTCCGCGCCTGGGCCGATACCAACCTGGCGAAACACCGCAACGACCAGTATGCCATCGTGACGATCAGCCTGAAGGCCCATGGCCAGACGCCGGGCGACGCCACTGCCGACCAGATGCGTGTCATGGCCGATCTGGCCGAGCGTTACGGCCATAACGAGCTGCGCGTCAGCCACGAACAGAATGTCATCCTGCCGCATGTCCACAAATCGGACCTGCCGGCGGTGCATGCCGCGCTGATGCAGGCGGGGCTGGGCACCGCCAATGTCGGGCTGATCTCCGACATCATCGCCTGCCCCGGCATGGATTACTGCGCACTGGCCACCGCCCGCGCCATCCCGGTCGCGCAGGAAATCGCCACCCGCTTCGACGCGTTGAAGCTGGAACATGACGTAGGGCCGCTCAAGATCAAGATCTCGGGCTGCATCAACGCCTGCGGTCATCACCATGTCGGCCATATCGGCATTCTGGGTCTGGATCGCGCGGGGGTGGAGAATTACCAGATCACCCTGGGTGGCGACGGCACCGAAGATGCCGTGATCGGTGAGCGTGCCGGCCCGGGCTTCGCCTATGACGAGATCGTGCCCGCGATCGAGCGGATCGTTCTCGCCTATCTCGACCTGCGCGAAGGCCCGGAAGAAACCTTCCTGCAAGCCTATCGCCGGGTCGGCCTGCCGCCCTTCAAGGCGGCGCTTTATCCAGGGGAAGGAAACCGGGATGCCGCGTGACACCTCGGGGCCGGTCGGTACGGTGGCCGACAGGGTCGCCGCGCTGAACGCCCGCTATCGCCATCACGGCGCGACTGCCGTGCTGGAACATGCGCTGGGTGACCCCGATCTGGGGCGCGTGGCGCTGGTGTCCTCTTTCGGGGCGGAATCGGTCGTGCTGCTGCACCTCGTCTCGGTCATCGCACCGGAGACACCCGTACTGTTCGTTGATACGCGGATGCTGTTCAAGGAGACGCTGGATTACCAGCGCGAGCTGGCCGAGAAGCTGGCGCTCTGCGACATCCGCACCATCCGGGCGCATCCGAAGAAGGTGGAATTCGACGATCCCGACGGCACGCTGCACCAGTTCAATACCGATGCCTGCTGCGCCATCCGCAAGGTGGAGCCGCTGGAACGGGCACTGAAGGATTTCGACGGCTGGATCACCGGGCGCAAGCGCTATCAGGGCGCGACGCGGCAGGAGGTCGAGTTCTTCGAGGCCGAGGGCGAAACCCGTATCAAGGTCAATCCGCTGGCACATTGGGGTCGCGAGGATCTTGAGGATTACATCGTCAACAACCGCCTGCCCCGGCATCCGCTGGTCGCCAAGGGCTACCCTTCCATCGGCTGCGCGCCCTGCACCAGCCCGGTGAAACCCGGCGAAGACCCGCGTGCGGGCCGCTGGCGCGGCAGCGCCAAAACCGAATGCGGCATCCATTTCATCAACGGCCGCGCCGTGCGCGGCGGCACCACCGAGGAGAACGCGGCATGAGCGTGATCGTCACCGATACCGGCTTCACCCCCGTGGCCGACAGCCAGAACCCCGGTCTTGATGCCGCGGCCACCGCGACGGCACTGGACCTTGCGCATACTGATGATCCTTCAGCGCTGGCAGACCGGCTGGAAGCGATTGCGTTGATCCGCGTCGCCTTCCCCGCCTTCAGCGATGGCCGCGCCTTCACCATCGGCCGCCGCCTGCGCATGATGGGCTACAAGGGCGAGCTGCGCGCCTTTGGCCATGTCATCGCCGATCAATATGCGATGGCCCGCCGCGTCGGGTTCGACTCGGTCGAGATCCCTGACGATCTGGCCGCCCGCCAGCCGGAGCCGCAGTGGAAGTTCCGCGCCGACTGGCAGGCCCATGACTATCAGTCGCGGCTGCGGGCCTGAATCCGGGCTTTCCTCTGGCCTCTACCTGACATATTCAGGATTTGATATTCCATGACCGAGCAAAAACCCGTGTCCGATACCGCCGCGACCAAGGTCCACCTGCCCGATGCGCAAACCGTGCTGTCGGTGAAGCACTGGACCGATGCCCTGTTTTCCTTCCGCGTCAGCCGTCCGCAAAGCTTGCGCTTCCGGTCCGGCGAGTTCGTGATGATCGGCCTGATGGGCGACAACGGCAAACCGCTGCTGCGCGCCTATTCCATTGCCTCGCCCAACTGGGACGAAGAGCTGGAGTTCTACTCGATCAAGGTGCCGGATGGCCCGCTGACCTCGAAGCTGCAACATATCCAGCCAGGGGACGAGATCATCCTGCGCCCCAAACCCGTGGGCACGCTGGTGCATGATGCGCTGTTGCCGGGCAAGCGGGTGTGGTTCCTTGCCACCGGCACTGGCATCGCGCCCTTTGCCAGCCTGATGCGCGACCCGGAGACCTACGAGAAATACGACGAAGTGGTGATGATGCACACCTGCCGCACCGTGGCCGAGCTGGAATACGGCCGGCAACTGGTGGAAGGCCTGCACGACGATCCGCTGATCGGCGAACTGGTGGCGGGCAAGCTGAAATACTACCCCACCACCACACGCGAGGACTTCCACCATACTGGCCGGATCACTGACAACCTGTCCTCGGGCAAGGTGTTTGCCGATCTGGGGCTGGCGCCAATGGACCCGGCGACGGATCGCGCGATGGTTTGCGGCAGCCTTGCGTTCAACAAGGATGTGATGGCGGTGCTGGAAAGCTTTGGTCTGCGTGAGGGCGCCAATTCCGAACCGCGCGAATATGTGGTCGAGAAAGCCTTCGTGGGGGATGGCGTCTAAGGATCACGCACAAGTCCTTGAAACAAAAACGCCGCGTGGGTTTCGCGCGGCGTTTTCCATTTGATCGGGGATTACATCCCCAGCGCGGTCTTCACCTGTTTCAGCGCCGCATCCACCAGCGCCGGATTTTTCGCCGCGCCATCCACTGCCGCCTTGAGCGCGGCCTTGGTGCCATCATCCAGCGTCGAGGCATCAATCAGGCCGTTCAGCTTGGCCGCGTCAAACGTCGCGGGATCGAAAGCATTGGCGGTATCGGCCACCGCACCTGCAGCCGCATCATTGGCCGCTGCGGCAGCATCATTGGCAGCAGCCGCCGCATCCTGCGCGGCGTCAGCCGTGTCGCCCGCCGTTGCATCGGCTGTCGCGGCGGCACTGTTGGCCGCGCCCTCCAGCGTCTTGGCAGCAGTGTCAGCCATTGTGCCCGCGGTCTCACCCGCCGCAGCCGCAGCATCGCCTGCGGCCTGCACCGCCTGCCCGGTCGCCTGCGCCGCTTCGGAGGCCGCTGCCTTCGCCGCACCTTCCGCCGCTTCCGCCGCCTGTTTCGCGGCCTCGGCAGCGCCTGCCGCAGCTTCGGTTGCCGCGGCCGTCGCCTCTTCCACCGCGCCGGTCACCTTGCCCGCCGCATCCGCTGCCGCGTCAGAGGCCGCCCCGACAGCAGCCGCCGCCGCGTCACCCGCCTGCTGGGTGGCCTCGGCCGCCGCATTCGCAGCTTCCGCCGCCGCACGCGCCGCATCCTCACCCGCACCTTCCACCGCATCCGCGGCAGCTTCGGTCGCGGTCGCGGCTTCGGTCGCGGCCGTCTGGGCTGCGGTCTGCGCCGCCTCCGTCGCGGTCTCCGCAGCTTTCTCGGCTTCACCCGGGGCCTGCTGACCGAAGAAATAGTAGCCCGCAGCAGCAGCCGCGACGACCACACCGCCAATGATGACCTTGCTGTTCATAGTCGTGTCCCTTCCTGTGGCACCGAAATCTGGCACTACCGTCCCAGATGGGGGTTTGGCGCCGCAATTTGAAGGGGAAATTGCCGTATCCTGCACCAGCGACCGCGACGATCCCTCCGATCCGTCGAATCCGGTTGAACTGGCCGGGGCGCGAGACTATTTTGCGCCCATAATTCCAATGGCAGAAGGACCGAAGCCATAGCCCGCAGACCCCACAACGCCCCGCCGCAACGCGATACGGGCCCCCGTGTGAACGACCGCATCCGCGCGCCGGAAATCCGTCTCATCGGCGCAGACGGCGAAAACGTCGGCGTCGTGACGCCCGCCCGCGCCCTCGCCATGGCGGAAGAAGCCGGGCTTGATCTGGTCGAGATTTCGCCCAACGCGGAACCCCCGGTCTGCAAGATCATGGACTTCGGCAAGTTCAAATACGAACAGCAGAAGCGTGAAGCCGAGGCCCGCAAGAAGCAGAAGATCATCGAGATCAAGGAAATCAAGTTCCGTCCCGGCACGGACGACCATGATTACAACGTCAAGATGAAAGCGGTGCTGAAGTTCCTTGGCGAAGGCGACAAGGTGAAAATCACCCTGCGCTTCCGTGGCCGCGAAATGGCCCACCAGGAACTTGGCCTTGAACTGCTGAACCGCGTCGCCGCAGACGTGGTGGAGGCTGGCAAGGTCGAATCCATGCCCAAGCTGGAAGGCCGTCAGATGGTCATGATGATCGCGCCCAAGTAAGCGGGACTGACCGGCAGAAGAAACAGCGGGGGCCTTCCGGCCCCCGTTTTGCTGTCAGCGCTACCCGGTTTACTCCGACGGCGCCTCGCGCAGGCGGCCCCGAGCGGCGATTTCCTTCAGAAGACCGCCGACGCCCATCCGGGCAATGTCAGCCGCCCCGACCGGCAAGCCGCAGATCACCCGTTCCAGCACCCAGTCCGCCCCGTTCAGCGCGGGCGAACGGGCACAGCCCGGCAGGCCGATCACCGGGCGGCCATGAAGCGCGCCAATGAACAACAGGTTTCCCGGATCGACCGGCATGCCATACCGCTCAAGCCGCCCGCCCGCCGCCACCAGCGCGGCGGGGGCGACATCGGCGGGGTCAGATGTGGCCGAGGCGGTCAGGATGAACAGGATCTCCGCATCCGTTTCCGCCAGCGCGTCGGTCAATGCCCCGGCCAGAGGCGCGGTCCGGTGCGGGACGATGCAACGCGGTGCCAGTGCCACACCCAGCCGCCGAAGCCGCAGCGCCAGCGCCTCGCGCCCCTTGGGGGCTGGCGGCTCTGCGCCGGCCAGCGCCGTCTCGATCAGCGCCGCCCGTGTCAGCACGGGGGGGACCAGCCGCAAGGCCCCGGCTGCATGGGCACAGGCTGCCTCCAGCGCGGCTTCGGGCACGGCGTAAGAGATGATCTTGACCGTCGCGACCATGCTGCGCGGCTCTGCCCGCGCCAGATCAGGCAGTGTGGCCAGCGTGATCATCGGATGCACTGCATTCAGCGCGTCGATCCGCGCCACATCGGCACGCAACAGCCCAGGCCCGGTGGCATGCAGATTCACCCGCCCCGTCGCCGCCCCGCCACCGCGCAGGCCGCCCGCCCCGGCCAGCAGCGCCTCCGCCAGCCGGGCCGCCGCCGCATCCTCGCCGATTTCGCCGGTGTCGGGACGGGCCACGATGACCTCGGACAGCCCCGCCGCCGCCAGACGCGCCAGCGCCATCGCATCCAGCCGCGCGCCCTTGGGCAAAGGCCCATCCGCCGTATCCACCCGATGCGCCAGAATGGCGCCCTCAGCCTCGGTCAGTGACACCGGCCCGAACTGCATCAGCCCTGCCTCAGAACCTGGGTGATCTCGGCCATGACCGAAACCGCGATTTCCGCCGGGCTTTTCGCCCCGATCGCCAGACCGACAGGCGCATGGATGCGCGCAATCTGGCCCGCGTCAAACCCGGCAGCCAGCAGCCGTTCCACGCGTTTCGCATGGGTGCGGGTCGAGCCGAGACAGCCCAGATAGAAGGCCGGGCTGCCCAGCGTGGCGCGGATGGCCGGGTCATCCAGCTTGGCGTCATGCGTCAGCGTCACAACCGCCGTGCGTGCATCCAGACCCAGCGTCGCCAGCGCCTCGTCCGGCCAGTCGTCGCGGATCACCTCGCCGGGAAAGCGCGCGGCGGAACCGAAGGTTTCGCGCGGGTCGATGATGCTGACGTCATAGCCGCACAGCCGCGCCATCTGCGCCAGTGGCTGCGCGATATGCACCGCCCCCACGATAGCCAGACGCAGGCCGGGGTTGTGAATGGCGATGAACCAGCCGTCCTCCTCGGGACCGGAGCGGTCGGCACGCATCCGGGTGGCGACCGCGGCCGACAAGGCATCGCCGGGCCCGTCGACCAGACGGCGTTCCCAGCTTTCCAGATGCACGGCATAGGCCAAGGCGCGGCGGGTTGCGCGGGCGGCAACGATTTCGGCCAGCATCGCCTCGGGCAGCGCGGCGCCCACGGGTTCCAGCAGGATACGGATGGTGCCGCCACAGGCCAGACCCACGGCAAAGGCCGTGTCGTCGCTGACCCCGAAGGTCAGAAGCCGGGGCTTGCCGTCGCGCAGCGCCTCCTCCGCCTCGGCGATCACCGCGCCTTCGACGCACCCGCCGGAGACGGAACCCATGATCGCACCCTGCCCGTCAATGGCCAGCTGCGCACCGGGCTGGCGCGGCGCCGAGCCCCAGGTTTCAACCACTGTGGCCAGAACCGCACCGCGCCCGCCGCGATGCCAGTCAAGCGCGATTTCGGGAATCTGATCGTGCCGGAATTCCATGCTGCCCTCCCGCCTGTGGCCCAAGCTAGCCCCAGCACGGGGTGGCCTGCCATGCGACGAAGGTGCCACAGCCACGCGCGCGCCGCAGCAAAAAAGCAGGCGCCGCAGGGGGGAGGCCCGGCGGCGCCCGGTGTCCGGCTTCGGAGCATTGCCGGGCAGGCCCGCGCGGAGAACAGGGAGAACCCGCGCAAAAGCAAAATGGCAGGGCCGAAGCCCTGCCACCTTGATTTTGGTCAAATTGTCCTGCCTCAGTTCGAGGCAAGTTGACGCATCAGCGGCGAGATCATCCGCACAACAGCCCGGCGATTGCGCGGCTCGTCTCCCGCAGAAGCGATGCGCAGCTCGCCCTCGCCATACCCCTGCACCACCATGTTCTCTGCCGGAACGTCGAAGTATTCGGTCAGCGCCAGCGCCACGCTTTCGGCGCGACGGTCCGACAGCGCGAGGTTATAGGCAGCATCCCCCACCGCATCGGTATGACCTTCGATCAGGAACATCTCGCCGGGGTTTTCCTCGATCATCTGGGACATGAACTCTCCCAGTTGCGACAGCTTTTCCGCCTCCGAAGGCCGGATCGCGGCAGAGCCGGTTTCGAAGGTGATGTTGTCGACATCCACGGTCGGCGCCAGCGCCCGCACCTCGGGATAATCGCGGATCTGCGCAAGGCTGAACGAACGTCCCGCTTCCGCCGCGCGCAGGCTCAGCATGCGCGCACGCAGCGCCGCATCCTCGCCCGAGGTCGAGATGGCAAGACCCGGCTGCGGCTTCGGCAGACGCGTCACGTCCACTTCCTGCACGCGGTCGCTCAGATCGTCGATCAGCAAGGTCTGGCTGCCATCGAGATTGATACGCGCCCGGCGCAGCACCCGGCCCGAGGCATCGCGGATGGTGATGATCTGCGTGCCATCGGCGCGATCCACCGTGGTGCGGGTCGAGCCGTCGCGATAGGTTTCGGTGCGCACATTGCTGCCCGGTTCGCGGATCAGCGCGTCATCATCCTTCAGCACGACATAATCGCCATAGCCCCGGTCAACGACCACCCGGTCGCCGGTGTTCGACACGACCTTGTTGCCGTTCTTCAGCAGCGTCCCGACGGCCAGCGCGCCAAGCGCCAGAAGCCCGGCCTTTTCCAGTTTCGAGAGGCCACCACTGTCTTTCTTGGCGGTCTGCTGGTCACCGATCACCGGCGTGTCATAATCCCGGCTGGCGTCGCGGCGATCCTCGCGTGTTACGCGGGATTCCGTGACCTGCGGGCCATCATCCCCGGAACGCGGCGCGCCAGAGGGCACCAGAGCCGCCTCGGGCTTTTCGGGCTTCTTCGAATTCCGGCGCTTCTTGGTGCCATCCTTCTGCGTGGTGTCGGCCTGCTGCGCGGCGGGTTCCGAGCCGAGCACATCGAGAATCGCCTGGTCCTCTTCGGCACGCGGCTTGCGCTGCTTGCGCGGCTTCTGTTCGGCAGGGGCGGTATTGGCGGTGTTGACCGACGTATCGGGCGCCAGCGTCGGCGCATTGTCGTTGTCCGAGCTGCGCGGCGCGCCGCTGGGCACTTTCACCTGCGGCTCCTCGACCGGCGCGACGGCTTCGCTGCGCGTGGGTGCCTTCGGGACTACCTTGTCCTTCTTGTCGTCTTTCTTCTCTTTCTTCTCGGCCTTCTTCTCCTTTACGGGCTTGTCGGCCTTCTTCTCCTTGGCGGGTTTCTGTTCCTCAGCCGCCTTTTTCTGCTTCTTCACCGGCTCATCCGCCGCCTTCTTCTTGGCAGGCGCCGCATCCTGCTCGGCAGCAGCCTTTTTCTTCTTCGGCTGCTCGGCGCCTTCGCCGTTCTTGCGCTCAGGCGAGCCGCCACCGAATTTCTCGAAGGCGCGCTTCTCGCAATTCGCGGGGTTCTTCACCACGATGCAGTTGGCGCCATCCGGGCAGGCCGTCTTCTTGTCGGGCAGGCAGACCACGGTCTGCCCCTGGACCTGGACACGGGTCTGCGCGCTCAGGGCTGCGGGATTGATGCCAGCCAGAGCGACGGCCAGTGCCGTCGTGCAGTTCAGAATACGGTTCATGCCTATCCTCTTTCGATTCTCTGCGGTGGGCCAAAGGGCAACCACCTGCACCGGAGATGGTTCCCTGTAGACAAAAATCCCCGCTGATATGCCATATCATGCCACCGACAGCCCCTGACAGGCGGGAATTCCGGCAACTCCCCGGAAGTTTGCTTGCGCCAAAGCACAATCCTGTGTAAGGACGCCCATCCTTCCGCATGACCCATGAACCGGCGCAGCCTCTCGTGGACGGGCCGCGGAAGGCGAAAAGGCCCGCCCTATGAAATGCGCCTATGATACGGAGCTTACATGCCTCTCTACGAGCATGTCATGATCGCGCGTCAGGATCTGTCCAACGCGCAGGCCGAAGGTCTCATCGAACATTTCTCCACGGTCCTCGCGGACAACGGCGGCAAAGTCGTTGAACACGAATACTGGGGCGTCAAAACGATGGCCTACAAGATCAACAAGAACCGCAAGGGCCACTACGCCTTCCTGAAATCGGACGCGCCCGCCGCTGCCGTGCAGGAAATGGAACGCCTGATGCGCCTGCATGACGACGTGATGCGCGTGCTGACCATCAAGGTCGAAAAGCACGCCGAAGGCCCGTCGGTCCAGATGCAGAAGCGCGACGAGCGCGAGCGTGGGGACCGTGGCGATCGCGGGGACCGTGGGGACCGTCCGGAAGGCGAACGTGGCGAACGCCGCGAGCGCAGCTTCGGCGGCGACCGTCGTCGTTGATCTGACAGGGATAAGGACCATCATCATGGCGAACAAACCCTTCTTCCGCCGTCGGAAAGTCTGCCCCTTCTCGGGCGACAATGCCCCGGCGATCGACTACAAGGACGTGCGTCTGCTGCAACGCTACATCAGCGAGCGTGGCAAGATCGTTCCGTCGCGCATCACCGCCGTCTCGGCGAAGAAGCAGCGTGAACTGGCCCAGGCCATCAAACGCGCCCGCTTCCTCGCCCTGCTGCCCTATGCCGTGAAATAAGGAGATACTTCGATGCAAGTCATCCTTCTTGAGCGCGTGGCCAAGCTGGGCCAGATGGGCGATGTGGTGAAGGTGAAGGACGGCTACGGCCGGAACTTCCTGCTGCCGCAAGGCAAGGCGCTGCGCGCCACCGACGCGAACATCAAATCCTTCGAAGCCCGCAAGGCGCAACTCGAAGTGCAGAACCTAGAAACGAAGAAAGAAGCCGAAGCCGTGGGCGCCAAGCTCGACGGTCAGGCGTTCATCGTCATCCGTTCGGCTTCGGATTCCGGCGCGCTCTATGGTTCCGTCACCACCCGTGACGTGGCCGATGCGGCGACCGAGGGCGGCTTCACCGTCGCGCGCGGTCAGGTCGTTCTGGATCGTCCGATCAAGGATCTGGGTCTGCATTCGGTGACCGTCGTTCTGCACCCCGAAGTTTCGGTGCGCATCACGATCAACGTCGCCCGTTCGGCCGAAGAAGCCGAACTGCAAGCCTCGGGCAAGTCGATCCAGGAACTCGCAGCCGAAGCGGAAGCCGCGGCCGAGTTCGAGATCGCGGAACTGTTCGACGAAGTGGGCGCTGCCGCTTCGGACGAGTGATCCGACCGACAGAATGGAAAAGGCCGCGCGGTTCCGCGCGGCCTTTTTCTTT
>NZ_BMYI01000001.1:71402-295228 GCF_014652195.1 Gemmobacter nanjingensis
GGTGTGGCAGGCGGGTCCGATCTGATCGACCTGCATCAACAGGCAATCGCGGTCACAATCCACCCGCAGCTCCACCAGCCGCTGCACATGGCCCGAGGTCTCGCCCTTGGCCCAGAACCCCTGACGCGAGCGGGACCAATAAGTCACCTGCCCGGTTTCCAGCGTGCGCTTCAGGCTTTCGGCATTCATCCAGGCCATCATCAGCACCTCGCCCGTGGCATGGTCCTGCGCGATGGCCGGGATCAGACCGTTCGCATCATACTTTAGGCCAGCCGGATCGAATGGCATCGGCGCCTCCTTTGCATTGCCGCAGTTGCAGGTCTATCTATGCGGGGACAGCGGCGGAGAAAAGCGATGAGCGACAGCGATCTTGTGAAACTCTATTCCGGCCGGATTCTGGCCCTGGCCGCCGACATCCCGCATCTGGGCCGCCTGCCCGCGCCACAGGGCAGTGCGCGCCGCCGCTCGCCGGTCTGCGGCTCGACCATCACGGCAGATGTGGTGATGCGGGATGGCCGCGTCGCGGAGTTTGCGCAGGACGTGAAGGCCTGCGCACTGGGTCAGGCCTCGGCCGCCGTGGTGGGCGGCGCCGCCATCGGCCGCAACCGGGCTGAGGTTGAAGCTGCGCGGGACGCGCTGCGCGCCATGCTGAAGGACGGGGCGCCACCGCCTTCGGGCGCTTTCGCCGGGTTCGAGGTGCTGTTGCCCGCGCGGGATTACAAGAACCGCCACGCCTCGATCCTGCTGGCGATCGAGGCGCTGGCAGAGGCCATCACGGCGGCAGAGGCCGCATAAAAAAAAACCGCCGCAGTCATGCTGCGGCGGTGAGTGGCGTGTCTGGCAGGCAGGTGCGTCGGGGACAGTGACGCGGGCATCGCTTGGGGTCGATGCGCCCTTAACAGACCGCAGGCAGTGAAAAACCGGCAGTGTCGGCGGCTCAGGCAAGGCCAGGCAGATTCAGGCCGACAATCAAGAGAACGAACAGCGAGACCGCCCCGGCGGCATCCTCCAGCAAAGTTGCGCGGGAGCGGGTGATGATGGCTTTGACTTCCTTCAGCATCGGAACCTCCTGTCGTTTGTTCCATTATTGTTCTCACATGATTCACATCCTGTAAAGAACTTTTTGAGAACATCCGTGAACATAAAGAGAGAACGCCAGAGCGCGCGCCAGGGTTCCAACACAAAAAGGCGAGCTCAACCCACAGAAATCAGCCTGATCGCCCGATCCTGATCCAGCAGCCACAGCAGCAGGCGCACCGCCCGGCCGCGCGGGCTTTCCAGCTGCGGATCTTCAGCCAGCAGCCGCCGCGCATCACTTTGTGCAGTTTCCATCAGCGCCGATTGCCGTTCCAGATCAGCGACCCGGAACCGTGGCAGGCCCGATTGCGCCGTGCCAATCAGATCGCCGGCGCCACGCATCGCCAGATCTTCTTCGGCGATACGAAAACCGTCATCGGTATCGCGCAACGTGGTCAGCCGCCGCTCGCCGCCCTCGCTCAGCGGCGCCTGATACATCAGCAGGCAAGTGGATTCCGCCGATCCGCGCCCGACCCTGCCGCGCAGCTGATGCAACTGCGCGAGGCCAAAGATCTCGGCCCGCTCGATCACCATGATCGAGGCATTGGGCACGTTCACTCCCACCTCGATCACCGTCGTGGCCACCAGAACGCTGGTCTCCCCGGCGACAAATCGCGCCATCGCCGCGTCCTTCTCGGCGGGTGGCATTTGGCCATGCACAAGGCCGACACAATCGCCAAGGGCGGCGCGCAGATGTTGAAACCGCGCCTCGGCGCTGGCGTAATCGACCGTTTCGCTGTCTTCCACCAGCGGACAGACCCAATAAGCCTGCCGCCCTTCGGCCACCGCGCGCGCCAGATGCGCCACCACCTCATCCAGGCGCTGCGTCGAGACCATCACCGTCTTGACCGGCTTGCGCCCGGCGGGCTTTTCATCCAGCACCGAAACATCCATGTCGCCATAGCTCGCCAGCGCGAGGCTGCGCGGGATCGGCGTCGCGGTCATCACCAGCACATCCGCTGCCGCCCCCTTTGCGCCCAGCTCCATCCGCTGCGCCACGCCGAAACGGTGCTGTTCGTCGATCACCGCCAGCCGCAGGTCATGAAACTGCACATCCTTCTGGAACACGGCATGGGTGCCGACCAGAATGCCCGTCTCGCCCTCGGCCAGCGCGCGCAGCTTCGCCGCACGCTCCGCCCCCTTGTCGCGCCCGGTCAGCAGGTCAAGCCGCACCCCGGCCGCCTCGGCAAGCGGCCGCAGCCCTTCCAGATGCTGCCGGGCGAGGATCTCGGTCGGCGCCATCATCACGCCCTGCCCGCCCGCCTCCACCGCGACAAGCAGGGCCATCAACGCGACCAGCGTCTTGCCCGCACCGACATCGCCTTGCAACAGCCGGTTCATCCGCAGACCAGAGGCCATATCGCCCGCGATCTCGCCCACGGCCCGACTTTGCGCCCCTGTCGGTGCATAAGGAAGTGAATCCAATACCTTGCGCTGCAAGACTCCGGTTCCGACCGAGGCACGCCCCTTACCGCGCCGCGCCCGCATCCGCGCCAGCGCCAGAGTCACCTGATGGGCAAACAACTCATCATAGGCCAGCCGCGCCCGCGCCGCAGCTGCAGGCGCCAGATCGGCGGCACTTTCCGGCGCATGTACGGCCTGAACTGCCGCGTGCCAGTCCGGCCAGCCCTCGCGTCGCTTCAACGGCCCGTCGATCCATTCTGCCAGCTCTGGCGCCCGCGCCACTGCCGCCTGCGCCGCTTTGGCCAGAACCTTCTGCGTCACGCCGGCGACCAGCGGATAGACCGGCTCGAACTCTGGCAGATCGCCCGCTTCTTCAGGCCGCAACACATGGTCGGGGTGGACCATCTGCGCGATGCCGTCGAACAATTCCACCCGGCCCGAAACGATCCGGCGCTGCCCGGTCGGCAACAGCCGCAACAGGAAATCGCCGCGCGCATGGAAATAGACAAGCTGGAATTCCAGCGCCGAATCCTTCACCGCCACACGATAGGGCCGCCCTTTCTGGCGCGGCGGAAAGTGGCTGCCCACCGTCACCTCCACCGTTACCACCGCAGGCGGCACCACATCGCGGACCGAGGCGCGGCGGCTGCGGTCCACCCCGGAATGTGGCAGAAGGAACAGCAAGTCCTTCGGCCGTTCAACCCCCAGCCCGGCCATCGCCTTCGCCGTCTTGGGGCCGACGCCTTCCAGCGTCTCCAGATCGGCAAACAGCGGGAAAAGCTCGGGCGGGCGGCTCATCCGGCGGCGCCCGCCAGGGCCAGCCATTCCTCCTCGTCAATCACCCTTACGCCGAGTTCCGCCGCCCGCGTGGCCTTCGAGCCGGCACCCGGACCAGCCACCAGCAGATCGGTCTTGGCGCTGACCGATCCCGCAACCTTGGCCCCCAGCGCCTCGGCCCGCGCCTTGGCCTCGGCCCGAGTCATCTTTTCCAGCGTGCCGGTGAACACGACAGTCAGCCCGGCAACCGGGCTTTGCGTTGCGCGGGCTTCGGGCGGTATAATCTCGGCCAGCTCTGCCACCAGATCCTCGACCGCCTGACGCTCATGCCCGCCCGCCGCAAGCGTGGTCACAAGAGAGGTTGCCAGAACTGCGCCAACCCCTTCAATCGACAGCATTTCCTCCCATGCCGCGCGCGCCTCGGGGCTGGCTTCCGCCATGATCTGCGCCCGCGCCTTCGAAACCTCGGCCCGGCGACCTGCTTCAGCCGCCGCCGCGCGCTCTGCCACCTCGGCCTCATCCGCTTTCAGGTGCAGGAGCGCGGCCGGATGCGCGGCGTCGATGGCCTGCGCCAGCCCGGCCCAACTGCCGTAATGCCGGGCCAGATCCTTGGCCGCGACCTCGCCCAGATGGCGGATGCCAAGCGCGAAAAGGAAGCGTTCAAATGCGATGCGGCGCCGGTCGTCGATGGCTGCGAACAGCTTTTCGGCACTGCGCTTCCCGAACCCGTCGCGGTTCGCCAGTTTCGCAAGGTTGCGGGTGTCCCGGTCCTGAAGGGTGAAGATATCGGCAGGCGCACGCACCGACAGCAGATCGTCGGCAAAGAACATCTCGATCTGTTTTGCCCCCAGCCCCTCGATATCGAAAGCACCACGACTGACGAAATGCTTCAGCTTTTCAATGGCCTGCGCAGGGCAAATCAGGCCGCCCGTGCAACGGCGAACCGAATCGCCCGGCTCCCGGATCGCGGGACTGCCACATTCGGGGCAGGTTTCGGGGAAGGTATAGGGCGCGGCCTCTTCGGGGCGCTGCGCAAGATCGACATCAGCCACCTTGGGAATTACATCACCCGCCCGATAGACCTGCACCCAATCACCGATGCGGATGTCCTTGCCATCACGGATCGGCGCGCCCGAGGAATCGCGACCCGCGATATAATCCTCATTATGCAGCGTGGCGTTGGAGACGACGACGCCGCCCACCGTCACCGGCGTCAGCCGCGCGACAGGGCTCAGCGCGCCGGTACGACCAACCTGAATGTCGATGGCCTCCAGCCGCGTCCAGGCCAGTTCGGCGGGGAATTTATGCGCGATGGCCCAGCGGGGGGTTGCCGCGCGAAACCCGAGCCGCCGTTGCAGCGCCAGATCGTTGACCTTGTAGACGACACCGTCGATGTCATAGCCTAGGGTCGCGCGCTGTGCCTCGATGCTGCGATATTGCGCCAGCATTTCCTCGACCGTCAGGCAGAGCCGTGTCAAAGGGTTGGTCCGAAACCCAAGCGCCGCCAGCCGCTCGATGGCGCCGGACTGGGTTTCCGACAGAGGTTCCGACAGCGCCCCCCACGCATAGGCAAAGAAGCTGAGCGGACGCGAACGGGTGATCGTTGCATCGAGTTGCCGAAGCGAACCGGCGGCGGCATTGCGCGGGTTGGCAAAGGTTTTCTCACCCGCCTCGGCCGCGCGTGCGTTCAACGCGGCGAAATCGGCGTGGCGCATATAAACCTCGCCCCGCACCTCCAGCACATCGGGGGCGCCGATCAGCCGGTGCGGAATATCAGCGATTGTACGCGCGTTTTCGGTGACATTTTCTCCCGTTTCGCCATCACCGCGCGTTGCCGCCTGCACCAGCACACCGCCCTCGTAGCGCAGCGATAGTGACAAGCCATCGATCTTTGGCTCGGCAGTGAAGCTCAGCGGCCCTTCATGGCCCAGATAACTGCGGATGCGGGTCACGAAATCCGTCACATCCGCATCCTCGAAGGCATTCTCAAGGCTGAGCATCCGCACTTCATGCCGGACCTTGCCAAAGCCTTCGGCCAGCGGGGCGCCAACCTGATCCGAGGGGCTGTCGGCACGTTTCAGCGCCGGGAACTGCGCCTCGATCTCCAGGTTCCGGCGTTTCAGCGCATCGTAATCCGCATCACTGATCTCGGGTGCGTCCTGCCGGTGATAGGCTTCATTTGCCCTGGCAATCGCCTCGGCAAGCCGGGCCAGTTCGGCCTGAGCTTCGGCTTCGGTCATACGATCGACAGGCTGATCTGTGGCCATGTTCCCCTCCGGCTTTGCGCCAGATTTAGGACGCCAGCCCCTCAAGGTAAAGCGCGCGCCTCACGCCCCCATCGCCAGTCGCCGCCCCAGATCATCGGGCAGCGGGTCGCGCAGCACATAGCCACGGCCCCAGACGGTTTCGATGTGGTTCTGCCCACCCGTCGCCTCGGCCAGTTTCTTGCGCAGCTTGCAGATGAAGACGTCAATGATCTTCAGCTCCGGCTCATCCATACCGCCATAGAGGTGGTTGAGGAACATTTCCTTGGTCAGCGTGGTGCCTTTGCGCAGGCTCAGCAGCTCCAGCATCTGATATTCCTTGCCGGTCAGATGCACGGTCTTGCCATCCACATCCACAGTTTTGGCATCCAGATTGACGCAGACTCGTCCGGTACGGATCACCGATTGCGAATGTCCCTTGGACCGGCGGATGATGGCATGGATACGCGCCACCAGTTCCTCACGATGGAAAGGCTTGGTCATGTAGTCATCCGCGCCGAAGCCAAAGCCCTTCAGCTTGCTGTCGGTATCGTCCGCGCCTGAAAGAATCAGGATCGGCGTATCCACCCGTGCAAGGCGCAGTTGCCGCAGGACCTCATGCCCGCTCATGTCCGGCAGGTTGATGTCCAGCAGGATCAGATCGTAGTCATAGAGCTTGGCCAGGTCGATGCCATCCTCGCCGAGATCCGTGCAATAGACGTTGAGATTCGCATGGGTCAACATCAGTTCGATACTGCGCGAGGTCGTCGGGTCATCCTCCACCAGCAAAATGCGCATCTCTGTCTTCTCCGCTTCAGCGCCAGGGTTGTTAACGATACTGGAGGGCAATGGTTAACTAGCGGTTACTGTGACATAGGTTGCGCAGAAAACAATCTAAAGTTGTCTATACTTTTGGATGGCTGTCACTTTCAGGGCTTTCTCGCCATGGCGTTCGACCGCGGCACGCCAAAGCGCAAATTCCTCTTCCGACAGGGCATAGCGTTCCAGCGCCTCGGCCAGCGGAAGAAGCCCGTAGATCACCGCCTTAACCACCACTGCCTTGCGCGAGGCCACCCAGCGACTGGTCTCCGGCGGTGGCAGATCGGCGCGGGTCAGGATCGAGCCATCCGGCAGCGTGACCTGCCGCGGCCCGTGGACACGTTTCAGATACATGGCATTCCCCTCTTCCATCACGCGAAGTTTCGGCCGACAGGCTTAAGCCTTGGTGAAGCGACGGGTTGAGAGTGTCGCGCATTTTCCTATATTGCACGTAACTTTCCCTGATCCTGCCAGAGTTCCGTCATGCTGGACCATCCGCTGAATTCCCTGGGCTTCGCAAAGCCCCCCTCCGAGACGCGCGTCGTCGTTGCCATGTCGGGCGGCGTCGACAGTTCGGTGGTGGCCGCGCAGCTGAAGGAGGAGGGTTATGACGTTGTCGGCGTGACGCTGCAACTTTACGACCATGGCGCGGCGCTGGCGAAAAAGGGGGCTTGCTGTGCCGGACGTGACATCCATGATGCCCGCCGCGTGGCCGAGACGATGGGCTTTCCGCACTACGTCCTGGATTACGAGAACACCTTCCGCGAGGCGGTGATCGAGGAATTTGCCGATGCCTATCTGGCCGGTGCGACGCCAGTGCCCTGCATCCGCTGCAACGAGCGGGTGAAGTTCAAGGATCTGCTGGCCACGGCGAAGGATCTGGAGGCCGATTGCATGGCGACCGGCCATTACATCCAGCGCATGCAGGGCGTGACCGGGCCGGAACTGCATTGCGCCGCCGATGCCAACCGCGACCAGAGCTATTTCCTGTTCTCGACCACGCCGGAACAGCTCGATTACCTGCGTTTCCCTCTGGGGCATCTGGCCTCGAAGGCGGAAACACGGGCGCTGGCGTCGAAATACGGGCTGCCGGTGGCGGACAAGCCCGACAGCCAGGACATCTGCTTTGTCCCGAACGGCAATTATGCCGCTGTGATCGAAAAGCTGCGCCCTGGCGCGGCCGAACCGGGCGAGATCGTCGATCTGGAGGGTCGCGTGCTGGGCACCCATCGCGGCGTGATCCATTACACCATCGGGCAGCGCAAGGGGCTGGGCATCGGCGGTCTGGGCGATCCGGTCTATGTCGTACGGCTGGACCCCGACAGTCGCCGTGTGATCGTCGGCCCGAAAGAGGCGCTGTCCACCCGCATCGTGCCGGTGCGCGAGGTCAACTGGCTGGGCGATACACCCTTTGACAGCCGGGCGGAATGGCATGTGAACGTCAAGGTCCGCTCCACCCGCCCGCCGCGCCCGGCAGTGATCCGCCCCATCTCTGCCACCGAGGCAGAGGTGGAATTGCTGAACCCCGAGGATGGCGTCAGCGCAGGTCAGGCCTGCGTGTTCTATGCGCCGGAAGGCAGCCGCATCCTCGGCGGCGGCTGGATCTGGCGCGGGCGTTAAAGCACCGAAAGCACAGAGCGCGCCGCGCGCAGGCCGGGCGGCTCGCCACCTTTGCCCAGACGCTCCATCGTCAGGCGCATCGCCGCCTCCTGCGCCGCGCGCTCGGGGCCTTGTGCCAGCAGGGCCAGTACGGCGGGGGCGATGTTTTCGGCCAGACAGGCGGGGCCAAGGAATTCCGGCACCGCCCGTGTCTCGGACACCAGATTGACCAGCGTTACCGTATCAATCAGCGCCGCACGCTTCATCAGCCAGAAGCTGACGGGATGCAGGCGATAGGCAATGACCATGGGGCAGCCATTGGCCGCCAGCTCCAGGGACACGGTGCCCGAGGCCGCCAGCGCCACATCAGCGGCGGCAAAGGCGCCACGCTTGCGGGCCGGGTCCAGCACGATTTCGGGTGCCACCGGCCATTCGGCGGTCACCTCGCGCACCAGAGGCTCTACCGTCGGCAGGGTGGGCAGCACCACGCGCAGGCCCGGATGACGCGCCCGTAACAGGCCCAGAACCGCACCCAACACCGGTGCCAGCCGCCGCACCTCGCCCTGACGCGATCCGGGCAGGGCCAGCAGCAACGGACCATCACCGGCAAAGGCCGCACGCTCCACCTCCGTCGCCAGCGGTTCAGCCACAACCGGATGGCCGACGAAATCGCAGCTCATCCCCGCCGCCGTCATATAGGGCGGCTCGAAGGGCAGCAGCGCCAGAACGTGATCGACCGCCGTCGCCATCTTCACCGCCCGGCCCGGCCGCCAGGCCCAGACCGAGGGCGCGACATAGTGGACCGTCCGCAGGTCGGGCCGCGCCGCCTTCACCAGCCGCGCCACGCGCAGGCAGAAATCGGGGCTGTCGATGGTGATCAACGCCCGCGCCCCGCTGGCCAGCACGGCCTCGGCGGTTTCGCGGATACGCCGCTTCAGATAGCGATATTTCGGCAGCACCTCGGCAATGCCCATCACCGAAAGCTCAGCCATCGGGAACAGGCTTTGCATCCCTTCGGCCTGCATCAGTGGGCCGCCCACCCCGTCAAAACGGACACCCGGCGCGAGGTCCTTCAGCCCCGCCATCAACGCGGCCCCCAGTCGGTCGCCGGAAGGCTCGCCCGCGACGAGGAACAGCTTCATGGCTCGCGCGCCCAGAGGAACAGGCCCAGCCGGTCTGCCTCGGCAATCATCGCCGTACGGTCGAGCAGGATCACCCCGCCCGCCTCGAAGGCAATCCCTGCAAGCCCGGCGGCATGGGCACGTTTCAGCGTCTCCAGCCCCAGCGCCGGAAGGTCGATGCGCCGATCCTGCGCCGGTTTCGGCGCCTTGTAGAACACGCCTTTCGCGCCATTCGGGTCAGGACGGCGGGCGGTTTGCGCCACCCAGTCCAGCATCGCATCGGTGCCTGGCAACGCCTCGACCGCAAGGCACAGCCCCTGTGCCACCACAGCACCCTGTCCCACATCCACGGCCCCGAGCGCGGCGACAATGGCAGCGGCCCGCGCGGCGTCGCGCTCATCGGAGGCACCCGGCGTTCCGCACAGGATGCCCGGCCCCGGCACCAGATCGGGCGCAACCTCCTGCGCGCCGGCAACGGCGAATCCGGCTTCCTCGAAAATCGCGACCACCTCGCGCAGGGTGGCATCATCGCCCGCCTGCATCGCGGCCAGAAGGCGCGGCACCATCTGGGCGGTGCCCTGATCGAACAGCGACGGGTCCAGTCTTGGCCGCTGCACCGCGCCTGCAAAGACCACACGGGTCACGCCCGCATCCTCCAGCGCGCGCAGGAAGGGCACCAGCCGTTCCACCCGGAACAGCTGATCCACGGCCAGCCCTGCGGGGGTGAAACCGTCCAGCGCGCAAACCAGTGGTGACTTCAGCGTGGCGGCAAGGGCAGCGGGCAAGTGCCCGGCGCCTGCAATGATGGCGGTGCGGCTCATTTCGGGGTCAGGAAACTGCGGTCAGTCTGAGACAGGATGAAATCGGTCATTTCGCGCACATGCTGGCTGTCGGTTTCATCCGCCAGACGGCGCGCGCGGTCGAGGAAAGACCCTTCCCCCTGCGCCAGCATCTGATAGGCGGCGCGCAGCGCGGTGATTTCCGACCGTTCGACCCCGCGCCGCTTCAGCCCCACGAGGTTCAGCCCATCCAGCACGCCGCGTGGCCCCTGCACCAGACCATGCGGCAGCACATCATTCGTCACCATCGTCACTGCACCGATGATGGCACCACGCCCGACGCGGACCCATTGATGCACGCCGGACAGCCCGCCGATGATGACATCATCCCCGATATGGCAATGCCCGGCGATGGCAGCCTGATTGGCCATGACAACGCGGTCGCCGATGATCGCGTCATGGCCAACATGGCTGCCGGTCATCATCAGCACATCGTCGCCCACGCGCGTTACGCCACCACCACCCTCGGTGCCGGTGTTCAGTGTTGCACCCTCGCGGATGCGGCAGCGCTTGCCGACGATCAGCCGCGTGCGCTCCCCCTTGTATTTCAGATCCTGCGGCACCTCCCCCACAACGGCGCCCGGAAAGATCACCGTGCCCTCGCCGACCTCTGTCCAGCCAGTGACCACGCCATGCGGCTTCACCACCACGCCGGGGCCAAGCGTAACCTCCGGCCCGATCACCGCGAAGGGGCCGATGTCACAGCCGGGGCCGATGAGCGCCCCCGGTTCGACCACCGCCATGGGATGAATGCGCGCGTCCGACATCCGCTCAGGCCTTCGGCACGTCAAACATGGCCATGAACTCGGCCTCACAGGCCAGCTCGTCACCGACCATCGCCCGGCCCTCGAATTTCCAGACCCGGCCGCCGCCGCGCACCGCCTTCACATGCAGTTCCAGCACGTCGCCGGGGCCAACCTTGCGGCGAAACTTCACCTTGTCGACGCCCATGAAGAACACCTTGGCATTCTTGTCGACCAGATCCATCGACAGACCGACGAGAATGCCCGAAGTCTGCGCCATCGCCTCGATGATCAGCACGCCCGGAAACACCGGCATCTCCGGGAAATGCCCGGTGAACTGCGGCTCGTTCATCGTGACATTCTTGATGCCGACGCAGCTTTCGTTGACATAGATGTCACGCACCTTGTCGACCAGCAGGAACGGATAGCGGTGCGGCAGGATGCGCTGGATCAGCGCGATATCAGCAGTCTGCGGCGCGGTCTCGGTTGCGGTCATCGATCACTCCTCTCAGGGGCCGCCGTACCGGCAGCCCGCGTGTCATTGTTCGGGCTGGCCCGCATCGGACGGTTCCGGGGCTTCGGCCGGGGCCTCGCTCGCTGACCCGTCACCCAGCGTGCTGTCGATCCGCGCTACCGCACGGTCCGTCACGTCAATCGCTTCCAGCGAGATGATGATATCGGATTTGTCCATCAGCGCCACGGCACCGATTTCCGCCATCAGCCGCGCCAGAACGGGATAGGCGGTCTGGAAGAACCGCTGCCGGTCCTCCTCGGCCTGGCGGGCCACGGCGCGGCCCTTGGCCTCCTGCGCGGAACGGATGCCCTCAACCTTGGCGTCGAAGGCATCGGCCAGCTTGCGGAATTCGGCGGGTGTCATCGTCGGGCGGCGCTGGGTCAGCGCACGTTCTTCCGCTTCCAGACCGGCCTCGATGCGCTGGTTTTCTGACAGAAGCGACTGCCGGGCCGCCTCGATCCGGGCCTGAACCGCCTTGCCATAAAGCGTGCGCGCGAAAAGCTGGTCCTGCTGCACCACGGCAAGCTGGCTTTTGAAGACAGGACCGGGCTGACCCTCCTGCGCCAGGGCGGGCATGGCCCACAGGGCGGGCGAAAGACCCGCCCAAAGCGCCAGAAGCGCCTGTCGCAGGCCCCGCCCCATGATCAGAACTTCGTCGAGATCGTCAGGTCGAAGACCTGTTCCTTGTCGTAGCTCTGCTTCGACATGGCTTTGGCGAAGTTGAAGCGCAGCGGCCCGATCGGCGTGTTCCAGAACACCGAGAAGCCGACGGCAGAGCGCAGGTGGAAGCCGTCATCCACCGTGCCGCTGGCCCCGGCCACGTCGTCGAGGCTCCAGACCGAGCCGAAATCGGCGAACAGACCGCCGGTGATGCCGTATTCCTCGGGCAGGCCCAGCGGGAAGTCGGCCTCGAACCGCGCGACGGCAAACAGGTTGCCGCCCAGGGCGTCATCGGTCGCCAGATCGCGCGGGCCAAGACCGCCGCGTTCAAAGCCACGGATCTTGCCACCGCCGAAATAGCGGTCGGTCACGCGGCTGTCGCCGTCCAGCATATGCACCGCGCCGCCTTCAAAGATCGCGCGAAGCGTGACTTCCTCGTTCCAGACCTTCTGTTCGGCCACGGCCAGGGCGCTGGCGGTCACGCTTTCGACATCGCCGCCCAGCCCCGCATAATCCAGACCGAAGCGCAGCAACACACCGCCATTGGGATTGAGCCCGCTGGTGCGGTTGTCATAGGTGTAGCTCAGCCCCACCCCCGACGACATCATGTTGCCCCGCGCCGCATCCCGCTGAATGATCGGCGTGGTCGCCACCACAGTTTCATCAACATCGGGGGTCGCCGGATCATCCGCCACCGCCTGACGCAGGTCCAGCAGCTTGGAATTCTTCAGGGTATAGCGCAGTTCCAGCCGCCCCAGTTCGCTGACCGGGAATTCGATGGCCGGCGAAATACCGATCAGGCGCGTGTCATAGGTCGCATCCTGATTGTCGGTCTCGTTGTAATAGGCGTTGAACTTGAACTTCAGGTCACGGCCAAGGAAGGCCGGTTCGACGAAAGTGATCGAGCTGTTGGCGTTGTCGGTGCCCGAGCTGATGTTCAGGCCCAGGGTCTGCCCACGACCAAGGAAGTTGTTCTCGGTGAGGCCCATGCTGAGGCCGACGCCGGTCTGCACCCCATAGGACACGCCGAAGGACAGCGAGCCGGTGGGCTGTTCTTCCACATCGACGTTGACCACCACCTGATCCGGCGCCGAGCCGGGTTCGGCATTGACCTTCGCATCCGCGAAATACCCCAGCGCACGGATACGCTCGGCCGATTGACGGATCTCGCGCGGGTTGAAGGGGTCGCCTTCGACCGTGCGGAACTGGCGGCGCACCACCTGGTCGAGCGTGGTCGTGTTGCCTTCGATGTCGATACGCTCGACGAACACTTTCTGTCCGCGCACCAGCGTGAAGGCGATATCCAGCGTGCCATCCCGGTCGTTCCGGGTGATGCGCGGCTCGATGGTGACGAAGTTCATCCCCTGTTTCAGCGCAAGGCTTTCCAGACGGGCAATGTTGGTATCGACCACACCCGGCGAATAGACCGAGCCGGATTTCACCTTCAGCGCCGCGTCATAGGGGGCGGCATCCAGCCCCTCGATCTCGCTGACGGTGGTGATCTTGCCGAACCTGAACTGCTGCCCCTCACGAACCGAGAAGGTCACGAACACGCCATCACGCTCGCGCGCGACTTCGGCGGCGGCATCCAGCACCTCGAAATCGACGAAGCCGCGCGACAGGTAGAAATCCCGCAGCAACTGCTTGTCGACATCCAGCCGTTCCGGTTGCAGCGAATCGCGGCGGATGAAGGTGCGCAGCAGACCCGCCTGCTTGGTTTGCAGAACCTGCCGCAGGCGGCGGTCGCTGAAGGCACGGTTGCCGACAAAGGCCAGACGCTCGATCTCGACCGATTTGCCTTCGGTGATCTCGAACACCAGATCGACGCGATTGTCGGAGCGGCGGATGATCTTCGGCGTCACGGTGGCAGCAAGGCGACCCTGCACCTCGTAGCCTTCCGCGATGGAGGCGGCATCGGCTTCGGCCAGCGCGGGCGAGTAGGCCCGGCGCGCCTTGGACTGGATCGCCTCGGACAGCACTTCGTCCTTCAGGCGCTTGTTGCCCTCGAAGGAAATGGCGTTGATCATCGGGTATTCCTTGACCCGGATAACCAGCCGCGAGCCCTGCGGCTCGACCGAGACTTCCTCGAACAGACCCGAATTTTGCAGCCCCTGATAGGCGTCATTCAGCTGCGCGGCCCCGATCGGCCCGCGACCGATTCCGGCCAGTTTCAGGATGGTGGTATTGTCGACGCGCTGGTTTCCTTCCACGGTCACCTGCGTCAGGTTGATCCCCTGCGCCAGTGCCGGGGTCAGTGCGGGCTGCGAAACGATTGCCCCCGCAAGAAAAACCGATACGGCGACACTGCGCATCAGAACAGACTTGCCCCGGTTCCGGGCTTTCGTTGCGCGCTGTGCCTGATCCATGGCCGGTCCCACACCTGAATGAAATTCCTGGACCTGACTAGCGGGATTGGCGGGACTTGTCAAAAGACTCGGCGCTATCTCTAGGGGCATTGTGGGTCTCGGGCACCAGCCCTGTCGTGCCCGCCGTCAGCCGCGGGCACGAAACCTGACCCGGCGTCAGAACGCGGGCAGCAGTTGGGTGCCCAGAAAGGCCCCGGCCAGAAGGCCCACGAGAACGGTGCCAAGCGTGAACAGCCAGTCCCAGTTGAGACCGACCAGATAGGACAAGCCACGATAGCCATTCATGACGGTTTGCATGTCACACCTCATATCGACACGAGGATGTGATATCGCGCCATTGTGGCATGATTTGGGCGGCCCGGAACCGCCTCAGCGTGGCTCAGCGGCAGAACAGATCGTTCGTCAGACCGAAGGCCATGGTCGCCAGAACCACGATCAGCCCCAGCGACATCAGTCGCTGCAACATCGCATCCGAGGGCGGGCGGCGCATGACCGCTTCCCAGGCGTAGAACACCAGATGGCCGCCATCCAGCACCGGCACCGGCAGCAGGTTCATCAGCCCGACTGCCGCCGAAAGCAGCGCCACAAGCCAGATGAAACTGTCGATCCCCTGCGAAGCCGCCGTGCCCGTGGCCTCGGCGATTCCCAGCGGACCTTGCAGGTTGCACGACGAAATCGCGCCGGTGATCATGTGCCACAGGCCCGACAGGCTGGTGCGTGCGACAAGGCCCACCTGCTGCACGCCCAGGCCCAGCCCCTCGGCCACGCCGGGGGTGCGCAGTTCGGGCCCGAAGGCCAGCCCGCCGGTCAGCCCGATCAGCCAGCGCGTCTCGAATCCGCCTTCGCGCAGCGGCAGGTCAACGCGGCGGGGCGTCAGCGACAGGTCCAGCAATTCGCTGCCCCGCTGCACGGTCAGCACCATCGTGCGGCCTTCCGAGGCGCCGACGATCTCGCGCATCTGGCCGAAGCTTTGCACCGCAGTACCGTCAATGGCCCGCACCAGATCGCCCGGCAGGATACCGCTTTCATCCGCCGCCGATTTCGGCTGCACCGAATCCACCAGCGCCGGATAGGGATGCGGGCCAATGATCTCCTGCTCTGCCCCGTCGCGCAGCACGCGGTAATCCGCGTTGGGCGCCGGTGGCAGGGCATTGCCCCGCGCCATCAGCTCTTCCAGCGTGGTGACCGGCGTGCCCTCCAGCGCCAGAATGCGATCTCCGGGCAGCAGCGGCTGGCCATCATAGGGAAAGGCCTTGGTCTTGCCCACCAGCGGCTCGTCGGTGGCGATCCCGCTGACCCAGAAGAAGCCTGCAAATACCAGCGCCGAAAAGATGAAGTTGAAGACCGGCCCCGCCGCCACAGTGGCCGCCCGCGCCCAAAGCGGCGCGCCATGCATCGTATGGCGCCGCTCGGCAGGGGACAGCCTGTCAATCGCCTCGCCATCCTTGCCCGAGGCTGCATCGGCATCGCCAAGGAATTTCACATAGCCGCCGAAGGGCAGTGCCGCGAGTTGCCAGCGCGTGCCGTGCCGGTCCACCCGGCTCAGCAGAACCGGGCCGAATCCCAGGCTGAACACTTCGGCATGGATGCCCGACCAGCGGCCGACGATGTAATGGCCGTATTCATGCACCGCCACGATGATCGACAGCGCCAGAACGAAGGCCAGCACCGTCAGGGCCAGATTTCCGAAACCGGGCATCAGTGCGAGAATGTCCAAACCTTCGTCCTTTCCTCAATCGTCCGGCGTGCGGCAGTCGGGCGAGGGCCTCAGCCCGCGCGCCGCGCCGCCAGATCCGACGCAATGCCGGTCGCCAGGGCACGGGCACGAAGATCCGCCGCCAGAACCTCCTGAAGGCTCATCGGGGCATTTCCAAGGCCGGTCTCGCGCGAAAGCGCGGCAAGCGTGTCTTCCACGATTCCCGCCATATCGGCAAACCCCACCCCTCCGCCAATGAAATGGTCGAGAGCGATCTCTTTCGCGGCATTGAACGCCGCACCCGCCTGGCCGCGCACCGCCATCACCTCGCGCGCAAGCCGCAGCGCCGGATAGCGCGCCTCGTCCGGCGCGCGGAAGCTCAGCCGTCCGAGGGCCGCGAAATCCAGCCGCGCCACCGGCAGTTCGCCCCGCTCGGGCCAGTTCAGCGCATAGCCGATGGCATGGCGCATGTCCGCCGCCCCCAGATGCGCCATGATGGCACCGTCGCGGTAACCCACCATGGAATGAATGATGCTTTCGGGGTGGATGATGACCTCGATCTGCTCCGGCGCGACACCGAAATATTCGCGGGTCTCGATCACCTCCAGCGCCTTGTTGAACATCGAGGCGCTGTCGATGGTGATGCGCGGCCCCATTGACCAGTTGGGATGCGCCAGCGCCTCGGCCACCGTGGCTTTCGCCAGCTTGTCCAGCGGCCAGTCGCGCAGCGCGCCCCCAGAAGCGGTGAGGACGATGCGTTCCACCGCCGCCAGATCCTCGCCCACCAGCGCCTGAAAGATGGCGCTGTGTTCGCTGTCCACCGGCAGGATGCGCGCGCCATGGCGCGCAGCCTCGGCCATCAGCAGCGGCCCGGCGGTCACAAGGCTTTCCTTGTTCGCAAGCGCCAGCGTGGTGCCATGGCGCAGCGCCCGGAACCCCGGTGCCAGCCCTGCCGCACCGACGATGGCCGACATCACCCAGTCCGCCGGGCGGTCTGCGGCTTCCAGCAGCGCCTCAGGCCCCGCTGCCGCGGTAATGCCACTGCCGTCCAGCGCGTCGCGCAAGGCGGGCAGACAGTCGTCATGCGCGGTAACCGCCACCCCGGCCCGCAGGGCGCGTGCCATCTCGGCCAGCCGGGTCACATTGCGCCCGCCGGTCAGCGCGACAGTGTGAAACGCCTCCGGCCCGCCCGCCCGCATCATCAGGTCGAAGGTGGATTCGCCGATCGAGCCGGTGGCGCCGAAAACCGAAATGCGCCGCATGTCAGTGCCCCGCACCGAAAAGGAACAGCGCCGCCGCGCCGACAACAATCGCCGCGAAGATCAGCGCGTCAAACCGATCCAGCACACCGCCATGACCGGGGATGAGGTTAGAGCTGTCCTTGACACCTGCCCGCCGCTTGATCGCGCTTTCCGCAATGTCGCCCATCTGACCGGCGAAAGCCACAAACGGCGACAGCAGCACGAGGCCAGGACCCGTCCCCCGGTCCAGCGCGGCAAAGACCGCACCAACCAGCGCCGCACCGATCCAGCCCGCGACTGTGCCGCTCCATGTCTTTTTCGGGCTTATGCGCGGCCAGAACTTCGGCCCGCCAAGCGCACGGCCCGCGAAATAACCCATCACATCGGATGCAATGACCACGGCCAGCAACCAGCAGATCAGCAGAAATCCGTTCGGCAGACCGCGCAGCCAGATCAGCGCCGCCCCGGCCAGCAGGATGGCCAGCCCGTAACCGGCCCAGAGCGCGGTATCCCGGCCCTGCCCCAGCGTCATGCGCCACAGCTCCCACTGCATCGCGGCAACGGCGGCAAGGATCAGCAGCAGATAGACCGACCCGCCCAGCCAGATCGCGACGGCGCCGACCGCCAGCATCACCAGTGCCGACAGACTGCGTGCCCGAAGATCTGCCCAGTTCGCGCCGCTCATGCGCCGAAGACCCCGCCGAAGCGGCGCTCCCGCACGCCAAAGCGGCTCAGGATGCGGCCCAGTTCCTCGGGCGTGAAATCGGGCCAGAGCGTTTGCGTGAACTCGTATTCGGCATAGGCCGCCTGCCAGGGCAGGAAATTCGAGGTCCGCGTCTCACCGCTGGTGCGGATCACCAGATCGGGGTCGGGCAGATCGGCGGTATCCAGATGCTGCGTCAGATGCGCCTCGGTAATCTGCGCCGGATCGACCAGCCCTGCCGCCACCGCCTTCGCCAGATCGCGCGCGGCACGGGTAATTTCGTCCCGGCCGCCATAGTTGATGGCAACCGTCAGGTTCAGCCGGTCATAGACCGCCGTCCGCGCCTCGATCCCGGCCATCAGCTTTTGCAGCTTCGGGTCCAGCCGCGACCGATCCCCGATGAACCGCATCCGTACCGATTCAGCGGCCAGCCGGTCGGCCTCGCGCTCGATGTAGCGTGCAAAGATCGACATGAGGCCCAGCACCTCTTCGGTCGAACGCTTCCAGTTCTCCGTCGAAAAGGCATAGATCGTGAGCCATTTCACGCCCAGATCCGGGGCGCAGCGCACGATTTCCTTCACCCGTTCGGCGCCCTTGCGATGCCCCACAAGCCGCGGCCAGCCACGATTGGTGGCCCAGCGGCCATTGCCGTCCATGATGATGGCCACATGACGCGGGCCGGTTGCGGATGTGTCGCTGGCGGCCAAGAGCAGCCCTTTCGCTGGCGCGGATGCAGGTCGTCAGACCTGCATGATTTCCTGTTGCTTCGACTCGAGCGCCTTGTCCACCTGCGCGATGGCCTTGTCGGTCAGCTCCTGCACCTCGTCGGCATACATCTTCTGGTCGTCCTCGGACATGCCCGAGCCTTTGGCCTTCTTGATCTGGTCCATGCCGTCGCGGCGCACGTTGCGAATGGCGACCTTGGCGCTTTCGGCATATTGCGCGGCGACGCGGGTCAGTTCGCGGCGGCGTTCTTCGTTCAGTTCCGGGATCGGCAGGCGGATCAGCGGCCCGTCAGTCACCGGGTTGATGCCCAGACCGGATTCGCGGATCGCCTTTTCCACCTTGTTGATCATGCCCTTGTCCCAGACATTGATCACGACCATGCGCGGCTCGGGCACGTTCACGGTGCCAAGCTGGTTGATCGGGGTCATCTGGCCATAGGCCTCCACCTGAATCGGGTCGAGGATCTGGGCCGAGGCGCGGCCGGTGCGCAGCGAGGCGAATTCCATCTTCAGGGCGGTCATGGCGCCGTCCATGCGGCGGCTCAGGTCGTCGAGGTCGATTTCGATTTCGTCGTGCGACATGGGGTCCTCATCTTTCGGCTCGGGCGCCGTTTCGGGCCTCTATAACAGCAGGCGGCGCCGTTGGATATAGGGGGATGCGCGCCGCAGGGGCGCGATGGGCGACGCCTTGCCGCCCGGAAGCCGGATCAGCCCTGCACCGTCGTATAGGTGCCCTGCCCGGCCAGAATGCCGCGGAACCCGCCCGGTTCATCCAGCGAAAACACGATGATCGGCAGGTTGTTGTCGCGGGCCAGCGCAATGGCCGAAGCATCCATCACGCCCAGATGTTTCGCCAGGCATTCGTCATAGCTGACATGCTCATAGCGTTTTGCATCGGCGTGTTTCTTGGGGTCCTTGTCGTAGACCCCGTCGACCTTGGTGCCCTTGAAGATCGCCTGACAGGCCATTTCATTGGCGCGCAGCGTCGCGGCCGTATCAGTGGTGAAATAGGGGTTGCCGGTGCCTGCCGCGAAAATGCAGACCCGTTTCTTTTCCAGATGGCGCACGGCGCGGCGGCGGATATAGGGCTCGCAGACCTGATCCATCGGAATGGCGCTGATGACGCGGGTAAAGACCCCCATCTGCTCCAGCGCCGATTGCATGGCCAACGCGTTCATCACGGTGGCGAGCATCCCCATGTAATCGGCGGTGGTGCGTTCCATCCCCTGCGCAGATCCGGCCAGACCACGGAAGATATTGCCGCCACCGATCACCATGCAGACCTCGACGCCCAGATCGCGGACCGATTTCACCTCGGCTGCGATGCGGGCCACGGTCGGCGGATGCAGGCCGAAGCCCTGATCGCCCATCAACGCCTCCCCCGAGATTTTCAGCATGACGCGGCTGTATTTCACGGGCGGATGGGCGGTGTCGGCGGTCATCGGGTTTGTCCCTGTCGTTGTTTCGGGTGGCGGCGAAATTGTCGTGGCGCAAAATGTCGGAAAACGCGGGCAGGTTCAACCGGGCAGAACCGGGCGAAGCGCCGGGGGTCCGCGACAGATCGCCGGATGGGGCTCAGCCCGCCATGCGGCCGATGCGGCCACCGCGACGGCGCGGCGCTTCGGGCGCGGCCCGCGCGGCTTCAAGGATTGCCGTCATCGGGTGATCCGCCGCCGCGCCATAGCGCGCCAGCAGCACGCTCAGCGCCTCGGGCGTTTCGGTGCCCGCGCGCAGGCTCAGCGCCCAGTCGATGAAGATCGACCGGCATTCGCCGTCGGTGATCCCCTCGATGTTATAGCTTTCGCGTATCAGCCCCTTGGGGTCCGCTTCTTCAAGCTGCATCTGTCGTCTCTCCCAGCCGCGCGTCGATCACCGCCGCCGCCGCGGCAACCGCCGCCTCAAGCCGCGCCGACAGATCCGCGCCGTCTGCCGCCCCCGTCTCGCGCACCAGAAAGGCGCGTCCGCCCTCGCCCACAGTGTCGAGGTCCAGCGTCCGGTCGGTCAGAAGCCGCGTTCCCGCCTGCAACCGCCACAGAAGCCTGTAGGCATCCAGCAACACCTGCTCGTCGGAAACCGACAGGAAACCGCGCTTTACGCCCGCGCGCAGTTGCTGTTCCACCCGCCGCGCCGGATCGGCCACGCGCAGGCAGGCGGTCTGCGCCAGCAACTCGATATCCATCAGGCGGCCCGCCCCGTTCTTCGCCTCCCACGAGCCGGCCGGGGGCTTGGCGGCTTGCAGGCGCTTGCGCATCTCGGCCACATCGGACAGCACGCTGTCGCCGCCCGCCTTGGCCGCCAGCACCTCGCGCCGCACCCCCTCAAGATCAGCGGCAAGGTTCGGATCACCCGCCAGCACCCGCGCGCGGGTCAGGGCCAGATGCTCCCATGTCCAGGCCTCGTCCATCTGGTAGCTGCAGAAGCTGGTGATCGAGGTGGCCACCGGCCCCTGCCGCCCCGAGGGGCGCAGCCGCATGTCGACTTCGTAAAGCCGCCCTTCCGGCATCTGGGCAGTCAGCGCCGTCACCATGGCCTGCGTCAGCCGGGCGAAATAGGGCCGCGTCGCAAGCGGCTTCGGCCCCTCGCTGTTTTCCGCGCCCTGCGCATCATAGATGACGATCAGGTCCAAGTCAGATCCGGCGTTCAGCCGCCCGGCCCCAAGGCTGCCCATGCCCAGCACCACCGCCCCGCGCCCTGGCGCAGGCCCGTGCTTGCGGGCGAATTCGGCGCTGACCACGGGCCAGAGCGCACCCACGATGGCATCCGCCAGATCGGCATAGCTTTTCCCGGCTTCGAAGGCGTCGATCAGCCCGCGCAGGTGATGCACGCCGATGCGGAAGTGCCATTCCTTCATCCAGCGCCGCGCGGTATCAAGCTTCGCCTCGTAATCCGCCACCTCCCCCAGCGTCGCGGTCAGGTTGGCACGCAGGTCAGCGGTGCCGGGCCAGTGGGCCCAGAAGCTGCCGCCGATCACCGCATCCAGCACCCCGGCGTTGCGGCTGAGGTAACGCGCCAGCGCGGGCGTCGTGCCGGCGATGTCCACGATCAGATCGACCAGCACCGGATTGGCGTCAAACAGCGCGAAAAGCTGCACCCCTGCGGGCAGGCCCTTGAGGAACCCGTCAAAGGCCAGCAGCGCCTCGTCGGGGTTCGCCGCCTTTTGCAGCGCGCGCAGCAGCGTGGGACGCAGGCGCTTGAAGATGCGCACAGCGCGTTCCGATCGCAGCGCCGGATAGGCGCGCCAGCCATCGACGATCTCGCGCGCGCTGTCCGAAAGCTCCGGCCCTTCCTCGGCGGCGCCGGGGGCGAAGAAACCCTCGGTCAGCGCCTCGGTCCGTTCCAGCCGCGCCTTCAGCGCTGCCCGGAAGGCAGCCACATCGCCCTCGCCGCAGAAGGCCGCGATGCGCGCGACACCCTCGGCGCTGTTCGGCATGTCATGGGTCTGGGCATCGGCGACCATCTGCAAGCGGTGCTCGATTTCCCGATGCGCGCGGTAAAGCGCGGTCAGCTCGTCCGTCACCTCGCCCGGCACCCAGCCCGCCGCCGCCAGCGCGGCCAGCCCCCCCACCGTGGTCCGGTCGCGCAAGGACGGGTCGCGCCCCCCCGCGATCAATTGCCGGGTCTGGGTGAAGAACTCGATCTCGCGGATGCCGCCGGGGCCGAGCTTCATGTTATGCCCCTCGATCGAGATGGGGCCGTGAAGCCCGCGATGATCGCGGATGCGCAGCCGCATGTCATGTGCATCCTGAATCGCCACGAAATCCAGATGCTTGCGCCAGACGAAGGGCACCAGCGCCTTGAGGAACCGCTCCCCCGCCGCCAGATCGCCGCCCGCTGGCCGCGCCTTGATATAGGCCGCGCGTTCCCAGGTGCGGCCCTGCGCCTCGTAATAGGCTTCCGCCGCCGCCATGGAGATACAGACCGGCGTCACCGCCGCATCGGGCCGCAGCCGCAGGTCGGTGCGAAAGACATAACCCTCGGCCGTGATGTCGGACAGCAGCGCCGCCATCTTGCGGGTCACGCGGATGAATCCCATCCGCGCCTCCTGCCAGTCTTCGCCATAACGGTCCTGATCGAACAGACACACGAGGTCGATGTCGGACGAATAATTCAGCTCGCCCGCACCGCCCTTGCCCATGGCCAGCACCACCATCCCGGCGGCGGTTTCGGCATCCTCGGGACGCTGACCGGGCAGTTTGCCACGACGGATTTCATCGGCCACCAGCCGCCTGAGGCTGAGGTCCACCGCCCGGTCGGCCAGCGCCGACAGCGCGCCGGTCACCGCCTCCAGCGGCCAGACGCCGCCCAGATCGGCCAGCCCGGTCAGTAGCGCCACCCGCCGCTTGGCCTGCCGCAAGGCGCTGCCCAGGCCGTCCAGCGGCACCTCGTCCAGCCCCTCCAGCACTGCCTCGATGGCAGCTTCCGGCGCCCCGGCGAGGGCGGCGCGCAGCCAGTCGGCCTCGCGCCCCATCAGCCCTTTCAGATAGGGCGAGCAGCCCGCCGTTCCGGCCAGCAACCCGCGCAGTTCGGGCGCAAGATCGGCGAAACTCGCGGCGGCATCCGCCCCGGCCTCGGGGTCGAAAGCGATGGGCGAGCGGGTCAGGCGGGCGGCGAAATGCGTCTGTGTCATGCCGCGACCATGGCGCCGGGCCACGCCCGCGTCAACGGGCGGAACCGACCCTGCGCCCCCTTGACCCGCCGCGCCGGGAATGGCCGTATTCCGCCCCGTGCCCTGCGAAGGATGTGCCGATGTCGAAAAGCCTTGCCCGTGTCACCACCGCGCTGGAAGCCGCCGGGGTCGCCGCGCGCCCGGTCGAGGTGCCCGCCGAAACCCGCACCGCCGAACAGGCGGCCGCGGCGGCGGGCTGCGCGCTGGACCAGATCGTGAAATCCATCCTGTTCCGGGGCGAAGGTTCGGGGCGGCTTTACCTGTTCCTGACGGCGGGCGGCAACCGGATCGACGCGGTCAAAGCCTCGTCCCTCGCCGGGGAGCCCCTGGGTCGCGCTGATGCGCAGGAAGTGCGTGCGGTGACGGGCTTTGCCATCGGCGGGGTCAGCCCGGTCGGGCATCTGACACCCAGCCCCGAATTCCTTGACCCCCGCCTGATGGATTTCGCGCAGGTCTGGGCGGCGGCGGGCACCCCGCGTCACATCTTCCCCATCGCGCCGGGCGAACTGCTGCGCATCACCGGCGCAAAACTGGCCGATTTCACGGCTTGACGAAAACATACCCTGCGGTATCTTTCTGGGAAAATCCCCGGACGCCCCGCCATGTCAGACGCCCATCGCCGCCCTAAAACGCCCGAGGCCACCCGGCAGGCCCTGCTGGACGCAGGCGTGCGGCTGGCGCTGGCCGAGGGGCTGGCGGCGCTGGCGCTGCCTGCGGTTTCGGCTGAAGCCGCCGTGACGAAGGGCGCTGTCTTTCACCATTTCGGCAGTCGTCAGGGGCTGGTCGAGGCGGTGGCGGCAGAAATCCTCGCCCGGATCGACGCCGAGTTTCAGGCGGCGCTGGCCAAGGATGCAGGGGGTCACGGCGTTCTGACCCGCGCCTATCTGTACTGTATCTTCCATCCCGCCAGCCCGCACAGCCCCTGGGCCGCGCCCTCGCTGCGCAGCCTTGCCGATACGGCACTGGCCGGGCTTTGGCGCGATTGGATTGCCGCGCAGATGGCGGCTCATGCCGACACGGACAGCGATACCGCGCTGGTGGCGGCGCGGCTGGCGGCCGACGGCTACTGGATGTCGCGCGTCTTCGGATCGGTCCCCGTGCCGCCGGGGCCGGACGCGCTGTTTGCCCATCTTCTTGCCCGCACCCGGAAGGACGCGCCATGACCCTGCCCGCCACCTATGCCATCCTTGGCTTCGCCATCGCGCTGGAGGTCATCGGCACCTCGCTTCTGAATGCGACACAGCAATTCACCCGCCCCCTGCCCACCGTCATCATGGCGCTGTGCTATGGCGTGTCATTCTATTGCCTGTCACTGGCGGTGCGCGTTCTGCCCGTCGGCATCGTCTATGCGATCTGGAGTGGCATGGGCATCGTGCTGATCGCCGCCGTTTCGGTGATTTTCCTGCGCCAGAGCCTCGATTTCTGGGCCCTGACCGGACTCGGACTGATCATCGCCGGGGTCGCGGTCATCAATCTGATGTCGAAAAGCCTGCCGCATTAAGCACTTGGCGACCCGGCTTCCCCTGCGTCAGAGAAAAATGTGAAAATCTTTCACATCAGCCCTTGAAGCGGGGGCATCCCATGCGCATCTCGGATCATGTGAAAGCAATTCACATCCAACGCAACCGGGAGACCGCCATGTCCTACGCCACCTCCACCGCCGTGCCGAGCGGCCCCACCAACATCTTCCGCCGCGCCGAAGGCTGGCTGGACCAGCGCGGCAAACTCGCCTGGATCGCCGCCATGGTGCTGGGCTTCATCTTCGTCTGGCCCGTGGGCCTCGCGCTGCTGGCCTATATGATCTTCGCCGGCAAGTTCAGATCCTCCAGCTATTCCGACCGAAAGGATGACACCATGTTCTGCCGTCACCGCCGCCATCACCATGACCATGCCGCCTTCCGCAGCTCGGGCAATACCGCCTTCGACGCCTACAAGGCCGAAACGCTGAAGCGGCTGGAAACCGAGCAAGAGGCTTTCGAGAGCTTCCTGCAACGCCTGCGCGAAGCCAAGGACAAGCAGGAATTCGACAGCTTCATGGATGAACGCGCCCGCCGTGCCGCCGAACCCAAAGCCGAGGAACCGGCAGCCCCCGGCGCGTATTGATCCCCAGGACGGGGGCTTCGGCCCCCGCCCTTCCCCGAACCGAGGCCCGAACCAAGGACCGCCGCCGATGTATGCCAACAGCGAAGACCACTTCCTGCCCGACCCCGAACGCCACGCCGAATTCTATGAAGGCGTGACAATGAAGCGGGGCCTTGCCTGGGTTGTGGATGTGATCCTGACCGCGATCATCACTGCGATGATCGTGCCCTTCACCGCCTTCACGGCGCTGTTCTTCCTGCCGCTGCTGTATCTTTGTGTCAGCTTTGCCTATCGGGTGCTGACGCTGGCCTCCTCTTCGGCCACGCCCGGCATGCGGCTGATGAACATCACCTTCCTGACCCGCAATGGCGAGAAATTCGATTTCGCCCATGCCTTCCTGCACACGCTGGGTTACACGCTGTCCATCGGTACGCTGCTGGTTCAGGTGCTGTCGGTCTTTCTGATGGCGACCTCCTCCCGCGGTCAGGGGCTCAGCGATCACGTTCTGGGCACGGTGGCGATCAACCGTCCGCGCTGAACCCTGACGAAAGCCGGGCCACAGCCCGGCTTTTCATCCTGTCGCAATCCGGTCTTGGCGAGCGGGCGCGGGCTTGCTAGGCTTCGCGCGACAAAGCCCTTTCCCATCCCGCAACCGGACAGGCCCGCCCGCCAAGATGCGCCACACGGTCCCCATCGCGCCGCAGTTCTATGTGACGGCCCCACAAGCCTGCCCCTATCTGGACGGGCGGATGGAGCGCAAGCTGTTCACAGCCCTTCAGGGCGAACATGCGCAGCGGCTGAATGATGCGCTGTCCAAGCAGGGGTTCCGGCGCAGCCAGAACGTGCTGTACCGGCCCTCCTGTGCCGAATGCTCTGCCTGTCTGTCGGCCCGCATCCGCGTCGCGGATTTCGAACCGAACCGCACGCAGCGCAAGATCCTCCGCCGCAACGCCCATTTGCGCCGCAACGCCACAAGCCCCTGGGCGACCGAAGATCAGTTCGCGCTGTTCCGTCGCTATCTGGATCATCGCCACGCCGATGGCGGCATGGCCGACATGGACATCTTCGAATTTGCCGCGATGATCGAGGAAACCCCGATCCGGTCGCGTGTCATCGAATATACCCGCCCCGCCGGGGATGGCAGCCGCGCCCGGCCGCTGGCAGCTGTCTGTCTGACCGATGTGTTCGATGACGGGCTGAGCATGGTCTACAGCTTCTATGACCCTGATCTGACGGCGCAGAGCCTGGGCACCTATCTGATCCTTGACCACATCGAGATCGCGCGCGAGGCCGGGCTGCCCTATGTCTATCTGGGCTACTGGGTGCCGGGCAGCCGCAAGATGGGCTACAAGGCGAATTTCGCCGCGCTGGAGCTTTACAAGGCTGGCCAGTGGCAGGACATCGGCAGCCCCGAGGATCACACGGCGGAACTGCACCCGCTGTCCGTCGACCCGATCGCCGAACAGGTGGCGCGCATCGCCCTGCCCGAAGCCCGCCCCCATCACGAATGACCGCACCGCTTTCGGATGCGCGCATCGCCGCGCTGGCGCTGATCGTGCCGGATTACGCGGCGGGGCTGGCGTTTTATGTCCAGAGGCTCGGCTTCCGGCTGATCGAGGATGTCGATCAGGGCCGCAAACGCTGGATCACCGTCGCGCCGCCTGGCGGTGGCCCGGTATTGGTGCTGGCCCGCGCCGACACGGAGGAACAGCGCGCCGCCATCGGCAGGCAGGGCGCGGGTCGGGTCTGGCTGTTTCTGGAAACCGGCGATTTCGCCCGCGACCACGCCGCCCTTCTGGCCGCAGGCGCCATCTTCGAGGAAGCCCCGCGCCACGAACCCTATGGCACCGTCGCGGTCTGGCGCGATCCTTTCGGCAACCGCTGGGATCTGCTGCAACGGCATTGAGGCCATCTGAACGGAGCGCACGAGGCCAGCGCTTCGCGGGATGGAATACTCGGGGGGATCGGCCCCCCCATAATGAACTGCAGCGCGGGACTGATGGTCGCCCTCGTCAGTCCCGCTCTCTTAGATACAGGTAGAGCGGGAGCGCCAGCGAAAGACCCACGAAGAAACTTGCGGGCAGAACCAGCCACCACCGCTCGACCTTGTGCTTCGCTGCGTCAGACCAGGACCATACCCAGAATATCAGAATCGAAATGAGCACATCCGCCGAGAAGCCCGCAGCGGGCCCGTTTGCGAACAGCGACTGAATAAAGAGCGGAAGCGCGAGCCCGTGCTGCGCGAAAAAAGAGCCGAAGAACAGCCATGGCACCCCGGTCCCGACAATCGCCATCAGGAGATAAAAGTTCCTGATTGTCATATGTTTATCCCCCTTAGAAAAGTCTTTCGCATCCAGATGATCTTTCGAGAGGCATTAGCAAAGGTCGGCTGCGGGCGCTATAGCAGCCGGAGGTTCGGGGGCGGGCCGGAGACCTCAGGCCGGCAGGATTGAATTGAACCTCTGCCGGGCACCCAAAAGAGGGCCCGCGACCTTTGCAGTCGACAGCCAAACTCACTAGGGTGCTGTTTCTGCAAGTGCCAACCGATCCCGAAAGGAAGCCGAACATGGCCGGAAACACCTACAAGGTTGTCAGGCGGACACCCACTGTCGGCGAATATATGCAGCTTCGCGCAGAGGCGGGCCTGAGCCCGTTTTCCGAAGAGGCCGCCACGAAAGGCCTCGCCGGTACAGTCTTTGCCGTGGTGCTTGAGCATGGCGACCGCGTCGCAGGCATGGGCAGGCTGATCGGGGACGGCGGGTGCTTTTTCCAGATCGTGGATATTGCCGTGACCCCGTCGGATCAGGGACAGGGGCTGGGCAAGACGATCATGGGGGAGTTGATGGAGTTTGTCACAACCCGGCTTCCCGCATCAGCCTATGTCAGCCTCATCGCCGACGTTCCGGCAAATAAGCTTTACGAAAAGTTCGGCTTTGTGGAGACGGCGCCCCGCTCTCTCGGCATGGCGCGCCGGGCGCGGTAACGCTCGGGCCGCCTGCCCTGCACGGCTGACACGGCACGCTTACCCTCAGGTCATCCGGCACAACGCTCTGCCAGTCACAGCAAAAGGGGCCGCTTGCGACGGCCCCTTTCGTACCATGCGTTAACGCTCAGGCCAGCGTCGCGCCATCGGTGCGGCGGATGGCGATAAGGGTCGAGCGCGGCAGGCCGCCCGCCATATCAGGGAAATCGCCACCCGGATGCTGGATGCCCACAAAGACCGTGCGGCGATCCGACGAGAAGGTCATGCCCGTCACCTCCGAGCCTTTGGGGCCGGTCAGGAACCGCTCGATCCGGCCAGAGGCCGGGTCACCGACCAGCATCTGGTTGTTGCCCTGCCCGGCGAAATCGCCCTCGTTGCTGTCTTCGCCATCGGTCTGGATCCACAGCATTCCGGTCTGATCGAACATCATCCCATCGGGCGAATTGAACATGTTGCCCGCGTTGATGTTGGACGATCCGGCATAGGCATCCTTGTGCACCCCGGGGTTGCCCGCCATCACGAAGAGATCCCAGCGGAAGCTGTCGGCCGCGTGATCCTCGTCCGCCGGATACCAGCGCACGATCTGGCCATAATGGTTTTCAGCACGCGGGTTCGGACCGCCCACCGGGGTTTCGTCGCCACCGGCATTGGGCTTCACACCCCGGTTCTTGTTGTTGGTCAGGGCGCAATAGGCCTCGATCGCGCGGGGGTTCACCGCCACCCATTCCGGGCGGTCCATGGTGGTGGCGCCAACCTTCGACCCGGCCTGACGGGTGTGAATGCAGATTTCCGCCGCCGTCATGCCGGTCGCCTCGGGCGTCAGGGCAAGCCACTTGCCGGTGCCGTCCTCAGCGAATTTGGCGACGTAAAGCTGGCCTTCATCCAGCAGCGCATCGGTCGGCGCGCCGGGGGCGTAAACGCCGGTCGAGACGAATTTGTACAGAAACTCGCCACGTTCATCATCGCCCAGATAGACCACCACGCGCCCGTCGCGCGCCAGGGTGCAGGCGGCGTTTTCATGTTTGAAGCGGCCGAGGGCGGTACGCTTCACCGGATTCGAGGTGGCATCGGCCGGGTCGATCTCGACCACATAGCCGAAGCGATTGGGTTCATTCACGTTCTTCGCCAGATCGAAACGCGGATCGAACTGTTCGTAACCATAGACCGATTCCGCCTCGATCCCGTACCGGGCGAAGGCTTCGGGCAGCTTTGCCCCGACATCGGTCGCACCGAAGTACCCGTTGAAGTTTTCCTCGCAGGTCAGATAGGTGCCCCAGGGCGTCTTGCCTGCGCCGCAGTTGTTCAGCGTGCCCAGAACCTCGGTGCCAGCGGGATCAGCCGGGGTGCGCAGCAGCTCGTGCCCCGCCGCCGGGCCGGACAGGCGCATCGGCGTCAGATGGGTGATGCGGCGGTTGAACGGGCTGTCGGGCACAATGGCCCAGCCATCCGGCCCTTCCGCGACTTCCATCACCGTCACGCCCTGCAGGTTTTGCAGCAGGCGCACATCGGCCTCGGACTTGACCTTTTCCTCCTGCTCCGCCGGCAGGTTGATCTCGGGGTTCACATATTCATGGTTCACCGCGATGACCTGATGGCCGCCGATATTGAACAGCTCCATCCCGTCGGTGTTTTCGCCAAACACCCGGTCGGCCCCCTGCGAGGGCACGCCCTTCGCCGCGTCATAGGCCGGTGCATCGGAAAACAGCGCATCGCCCCAGCGCGCCACCGGCTTCCATTCATAGCCTTCCGGCACATGTACGGTGCCATCGGTGGCGACCGGGATCGGCGTGAAGGCGAAACGGGCGGTCGCGGCCTCTGCCGCCGTGCCGCGCAGCAGGCTGCCCATGACGCTGGCACCCGAGCCGAAGGCCACGAGCCCGGTCAGGAAGCCGCGACGCGACAGGCCACTCGCCACGATACGGTCGAAATCGGTGGTTTCGGCACGCGGGCTGCGGGCCTCGTCGAAGTCGTCGAAGGAAAAGCGGTCGGTCATCACTGGCTCCTGAAAGGCTGGAACGGCGCCCCTCCGTCACCTTCGGGGGCCCTTCCGGCTGACTGCCAGTCGGAGGTGACACGGGGGTTACAGCCTTGCGAAGGTTGCATGACGCGGCGACTCGCCCCTTCCCCGACCCATGTATTTTGCAGTTATTTCCATTAATTGCCGGTAAACGCAATAAAAGTTCAACTTTCTGCGTCACTGCGACATTTTTCATGGATTTTTGCCATTGACGCCCCCCGCCGCCGCTCATAAGGTCCGCTGCACTGAATCAAGCCACTGGGGACACGACATGATGTCGCTTCTCGTCATCGTAGGGATTGGGCGCATGGGCCGGTAACGGCAGACCATCTCGGTTCCCCATGCGCCCCCCGAGGAAACTCCGGGGGTTTTTTCATACCCGTGCCCGCCGCGATATTGCGGCAAGAAGTGCCCGCCGCGGTATCGCGGCAAGAACGTGCCAGCCGCGGTGCAAGCGGCAAGAAGGAAGAGAACATGACTCAGGCGAATGCGAGCGCCATGACGGGCGCAAAGATGATCGTGAAGGCGCTGAAGGATCAGGGGGTCGAGGTCGTATTCGGCTACCCCGGCGGCGCCGTGCTTCCGATCTATGACGAACTCTTCCTGCAAAACGACATCCGGCACATTCTCGTCCGTCATGAACAGGGCGCGGTGCACATGGCCGAAGGCTATGCCCGCTCCACCGGGAAACCGGGAGTGGTGCTGGTGACCTCCGGCCCCGGTGCCACCAATGCGGTGACCGGGCTGACCGATGCGCTGCTGGATTCGATCCCGCTGGTGGTGCTGTCGGGTCAGGTGCCGACCTTCATGATCGGCACCGATGGCTTTCAGGAAGCCGATACCGTGGGCATCACCCGCCCCTGTACCAAGATGAACTGGCTGGTGAAGGATACCGCGAAACTGGCGGAAACCATTCATACCGCCTTCCATGTGGCAACCTCGGGCCGTCCCGGCCCGGTGCTGGTGGACATTCCGAAGGATGTGCAATTCGCCCAAGCCGAATATGTGGCGCGCGAGAAGATCAAGACCTCGCATTACCAGCCGCGCGTGAAGGGCGACATCGAGGCCATCACGAAACTGGTCGAACTGCTTGAGAAGGCCGAACGCCCGGTGTTCTACACCGGCGGCGGCGTCATCAACTCGGGCACCGCCGCGAGCCAGCTCTTGCGCGAACTGGTGGATGCGACGGGCTTCCCGATCACCTCGACCCTGATGGGTCTGGGGGCCTATCCGGCCAGCGGCAGGAACTGGCTGGGCATGCTGGGGATGCACGGGCTTTACGAGGCCAATCTGGCGATGCACGGCTGCGACCTGATGATCAACATCGGCGCCCGCTTCGATGACCGGATCACCGGCCGCGTCGCCGATTTCAGCCCGCATTCGGTGAAGGCGCATATCGACATCGACCCCTCGTCAATCAACAAGGTGATCCGCGTCGATCTGCCCATCGTCGGTGACGTGGGCCATGTGCTGGAGGATATGCTCCGCATCTGGAAATCGCGCGGGCGCAAGGTGAACAAGGAAGGTCTGGCGAAGTGGTGGGCACAGATCACGGAATGGAAAGCCGTGGACTGCCTCGACTACAAGAACAGCGAAAAGACCATCAAGCCGCAATATGCGCTGCAACGGCTGGAGGCGCTGACCAAGGGGATGGATCGTTACATCACCACCGAGGTCGGCCAGCACCAGATGTGGGCGGCACAGTTCCTGGGCTTCGACGCACCGAACCGCTGGATGACTTCGGGCGGCCTGGGGACGATGGGTTACGGCCTGCCCGCCTCGATCGGCGTGCAGGTGGCCCACCCCGAGGCGCTGGTCATCAACGTGGCGGGTGAGGCGTCCTGGCTGATGAACATGCAGGAAATGGGCACTGCGATGCAGTTCCGCGCGCCGGTCAAACAGTTCATCCTGAACAACGAACGGCTGGGCATGGTGCGTCAGTGGCAGGAATTGCTGCATGGCGAGCGTTACAGCCATTCCTGGTCGGAAAGCCTGCCCGATTTCGTGAAACTGGCCGAGGCCTTCGGCTGCAAGGGCATCAAGTGCAGCGACCCGAAGGATCTGGACGATGCGATCATGGAAATGATCCGCTACGACGGGCCGGTGATCTTCGACTGTCTGGTCGAGAAGCACGAGAACTGCTTCCCGATGATCCCCTCGGGCAAGCCGCATAACGAGATGCTGCTGGGCGAGGCCGAGACGCAGGGCGTGATCAAGGCTGGCGGCGCGGTGCTGGTGTGACCCTTGCACGGGGGGCTGTCTGCCCCCCGACAGGGGCGCGCAAGCGCGCCCCTTCCCCCCGAGGATATTTTCAGACAGAAAATGAAAGGGAGCCCCCATGTCGGCGCTCAATATCACCAAGGGCTCGTCGAGCCATTCCGCCTACGACCTCCGCGATCCTTATGCCGAGGTGATCGAAAGCCATACGCTGGCCGTGCTTGTCGATAACGAAAGCGGGGTTCTGGCCCGCGTCATCGGGTTGTTTTCGGGCCGTGGCTACAACATCGACAGCCTGACCGTGGCGGAGGTGGATCATACCGGCCACCGCAGCCGCATCACCATCGTCACGCGCGGCACGCCGCAGGTGATCGAGCAGATCAAGGCGCAGCTGGGCCGTCTGGTGCCGGTGCATGCGGTGAACGATCTGACGGTCGAGGGGCCGGCGGTGCAACGCGAGCTGGCGCTGCTGAAGGTTGCCGGAAAAGGGGATGCACGGATCGAGGCGCTGCGTCTGGCCGAGATCTTCCGCGCCAATGTGGTTGATTCGACGCTGGAAAGCTTTGTGTTCGAGATGACCGGCACGCCGGAGAAGATCGACGCTTTCGCCGAGCTGATGCGGCCTCTGGGTCTGCGGGAAGTGGCGCGGACCGGCGTTGCGGCGCTGTCGCGCGGCGCCTGATCGACTGGTGGCTGCCCCTTGCCGGGGCAGCCCTTGCTTTATGCTCCGGTAAAGCGCGGCGGGCGCTTTTCAAGGAAGGCGGCCACCCCTTCGCGGAAATCGGTGGTCTTGCCTGCCGCCTCCTGCAGCCGGGCCTCCAACGCCAGTTGCGCTTGCAGGTCATTCGACAGCGACCCGCGCAGCGCCTGTTTCAGCGCGCGATAGGCCGCGGTCGGGCCGTTGGCCAGATGGGTCGCGCGTTCGGCAACACGGGCGGTAAAGGCGTCATCCGCCACACATTCATAGATCATGCCCCAGGATTCTGCCTGTCGCGCCGTGACCTTATCGGCGAAGAGGCAGCTGCCCATGGCGCGCGCGGCGCCGATCTGGCGCGGCAGCCACCAGGTGCCGCCCGCATCGGGGATCAGGCCGATCCGGGTGAAGGCCTGCACGAAGCTCGCGCTTTCCGCCGCGATCACCACATCCGCCGCCAACGCCAGATTGGCGCCCGCCCCGGCCGCCGCGCCATTGACAGCGGCGATGGTCGGCACCGGGCAATCATAGATCGCATTGAGGAGCGGCACATATTCCTCGTTCAGGATTTTCTCGAACGGGACATCGGTGCCCATACCCTGCGCATCCGCCAGATCCTGACCGGAACAGAAAGCCCTTCCGGCGCCGGAGAAAACGATGACGCGGGCGCGGGTTTCGGCCTGCCGGATTGCGGCCAGCATCTGCTTGCGCAGCTCCGACGACAGGGCATTCATCACCTGCGGCCGGTTCAGCGTGATCGTGGCGATGCCGCCCTGTTCTTCCAGAATGATCGGGTCCAATTCTGCCTCCCTTTCCTTTGCCCGGCAGATTAGCCGCCGGGCACCGGGGGGAAAGCGGAACGGCGCGTCACTCTTTCAGAATCTCTTTCAGCCGGGCCTCTTCCTCGGCGCTCAGCGCCTCGGTCTGCTGGGCCGCGCGGCGGCGCAGGAAGGCAAAGGCGGCGATCCCGCCCAGCAGCAGCATCCCCGGACCGGCCAGCCAGAGAACAAGGTTCGAGCCGGTGGCGCGCGGTTCGAACAGCACGAACTCGCCATAGCGATCCACCACGAAGTCGATCACCGCGTCGTCGCTGTCGCCAGCCACCAGCCGTTCCCGCACCAGAAGGCGCAGATCGCGGCTGATGTCGGCGTTTGAATCGTCGATATTCTCGCCCTGACAAACCGGGCAGCGCAGCAGTTGCGAAATGGCGCGCGCGCGCGCCTCCAGCGCAGGATCGGGCAGCACTTCGTCCGGCTGGACCGCCAGCGCGGGGAAGGCCAGAAGCGACAGGCACAGGGCAAGGATCAGGCGCATCGCGTTACTCCGCCGCGACCGGGGCAGCCGCACGCCGGGCTGCCCCCGCCGCCACGCGGTAGCGGCGGTCCGAAAGGGACAGAAGCCCCCCGAGCGCCATCAGCGCGGCGCCAATCCACAGCCAGTTCGCCAGTGGTTTCCAGTAGCCCCGGATCGCCCAGCCGCCGTTATCCTGCGGATCCCCGATCACCAGATAGATGTCGCGGAAGAAGCCGTAGTCCAGTGCCGCTTCGGTGGTGGGCATGGCCTGCACCGGATAGACGCGTTTTTCGGGATAAAGCACCGCCACTTCGCGCCCCTCACGGCGCACCGCCATCTCGGCCATGGTGGACAGGTAGTTCGGACCCTCGACCTGTTCAACCTTGTTCAGCGTCACCTCATAGCCATGCAGCGGGAAGCTCTCGCCCACTTGCACGACCTTGATGATCTCGGTCGCCCAGGCGTTCATCGCGCCGACCGCAATCATGGTAACGCCCAGCCCGGCATGGGCGGTCACGCGGCCCCAGTCGGCGCGCGGCAGACGGCCAAGCCGTTGCAGACGGCCGCCAACCGCACCGCGCCCGGTGCGCGCCCAAAGGTCGGTCAGCGCGCCGAACACCAGCCAGGCGCCAAGCGCCGCCGCCACCGGCCCCACCGCCGAACGCCCCGTCTCCAGTGCCCAGGCCAGCAAGCCACAGGCCACGGCAAGGATCAGCGCGGGGATCAGTTGCCGGATGACCCGCCCGACCTCAGCCCGCTTCCACGGCATCATCGCGCCGATGGGCAAAAGCACCGCCAGACAGATCATGAAGGGCGAGAAGGCGGCGTCAAAGAACGGGGCGCCGACGCTCAGCTTGCGGTCCCACAGCATCTCGGCCACCAAGGGCCAGATCGTGCCGACGAAGACCACGAAGGCCGCGACCGCCAGCAGCAGGTTGTTCACCACCAGCGCGCTTTCGCGGCTGACCATGGCGAAGATGCCCTTCGCCTCCATCGCGCCGGCACGGGCGGCGAACAGCGTCAGCGCGCCACCCATGAAGACACCAAGGATCATGAGGATGAACACGCCACGTTCTGGGTCATTGGCAAAGGCATGGACCGAGGTGATGACACCCGAGCGCACGATGAAAGTGCCGATCAGCGAGAATCCGAAGGCGAGGATGGACAGCAGGATCGTCCATGCCTTCAGGCTTTCGCGCTTTTCCACCACGATGGCGGAATGCAGCAGGGCCGCGGCAAACAGCCAGGGCATGAAGCTGGCGTTTTCCACCGGGTCCCAGAACCAGAATCCGCCCCAGCCAAGCTCGTAATAGGCCCACCACGACCCCAGCGCGATGCCGATGGTCAGGAAGATCCAGGCCGCCAGCGTCCAGGGCCGGACCCAGCGCGCCCAGGCGGCATCAACCCGCCCCTCGATCAGCGCCGCGACGGCAAAGCTGAACGCCATGCTGAGCCCGACATAGCCTAGGTAAAGGAAGGGCGGATGGAAGGCGAGACCGGGGTCTTGCAGCAGCGGGTTCAGGTCGTCACCGTTCAGTGGCGGTTCGGCCAGACGCAGGAAAGGATTGGAGGTGAACAGAAGGAACGCCAGGAAAGCCACCCCGATCATCCCCTGCACCGAAAGAACCCGCGCCTTCAGCGTCGCGGGAAGGTTGCCGCCGAACAGCGCCGCCGCGCTGCCATAGGCGGCAAGGATCAGCACCCAGAGCAGCAGAGACCCCTCATGGTTGCCCCAGACGCCCGAGACCTTGTAGAGCATCGGCTTGTCGGTATGGCTGTTCAGCACCACAAGACGCAGCGAGAAATCCGAGGTCACGAAAGCCCAGGTCAGTGCCCCGAAGGCCACCGCGATCAGCACAAACTGCACGACCGCCGCCGGATCGGCCACTGCCATCCACCCCGACCAGCGCTTCTGCGCCCCGATCAGCGGCACCACCGCCTGTACCACGGCCACCGCCAGTGCCAGCACCAGCGCGAAATGCCCAAGCTCTGAAATCATGCGCGTCTCCCTTGCAGGCGGGATCATAGGACAAGACGCCGCGCGCCGCCATGGGGCTGCGCCCAAGCGTCGCAACCGGCGCGCCCAAATTTCTTTGACGAAATTTGTAAATCTTTTCGTTGAAAAGATTTGGGGGCCAGCCCCCATCGCGCGTGCCGCGCGATTCCCCCGGGATATTTATGGACAGAAAATGATCAGCGTCGGCCCGCCTTGCGGGTGGAGAGGAGAAGGTTGGTCTCGGATGTGGTGACGCCTTCGATATTGCGGATGCGGTGGATCACCTCATCGAGTTCCAGCAGCGTCTGGGTCGAAAGTTCCACGATCAGATCCCATTTGCCGTTGGTCGAATGCACTGCCATGACGGCAGGCAGGCCAGCGAGGCGCGCCATGATCTTTTCGCCGCCGCGCCCCTCGATCCCGATCATCATAAGCCCGCGCACAGGGGCGGCGGTGACATCGGCGCGGGTCAGCACCGTGAAGCCCGCGATCTCGCCCCGTGCGGTCAGCCGTTCCATCCGGGCGCGCACCGTGGCACGGCTGAGGCCAAGGCGATCAGCAAGTTCGGACAGGGCCGCCCGGCCATCCCGGCGCAACTCGGCGATCAGCCTTTGGTCGATTTCGTCCATTTCGACGGTTTTCCTTTTCATCCCGCTGAATTCTTCGCGCATAATGCTCATAATGCCGCTGGATGCTGCCGCAAAGTGAAAACATGTTTGTCGGAACAGGAGATTTGCCATGACACGGACCATTCTGATCGGCGCGCCCGTCGATTCCGGCCAGCGCCGCCCCGGTTGTCTGATGGGCCCGGCGGCCTATCGCGTGGCGGGGATTGCCGGCGCCATCCGCGATCTGGGCCATGGGGTCGAGGACTGGGGCGACGTCGCCCTGCCAGATCTGCAGGAGGCCGTTTGCGCCAACCCGGCGGTGGATCAGCTGCCCGAGACGCTGGGCTGGACCGAGGTTCTGGCGGACCGTGTGGATGACGCGCTGTCCGAAGGCGCGATGCCGGTGATTCTGGGGGGCGATCATTCGCTGGCGCTGGGGTCAGTATCCGGGGCGGCGGCCCATGCACGCCGGGCCGGGCGGCCGCTGTTCCTGCTGTGGCTGGATGCGCATTCGGATTTCCACACGCCGATGACCACGACCAGCGGCAATCTGCATGGCACGCCGGTCGCCTATATCGCCGGGCGCGACGGGTTCGACGCTTTCCCGCCCTTCCCGGCCCCGATTCCGGCAGACCGCATCTGTCTTTACGGCATCCGCTCGGTCGATCCGGCAGAACATGCGGCGCTGCTGGAACATGATATCGCGATCAATGACATGCGGGTGCTGGATGAACATGGCATCGTCGCACCGCTGCGCAGCTTCCTGACCAAGGTGCGCGAGGCGGGCGGGATGCTGCATGTAAGCCTCGATGTCGATTTCCTGGACCCCTCCATCGCGCCTGCAGTGGGCACCACTGTTCCGGGCGGCACCACTTTCCGCGAAGCGCATCTGGTGATGGAACTTCTGCACGAATCAGGGCTGGTGACCTCGCTCGACCTTGTGGAACTGAACCCTTTCCTCGACGACCGGGGCCGCACCGCGAAGCTGATGGTCGATCTGGTCGGCTCGCTGATGGGCCGCAAGGTGTTCGACCGTCCGACCCGCAGCTTTACCTGAGAGAGATGACATGACCGCCCCCTCCCGCAATGCTCTTGTGCCTTTTGTCAGTGTTGACAACATGATGAAGCTGGTTCTTCACATCGGGGTTGAACGCATGATGGCCGAGCTTGCAGCCGAGATTGAGGCCGATTTCCTGCGCTGGCCGCTGTTCGACAAGACCCCGCGCGTGGCCAGCCATTCCGAGGTGGGCGTGATCGAGCTGATGCCGACCTCGGATGGTGAGACCTATGGGTTCAAATATGTGAACGGCCATCCGTCGAACATGAAGAAAGGCCTGCAAACCGTTACAGCATTTGGTCTTTTGGCGGATGTGGCAACGGGCTATCCGCTGATGCTCAGTGAAATGACCCTGCTGACGGCGCTGCGCACGGCGGCGACCAGCGCCATGGCAGCGAAATGGCTGGCGCCGAAGGGCGCGCGGGTGATGGCGATGATCGGCAATGGCGCGCAGGCGGAGTTTCAGGCGCTGGCCTTCAAGGCGGTCTGCGGCATCGAGGAGATCCGGCTTTACGACATCGACCCGGCTGCGACCGTGAAATGCGCCCGCAATCTGGCGGGGCGCGGGCTGACCGTCGTATCCTGCACCAGTGCCGAACAGGCCATGGAAGGCGCGGAGATCGTGACCACCTGCACCGCCGACAAGCAATATGCCACCATCCTGACCGACAATATGGTTGGCAGCGGCGTGCATATCAACGCGGTCGGCGGCGATTGCCCCGGCAAGACGGAACTCCACCGCGACATCCTGCTGCGGTCGGGCATCTTCGTCGAATACCCGCCCCAAACCCGTATCGAGGGCGAGATCCAGCAGCTTGAGGCCGATCATCCGGTGACAGAGCTTTGGCAGGTCATCGCCGGTCAGGCGGCGGGACGCACCGATGCGCGGCAGATCACGCTGTTTGACAGCGTGGGCTTCGCCATCGAGGATTTCAGCGCGCTGCGCTACGTGCATTCGCGGCTGCGCACCTCGGGCCTGTATCAGAACCTTGATATGATCGCCGACCCGGATGATCCGCGCGACCTGTTCGGCATGCTGCTGCGCGCCGGCGCGGCGCAGGCGGCCTGAGCCTCAGGCGGTTTCCGCCAGCGCGTCGCGCACCTGTTCCACCCCCTGCGTCAGGTCGAGGCGGATCGCCTCGGCCAGCGCCTGCGGATCGCCCGCCTTCATTGCAGCCAGGGCATCGGCATGACGGTCCGGCAGGCCATTCTCGATATAACGCCCCAGAACGGCCCGCAGCGACGGCCCGAACCGAAGCCAGAGCGAGCGGGCGATGTCTTCCAGCACGGTTGCCCCGGCTGCTTCGTACAGCGTGAAGTGGAAGGCGTGGTTCTGGCGCAGGTATTCCTGCACGTCGCCCGCCCGGATCGCCGGCTCGATCAGCGCGTCGATCGCCTCCAGCCGGGCAATGCGTTCGGGCGTCAGCCGGGGGGCGGCCAGTTCCGCAAGCTTCGGTTCGATTGCCAGACGGGCATGGACCAGCTGGCCAAACAGATCTGGCGTCATCCTTGGCACGGTCACGCGGCGGTTGTCCTGAAGCGCCAGCGCCCCTTCGGCGGTCAGTCGGCGGATCGCCTCGCGCACCGGGGTCATGCCCGCATCCAGATCGCGGATCAGACCCTGGATGGTAACCGGCTGTCCCGGCAGCAGCACGCCATAAAGCACCATGTCGCGCAGCCGCAGATAGGTGAGCTCATGCGTCGGAATTTTCCGCGCCTCGCCCCGGTCCTGCCCTGTGTCGTCCATCGCCTACCCTCCGTGATCTCGCGGAACATGGGGCAGCACCGCGATTTGATCAATAGCCGATCCGCGTCGCTCCGACGTCATTCCGCGTGAATTTCGGCGGTCTGCGCAAGCGGATGCGCAGTGCGGATCACCCTTTCGCAATAGGCCGCCAGTTGCTTGCGATCTGCGAAGGCATCGACGGGGACTGACGGGTGAAAGATCACCTCGACACGGCCCTGCCGGGGGGTGGCCAGAACCTTGATCAGATGGCCCGCAAAATCCATGTCGCCCCACCAGCCATAATAGCGCGGGTCGCGGCCCACGGGGGCATGATAGACCACCGTCACTGGCTGGATATGCAGCACCCGGTCCATGCCATGAGTGAAAAACGCCTGAAACAGCGGGGTCTTGAACGGCAAGACCCGGATCGCATCGGTCGAGGTGCCCTCGGGGAAGAACAGGAGCCGATGACCGGCCCGCAGCCGCGTCTCCATCATCTCTTGCTGGGTCCTGGCCTCGGCAGGGCGGCGGTTGATGAACATGGTGCCGGTGGCGCGTGCCAGGATGCCGATGCCGGGCCAGTTCGCCACATCGCCCTTCGACACGAAATACACCCGGTCGGCGGCGTTCAGGGTGAAGATGTCCAGCCAGCCGACATGATTGGCCACGATGGCGCCCTGCCCCTGCATCGGCCGCCCGGTCACGCTATAGCCGAACCCCATGATGGCAAGACCTGCGCGGCAGACGAACTGGGTGATCCAGGGCGTGATCGGGCGGTGCAGGCCGAACAGCGGTTTTTCGACCAGCCGCACCAGCAGGAAGATCGCCAGACAGCCATAGGTCACTGCCCCGAGTGCCAGCCCCCGCAGCCCGACGAGCCCCCAGCCCAGCGGTCCGATGCGGCCGGGTTCCAGCCGCGCCTCGTGCCAGGAGCTCATGCTTCGTCTCCACGGCGGCGGGTGTAATAGTCGCGGTGCCGTGCCGACATCTGCGTAGTGTCCATCACCAGCAACACGTCTATGGTGTTGAATTCATGGTCAATCCAGGCCCCATCCCCGACGAAGCCCCCCAGCCGCAGATAGGCCTTGATCAGCGGCGGTGTCGCCTGCATGGCGCGGCGGCGGTCCACCGCCTCGGGCGGCAGAGCGTCCATCTCCAGCCGGTGCGGGGCACGCGCCACCGGGCGCAGCCCCTCGGGTGCAAGGTGGTGGCGGTAAAGGTAGGCCAGCGGCTCGGCCACACTGGCGGGATCGGTGCCCGGAAAGCTCGCCGTGCCGAACATCAGGTCGATGTCGCGGTCCAGCACATATTCGGCCAGCTTGTTCCACATCAGCATCATCGCAGGCCCGCCCCGATAATCGGGATGCACGCAGGAACGGCCCAGTTCCAGCAGGCGCCGCCCCCCGCCCAGCAAGGGGCCAAGGTCAAATTCCTGCTCCGAGTAGAAATCCCGGCCCTCGGGCAGACGCGCGCCCGGCAACAGCCGATAGACGCCCACCACATCTTCCAGCCGTTCGGGATCACGACTGCGGTCGATCAGCAGAAGGTGATCGCACAGCTCGTCGTAATCGTCGCATTCCAGCCGCGCCGCGTGATCGACCATCGGCCCGTCGCTGCCCATTTCCCCGACAAACACCTCATAGCGGAGGCGCTGCGCCGCGCGCAGGTCGCGCGCATCGGCCGCAAGCCGCACCTCGAACAGGCTTTCGTCGGTCTTCATCCGGCGCTCCCTCGTCCGTTCCGGCCCGAACCGGCTTTAGGCGCTGGGGCCGCGCAATGCAAGCGGCCCGCCTCTGCGGCTCAATCACCAGTTGCGCCGGGGTGTTTCGAGATATAAAGCTATATCAATCGAATACACGCTCCAGGGTGACGCGGCTCCCGTCTATTACAACTTTGCCGCGGTGTTCAAAGTTCACGGTGATCCGGGCTCCGACATTCGACTGGACCTGTCCCAGACCCCAGTCGGGTTCCTGCGGGTGGCGTACCAGCATGCCGGGCTCCAGCAGTGCATTCAGTCCCAGTTGCATTTCCGTTCCCTGCCCTCCGTCCTCTGTCAGGAACATCCATGCCGGACCGCCCCGACCTCAGTGCCCTTCTGGGCTCCCGAATCTGCCATGATCTTATCAGCCCGATCGGCGCGATCGGCAACGGGGTCGAGCTTCTCATGCTGGATGGCGGCACGCCGGGGCCGGAAATCGCGCTGATTGCCGAAAGCGTGGGCCATGCCAATGCGCGCATCCGTTTTTTCCGCATCGCCTTCGGGGCCTGCGCCGGGGATCAGCGGCTTGGACGGCCCGAGGTGAAGGCGCTGCTGGCCGATCTGGCGCGCGGCAGCCGGCTGAGCTTTGACTGGACGGGACCGCAGGACATGCCCCGCCGCGAAGTCAAACTGGCCTTCCTGCTGATCATGTGCCTGGAAACCGCCATGGTGCATGGTGGCCGCATCCGGATCGAGCGCGACGACCGGGGCTGGCATATCCTCGGGCTGGGCCCGAAGCTGCGGATCGACCCCGATCTGTGGGAGGTGCTTTCCAACCCCGGCGCCCGGCACCAGATCACCGCCGCGCAGGTGCAGTTTGCCCTCGTGCCGGACGAACTGACCCGGCTTGGCCGCACTCTCGGGGTCGAGACGCGGGACGGGGAAATCCGGCTGAGCTTCTGAAAACCCTTTTTTTCTTTCTTCCGCAGGGCGGGCATGAATAATGCCTGTTGTAAGCGCGAGGGAGAGAGACATGGCAACGCTTGATGGTAACCTGAGCCTGACCCTGAACGGCTCGACCGATTTCAGCATCGGGTTTGATGAATATGTGTGGTCCGACAGACATCTGAAGGCGCTCGAGCTTTGGAAACCGGATGACAGCGGCCTTGCCACGGTCAAGATCTCGCTGACCGGAAACAACTGGGGCACCAATCTCATTCAGGCCGGCGGCGATCTGGGAGTGACGCTCACCGATTCCGCAAAGGGCAGCGGCCGCTTCATTGCCACCATCCGCCTGGACGGCGCGGGCGACAATGTGGTGAAGCTGGCCCGCAGCGACGTGCAGCTTCTGACCACCGGCAACGGCAACGATACGATCACGACCGGCAAGAACTGGATCGGCTTCATCGCCACCGGCGAGGGCAATGACCGCGTGACCACCGGAAATGCCGGGGTGATGTATATCGACCTCGGCGAGGGGGACAATTTCGCCAGCATCGGCGCGGGCGGCGCCAGCTCGGTTCGCGCGGGCAGCGGCAACGACACGATCACTGCCACCGGAGAGATCGAAACCCTCTACAGCGGGCGCGGCAATGACCAGATCACCACCGGGGTGAACTATGTCGACGCGATCAACACCGGGCGCGGCATGGACAAGGTGGTGCTGGGCAGCGGCGGCGCCTCTTTCGTGGCTCTGGGCCGCGATGCCGATGTGCTGGTGGTGAAACAGCAGGCCGATCCGACCGCCCTTGTCGTGGTCGGAGGCGGTGGCAATATCTCCACCCCCGAGGACGAGGACCGCGATCTTGTCGATTTCTCGGCCTTCACCAAATCGCTGACGGTCGACCTTTCCAGCGGCAACGCAACCTCGGCGCAGGGCACCTTCCTTCTGCGCGACATCGAGGATGTGACCGGCGGGCGCGGCGCCGACCGCCTGACCGGTGATGGCGAGGACAACGCGCTGACCGGCGGCGGCGGGCGTGACACGCTGACCGGCGGTGAAGGCGCCGACATGCTGCGCGGCAATGCCGGGGCCGATCGTTTCGTCTTTACCAGCGTCGCCGACAGCACCGAGGAATTTGCCGATACAATCCTCGATTTCAGCCGCAAGCAGGGCGACCGGATCGACCTCAGCGCCATCGACGCCAATGCGGCGGCAAATGGCAACCAGTCCTTCGCCTTCATCGGCAAGAAGGATTTCACCGAAAAGGCAGGCCAGTTGCGCTACGAAACCTCCGGCGGCAAAACCGAGATCCAGGGCGATGTCGACGGTGACGGCGCGGCGGATCTGGTGATCCTGCTCAACAGCGCGCTTTCCCTGCGCGCCGGTGATTTCATCCTCGGCTGAAACCTTCTGCCGCGCCCCTCAGGCGCGGCAGGTGCCATCCCCGGTGACCAGATATTTGAAGCTGGTCAGTTGCTCGGCCCCCACCGGGCCGCGCGCATGCATCTTGCCGGTGGCGATGCCGATTTCCGCCCCCATGCCGAACTCGCCGCCATCCGCGAACTGGGTGGAGGCGTTGCGCATCAGGATCGCACTGTCGAGCCGCTGGAAGAACCGCGCCGCCACCGCATCATCCTCGGTCAGGATGCTTTCGGTATGGCTCGATCCATAGCGGCGGATATGGGCAATCGCGCCGTCCACGCCATCGACCAGCTTCGCCGCGATAATCATGTCCAGAAACTCGCGCCCGAAGTCTTCGGGCGCCGCCTGCACCGTGCCCGGCACTGCCAGCAATTCGCCCTCGGTCCGCACCTCGACGCCCGCCTTCACCAGATCCTCGATCAGCACCGCGCCGTGGCGGGCATAGAAGGCCCGGTCGATCAGCAGACATTCGGCCGCGCCGCAGATGCCGGTGCGCCGGGTCTTGGCGTTCAGCACCACGCGCCGCGCCTTTTCCAGATCGGCGGCGCCATCGGCATAGACGTGGCAGATGCCTTCCAGATGCGCAAAGACCGGCACCCGCGCCTCGCGCTGCACCAACCCGACCAGCCCCTTGCCGCCACGCGGCACGATCACGTCGATGAAATCGACCGCCTGCAACATGGCCGAAACCATCGCCCGGTCGCGCGTCGGCACCAGCTGAATCGCCGCTTCCGGCAGACCGGCGGCACGCAGCCCCTCGACCATGCAGGCATGGATCGCCCGCGAGGAATGAAAGCTCTCGGACCCGCCGCGCAGGATCACCGCATTCCCGGCCTTCAGGCACAGCGCACCCGCATCCGCCGTCACATTGGGGCGGCTTTCATAGATCACGCCGATCACGCCCAAGGGCGTCGCGACCCGCTGGATATGCAAACCCGTCGGCCGGTCCCATTCCGCCAGCACCCGCCCCACCGGATCGGGCTGTTCGGCAATGGCGCGCAGGCCCGCGACGATGCCCCCGATCCGGCCCTCGTCCAGCGTCAGCCGGTCCATCATGGCGGGCGTCAGCCCCTTTTCGGCGCCATAGGCCAGATCCTCGGCATTGGCCGCGATGATCGCGGGTACGCCCGCCGCCACCGCATCGGCGGCAGCCAGCAGCGCGGCGCGTTTGGCTTCGGCTGGCGCGAAGGCAAGCTCCGCCGCAGCTTCGCGGGCCTTCGCCCCGATCTCCTGCATCAGCTTGCCTGCGTCTTCCATCCTCAGCCCCTTTTGCTTCTCGCAGAAATACTCCACGGGGGTCGCCAATCGGCGCCATCGGTTCAAGCCCGATTGGCGACGGGGCGTGAAGCCCCCGGCGGTTTCCCTCCGCGTCTAGATCACCATATCGTCGCGGTGAACCAGCGCCGCCCGTCCCTCATACCCGAGGATCCCGGCAATATCACTTGACCGATGCCCGGCAATCGCCCGCGCCTCGTCCGAGGTATAGCGGATCAGCCCGCGCCCCAGCGCCGCGCCGTCGGGACCGATGATCCCCACCGGCTCGCCCCGGCCGAACGCGCCCTCGACCGCTGTCACCCCCGCTGGCAGCAGGCTCTTGCCCGACCTGAGCGCGGTGACAGCCCCGGCATCGACCCGGACCCTGCCCTTTTCCTTCATCGCATTGATCCAGCGCTTGCGCGCGACCTGCGGATCGGCCTGCGCCACAAACCAGGTCCGGTTCGCACCCTCCGCCAGCGCCTTCAGCGGACGCGGAACCGAGCCTTCCATGATCGCCATGGCACAGCCCCCCGCCACGGCGGTCTTGGCTGCCATCAGCTTGGTCTTCATGCCGCCTTTCGACAGGCCGGAAATCGGATCGCCCGCCATTGCCTCGATCTCCGGCGTGATGGTCTCCACCAGATCGAAGCGCTGCGCCGTCGGGTCTTCCTTCGGATTCGCCGAATAGAAACCGTCGACATCGGACAGCAGGATCAGCTGATCCGCCCCCGCCGTCACGGCGATCTGCGCCGCCAGCCGGTCGTTGTCGCCAAAGCGGATCTCGTCGGTCGCCACCGTGTCGTTTTCATTCACGATGGGCACGACGCCCAGCCCCAGCAGTGTCTCCATCGTGGCGCGGCTGTTCAGATAACGGCGGCGGTCCTCGGTATCTTCCAGCGTGACCAGAACCTGCCCAGTGGTGATCCCATGCGGCGCCAGCACTTCCTCATAGGCACGCGCCAGCCGGATCTGCCCGACCGCCGCGGCGGCCTGCGATTGTTCCAGCGTCAGCGCCCCGGCGGGCAGGCCAAGGATCATCCGCCCCAGCGCGATGGAGCCGGAGGACACCAGCACCACCTGTGTTCCGCGCAGCTTGGCTTCGGCCACATCCAGCGCCAGCGCGGAAAGCCAGCCCTGCCGCAGCCCCTTCTGCCGGTCCACCAGCAGGGCCGAGCCAATCTTGATCACCAGCCGCCGCGCCGCGCGCACATCGGGCGCGGCGATCTGCATCAGGGCTGCCACGGCTTCACCTCCACCGGCATGCGGGATTTGCGGTCTTCCATGATCTCGGCATGGATCGCGCGCAGCGCATCCTTGATGCCCTCGCCCGTGGCGCCGGAAATCAGATGCACCGGCCCGCCGCTGGCTTTCTCCAGCGCGCGTTTGCGGGTGCCGATGGTTTTCTTGTCCAGCGCGTCAATCTTGTTCATCGCAAGGATGCGCGGCTTGTCCGCCAGCTCTTCGGCATAGGCTTCCAGCTCACCCACGATGGTGCGGTAATCCTTGGTGATGGTCGACGACGTGCCATCCACCAGATGCAGCAGGACCGAACAGCGTTCGACATGGGCAAGGAACTGGTCGCCCAGACCCCGCCCCTCTGACGCGCCCTCGATCAGCCCCGGAATATCGGCCATGACGAATTCATGCCCGTCGATCCCCACCACGCCCAGGTTCGGCACCAGCGTGGTGAACGGGTAATCCGCGATCTTCGGCCGGGCGTTGGACACGGCGGCAAGGAATGTCGACTTGCCCGCGTTGGGCAGGCCCACCAGCCCGGCATCGGCGATCAGTTTCAGGCGCAGCCAGATCGTGCGCTCCACCCCTTCCTGACCCGGATTGGCGCGGGCGGGCGCGCGGTTGGTCGAGGTCTTGAAATGCAGGTTGCCGAAGCCGCCGTTGCCGCCCTTGGCCAGCAACACCTTCTGCCCGACCTCCACCAGATCGGCCAGAACGGTCTCCTCGTCCTCGTCGATGATCTCGGTTCCGACCGGGACTTTCAGCACGATGTCATCGCCGGTCTTGCCGGTTTTCTGGTTGCCCATGCCGGGCTGGCCCGACTTGGCGAAGAAATGCTGCTGGTAGCGGAAGTCGATCAGCGTGTTCAGCCCCTCGACTGCCTCGGCCCAGACCGAGCCGCCATTGCCGCCGTCGCCGCCATCCGGGCCACCAAATTCGATGAACTTCTCGCGCCGGAACGAGACGCAGCCCGATCCGCCGCCGCCCGAGCGGATATAAACTTTGCAGAGATCGAGGAATTTCATGGGCGAGCCCCTTCGGGATTGGATGATTGGCGATAGCCGCGAAGCCGCGCGGGCGCAAGCAGGGCTTGCGTTTCAGGGCGCTGGCGGAGGTGCGGCGCGGTCGTCAAGACGGCGCTGCATGAACACGAGGTCCAGCCAGCGGCCGAATTTTTGCCCGACCTCGGGCATACGGCCGGTTTCCACGAAACCGGCGCGGGCATGAAGGTGCAGCGAGGCGGTATTTTCCGAGGTGATGGCGGCAACCATCTCGTGCTTGCCACAGGCGCGGGCACGATCTGTCAGAACCTGCAACAAGGCCAGCGCCACGCCGCGCCCGCGCGCCTCGGGTGCGACATAGACCGAGTTTTCCACCGTGGCCCGGAACCCGTCAAACGGGCGCCAGTCGCCGAAGCTGGCATAGCCCAGCACCGCCGCACCTTCGGCCGCCACCAGCACCGGATAGCCCAACTGCCCGCGCATCTGCATCCAGGCGATGCGGTTCGCGGCATCGACCTCGCCCTCCATCAGAATGGCGGTCGTGTTGCGCACGGCATCATTGTAGATGGCGGCGATACCGGCGGCATCGTCGGGCGTGGCGTCACGGATGGCAAAGGGTGCGGTCATGGTGCCGCATCCTGCCCGTTTCCGGCCGCGCGGTCCAGCCGCAGCAGAACCGTCGGATGCAGGCCGATGCGTGCCGGGCTTTCCCCCTCGCCCCGGCCGGTCTCGACGAAGCCAAGCCCCCGCAACAACCGCAGCGAGGCTGCGTTGTCGGCGAAGACGGTGGCACTCAGCGACGGCAGGCCGAAACGGGCAAAGGCACTGGCGATCAGCGCCTGCAACGCCTCGCGCGCATAGCCCTTGCCCCATTCGGCGGGGTCCAGGAACAGGCCGATCTCTGATGCCTTGCGCTGAAGCTGCACGACACCAATCAGCCGCCCATTGCGCCAGACACCCAGCCTGAAGCCGGGACAGCCGCGCCACGGCAGCGCCTCGACCCAGGCGCGCACCACATCCTCGGGCCAGGGCGACAAGAGGCTGCCCGTGTTGCGCGCCACCACCGCCTGCCCGCCGATCCGGGCCAGCGCCGCAATGTCGCGCGGCACCTCCAGAGGCGCCAGCCGCAGATGCGGCGTGTCGATCACCAGCGGATTGCGCGCGGCCCATGTGTCACGGTCCAGCATGAACACTCGCTGTTCGACCTCGGCACCCCGCGCAAGGGCGAATTGCATCGCCCTACCCCGTTCACGAAACCCCGCCTTTTCAAGTACATGCGCCGAAGTCGCATTATCTGCAAAACACCGCGCGGGCAGGTCGCCCGCCTCCGGGTCAGCGAAATGCGCCGCCAGAACGGCGGCCAGTGCGGCGGAGGCATGACCCCGCCCCTGCGCCTCGGGCACAATCCAGTAGCCGGGGCCATCGGGTTTCAGGGCGATCAGGCCGACGAAGACCCCCGCATCCTCAATGGCCCAGACCGCGTTCCGCGGCGCGGTAGCCAGCCAGTCGCGGAAGTCAGCCACGCCATAGGGATGCGGCACCGAGGTCAGCCAGCCGGCAACCTCGATCCGCGACAGCGCCGCCACGACGGCGGCCTCGTCCTGTATCGTCAGGGGGCGGAGCAGTCTCCGCCCCGCGTTCAGCCGGGCGGAGAGGGTCATGCTATCCTCTCAGTCCAGCTTGCGCAGGTAGGTCCAGGTCGGGACCCTGGAATTGCGGGCGACCGAGAAGGTTTCCGCATCGCCAAGATACTGGAACCCCGCATTGGTCAGGACACGGGCCGAACCCGGATTGTCCTGAAACACCTCGGCAAAGATGGTGCGGTTCTTCTGCGGATTGGCCATCACCAATGCGCGCACCGCCTCGGACGCAAAGCCCGTGTTCCAGAAGGCAGGTGCCACCCAGTAACCGATCTCGCTTTGATCGCGGTTGAACTGCGCCTCGTCCATGCGCTTGAGGCTGATGACGCCCAAGACCTCGGCCAGACCATGCGCCGATCCGTCCAGCACCCAGACCTCTTCGCGCCCGTCATGCGCCATGGCACGGGTCACGAAGTTCTCGGCCGCGCCTGGCGGAAGCGGATGCGGGATCGAGCGGGTCGCCTCGGCCACGCGGCGGTCGCCCGCATACATGGCAAACAGGCCCGCATCGGATTTTCGGACCGGGCGCAGCACGAAACGGCCCGCGCCGATCACACCGTCGACAACCTGGCCAAAGCCGGTGATCCCGGTGAAATCCTGATCCTTCGCAATCACATCCAGCTTCATCGCTTCCCTCCTTCGAAGCGCCCCCGGGCGCAAACCGGCGCCCATCGCACGAATAACTTCAACTCTCCCCCTTCCCGCGACTTGGGGCCGGGGTCTTTCCGGCACAAGGGCTGCCAAAGCCGCCATGGCCGTTTTTTCCCCTTCCTGCCGCACACTGGCGGCGAAAATGAGGAAAGGGGCCGGCCTTTCGGCCGACCCCCTTGTTACAAGCCAGTTGTAACGGTTCGGCTTACTCGGCCGCCTCCGCAACCGGGAGGACCGAAATGAAAGTGCGGCCCTTGAGGCCCTTCTTGAAGGTGACGCGACCTTCGACAGTGGCAAAGATCGTATGATCGGTGCCCATGCCGACGCCTTCACCCGGGAACCAGGTGGTGCCACGCTGACGGACGATGATGTTGCCCGGAATGGCAGCCTGGCCGCCATACAGCTTCACGCCAAGACGACGACCGGCCGAATCACGACCGTTGCGCGAGGAGCCGCCTGCTTTCTTGTGTGCCATGGGGTGTTACTCCTTATTTCGCCGGTGCGTTGTTATGCGCGGCGCGGCGGGCATCGGCGGTGCCGGTGGCAGCCATGACGCCCGATTTATCGGCACCCGAGGACAGCACGTCGGTCACGCGCAGCAGGGTGAGCTGCTGACGATGGCCTTTGGTGCGCTGCGAGCTGTGCTTGCGGCGACGCTTGACGTAGTGGATGGTTTTCTCGCCCTTGATCTGGGCAATCACCTCGGCCTGCACGGCAGCGCCGGCAACGGTCGGAGCGCCGAGGGTGACGGTTTCACCGCCCACCATCAGGATTTCGTTGAACTGGACTTTGTCGCCAGCATTGGCCGCGAGCTTTTCAACGCGCAGGATGTCACCAGCCTGCACCTTGTATTGCTTGCCGCCCGTCTTGAGGACCGCGAACATGGGTCTTTCCTTTTCGAACTTCCGCATCCTGTGGCCCCGCCCCGTTGCCGGTTTGGTGTTGCCGGGTTTCCCCGCCTCGGACAGCGCGCCCCTCGGGGGGCGAAGATGAGAATAAGCCCGCTGACTCGGACCGAGCCTTCGGGATGCGCGCTTATCGGGGATCAGGGATACGAAGTCAACACCCGTGCGGGCGGGCTTTGTCTGTCGCGGGCTTCGGGGTATGCTGAGGCATGATCCGCGCCGACACATATCCCTGCCTGACCCGATCCGCCGCCGCCGTCAACCGCCGGTGGCCGCTATGACCATGCTGCCCGGACAGATCATCCGGCAGGCCAGGCAGGCCCGGATGCACAGCCTGGTCTCGCCGATGCCCGCGCTGATCGAAGTGCGCCGTGGTGTCAAAGAGGTGATCACGGCAGGGCAGCGGCTTGCGGTGCCCGAGGGCGGGCTGGTCCTGCTGCCCGAGGCATTGCCGATGACCATTTGCAATATCCCCGACGGTCGCGGTGGATACGAGGCCCGCGCCCTGCCCCTGCCACGCACCGCGATCGAGGCGGCGATGGCGCGGCTTCCGGCCACACCGCGCCCCGCTTCGGCCAGACCGATGCCGCTGGCCGCCCTTCCTGAACCGGCTGCGACCCTGCTTGGCGGTTTCTTTGCGCCCTCGCCTTTCGCGGTTCTGCCCGCCGATGTGCTGGCGCTGCGGCTGGAGGAACTGGCGCTGTGGCTGGCGCTGGACGGGGCGGTTCTGCCGCCCCCCGGCCCCGTCCGGCTGTCAGACCGGCTGCGCGCCCTGATCGCCGCCGATCCGGCTGCCGACTGGACGGCGAACAGCGCCGCCAGTCAGATGGCGCGCAGCCCCGCCACCCTGCGCCGTCATCTGGCCGCCGAGGGCACCAGCTTTGCCGTCCTGCTGCGCGATGCCCGGCTGACGCAGGCGCTGGGGATGCTGCAATGCACCGCCTTCCCGGTGTCGCGGATCGCCGCCGAAGTGGGCTATGCCTCGCCCCAGCAGTTTGCGGCGCGCTTCCGGGCGCGGTTCGGCCTTGCACCGCATGAAATCCGCCTCCCGCTGTCCGAGGATGAGCGGAACGGGGCAGAGCCTGCGCGGAACGGGGCCATGCCGGGGGTCACGACCGGCTAGAAGGACGCATCCCCAGCAACAGGAGATTGCAATGCGTTCCTTCTATCCCGTCCTTCTGGCCGCCAGCCTGATCGCCAGCGGCGCCGAAGCCGATATGGTGCTGACCTCGGATGCGCTTGGCACAGGCACGCTTGGCATGGATCAGGTGTTCAACGGGTTTGGCTGCACCGGCGGCAATATCTCGCCCGATCTGGCATGGCACGGCGCGCCCGAGGGCACCGGGGCCTTCGTCCTGATGATGCATGACCCCGACGCGCCGACCGGATCAGGCTGGTGGCACTGGTCGGTGGCCAATCTGCCCGCCGATGTGACCGGCCTGCCTGCGGGCGCCAGTGGACATATGCCCGATGGCGCCGTGGAAACCGCCACCGATTTCGGGACCACGGGGTTTGGTGGCGCCTGCCCGCCCGAAGGCGATGCGCCGCATCATTACACGGTCACGCTTTACGCCCTGCCCGCGCCCCTGCCCAAAGGCGCGCTGGCCAGCCCCGCGATGATCAGCTTCATGGCCCGCGCACAGGCGTTGGGCAGTGCCAGTCTGACCGCGACCTACGGCCGCTGACCGGCCCCGCGTCAGATGTCTTCGCCCAGCATCTGACGCCCCGCTGCAAGGCCGAGTTCAGTGCTGATGCGGACGAACATGCCATCGAATGCGGCGAAGACCGCCGCATTCAGCCGCTTGCCCTCGGGACTTTCGGAAAACCGCTGATAGGCTTGCAGTTCCTCATCCGACAGCGGCTGATAGGCCAGCGAGAGATAGGGCCAGAGCCAGTCCTCCGCCTCGGAGCGCACCTGCGCCTCCTGCCCCCAAACCTCGGCCAGCATGTCGGCTTCGGACATGGCATCGCCAAAGGCACCGCCCGCATTGAGCCCGCGATAGAAGGCCAGATTGGCATTCATCGCGCCCATGACATTCATCTCGACCAGATCATTGGCCTCGGCGAAACGGTGCAGCGCCTCAAGCCGGGGGGCGCCTTCGGCCTCCATCCGGGCGACGGCGGCCTGCGCGGCCTCCTCCACCTTGTCATCCAGCAGCGCCTGACGTGCCTCGATCTCCAGCGACAGGATCTTCTGGCCTCGCGCATCGCCGAAGAAGGCCTCCGCAGCCGCAATGACCTCCGGTGCGCCGGTGAGTTCCCGTGCCAGCGCGGTCTCGAACTCGGCCTGCATCCGCCCGGGGTCATAGATATGCGAGACCAAAGCCTCCCAGGCTGCAGGCGCCTTGTCGGGCAGCATCTCGGTCTTCAGCGCGGCACCATAGTCCAGCCCCTCTGCCCGCATGACCGCGATCAGCTCGTCAATGTGCAGGGTTCGGGTCAGCTCGGTCAGCCCGGCCGGAATAGAAGCCCCCGCCGCCGGCGCCCCGGTCGGCGCCTCGGCATGGGCAAGCGGCGCCTGCCCCATCGCCAGCATCACGGCCAGAATCGCCACGGGGCCGCAGAATTTCGACACGGGCCTACCTCCTGCCACATCGGGCCCGTTTGCGGGCCGCAGGTCCAGAGCTAACCCGTCGCCACGCCTTTGCCAACCAGCCCGGCCACATCTTCACGTGATCGCACCGCGAGACGCAAGCACCCGAAGGGATTTCCGCCCCATTCCAGCAACTTGACGCAATTTTCAACTTTTCTGTGAAAGGGGTCTTGCAAGCCCCCGAATGCTTCGTTAAATCCCCGCTCCACGACGATCCCTGACGCGGAGAGGTGGCAGAGTGGTCGAATGCGGCGGTCTCGAAAACCGTTGTCGGTTTGCGCCGACCCAGGGTTCGAATCCCTGTCTCTCCGCCACTTGCTTCCATTTAACCTATTGAAATAGCTGACAAATCTGCGACTTCACGTCGTCAGCTTCCACCATTCTTTCCCCCATTTGGCGGCGGATTGACGCGGAAATGTAATGCGACAGAAACAGGGGGCCATAAGAGGCGGTGCCAGGCCTGAAGCGTCGTTACCTGTCGTAAGGTGTCCCGAGCCGTCTTAAGCCAATAAAATAAGGCATTTATCGATAGGCGCAGCGAGATTGGCACTATGGCTTACCTGTATGTCCACGATGGGACATCGGACAAAATTAGGGGGCCAAAAGCGCGAACCAGTCCAGTGACGGTTTCCGAAGGCTCCTGCGGGCGCTCTGTTGGAAAACCGCGTTTAGCCCAACGATACAAGGCGTTTTCGAGCCACAGTGCCCTTTTGGCGGGAAGTCTCCGACTGGCCGTAGGATGCAACTAGCGCGCGCTTTCTGTAACGCGACAAAAACATAGGGGTTTTTAAGAGAGTGCGTTGCCCTATCCGTCGCTAGGTGTCGTTACCCGTCGCCAGCCGTCTTTCCTCAATAAAATAAGGCGCTTGCCGAGGCTGTGAGGCTCTGGTTGATAGCTGACACGCAAATTTGCAGTGTTTTACACTGAAAGTTGCAGCAGCGCAATTTTGCGGCTGATTGTTCGTGTGCGGGTTTCGGGGTTTAGTCAGTCTGGCGTTCGTGATTCCGTGGTCTGGGCGGCGGGGATCGAACCCGCGACCAGCGGCACCCAAAGGCGTCGCGCTACCTCCTGCGCCACGCCCAGAACGATGCACCTTTTGCACCACAATTCGAGACACAATAATACGGCCAAAGACCATAAAAACACAGAAGATTTTATGATGATGGCGGACAGTGAGGGATTCGAACCCTCGAGACGGTTCCCCGCCTACACACTTTCCAGGCGTGCGCCTTCGACCACTCGGCCAACTGTCCGTTGCAGCCGTATAACCGCAGTTCCGGGACGGGTGCAAGGGGCTGCGGTGCGGTTCTGTATCACCGGCTCCGCCCTTCGGTCATGCGGCGGCGATTGCGGTGCGGCGACCGCGCAATTCGCTGACGACATCGGGCATGTAGCCCTGCTCGATCAAACGCAGATCGGCACAGCGACGCACGCTGCTGTCCGGCAGGAAGGACATTTCAACCAGATCCCCGACATCGATCCGCAGCGGTGCAGTGCCCGCGGCCGGCCCGTCGTAATGCGCCAGATCACGATGATCGGAACACCAGACAATCGCCCGGCCTGTGCGATGGCAGTTCCAGATCACGACCCCAAGCATCTGACACTCCGTCTCCGAACAGGTTGCGCCAACTTCGGGCAAGCTTGCCCTTTCAATCATTTATGCACAGGCTCTTTGACGCTGCATGTGGAATTCCGCATCAATACCGTGGACAAGCCTGCGATTTTGTTTCAGGAGTGACGCTGAACAGCGTCAGACCACCGCCCGAGGGTTGACCCATGGCCAAGGCCCCCCTGTCACCGACCGAAGTCCGTTCGATCTTCGGCCGCAATCTGCGCGAACTTTGCGACGGTGGGCCGCCGATCTCGGTCCTGTGCCAGCAGATCGGGATCAACCGCACGCAGTTCAACCGCTACCTCGCGGGGGAGGCCTTCCCGCGTCCCGATATCCTTGCACGGATCTGCACCCATTTCGAGGTGGATGCGCGCATTCTGCTGGAACCGCTGGAAGATCTGCGCCGGTCAATCCCCGACCGCTTCCTGCTGGAGATGCGCGACAAGCTTCTGATCGGAAGATCGCGCCCCGTGGACCCCGAGGTCTTGCCGGACGCGGTTTACAGATTCTGGCGCAAGTCATTCATGTTTCAGGGAAAAATCGTCACCAACGTTGCACTGATCCGCACGCGCGACGAGGTCACCCTGTTCAAGGGATTCGAGGAAAATCTGCTGGCCCAGCAGGAAAATCCGAATGCGCGCCGCTTCCCCCGGCTGGCCTATTTCGGCCTGGTACGGCAGCATCTCGATGGCGTGTCGATCTATTGCCAGGACCGGCAGAACCAGTCGAACATCAATTTCTTCGAATTCGGGCTGGAGGGGAACATGCGCTTCTACCCCGGATTCTCGCTTCTGGTGCGTCGGCGCATTGACGGGATGAACCGGATGACGGCAGCCGTGCTGGAGCGCCTGCCCCATGATCCGGCGCTGTGGCGGGCCATCGTGCGCCAGGATACCGTGCATGACATGAGTTATGCCCCCCCGATCATTCAGCGGGCGCTGAGCCGCATTCCTGACGGGTTGTGAACGCGCCCTGACGCGAAAGCGCATCAGTCCGCCCCGCAGCCGTCGTGACGCGCTGTCGCGTCAATCCGCCAGTGTGAGGCTGACCCGACGGTTCTGGCGGCCCTTGTTCTCGATCTTGCCGATCTCGACGCGGCCGATCTCGGCCGTGCGGGCGACATGGGTGCCGCCACAGGGTTGCAGATCGACCTGGCCTGCGCCCTGCCCGATCCGCACCAGCCGCACCCGTCCCTGACCGGCGGGCGGGCGGACCGACATGGTTTTCACCAGCCCCGGATTGGCGGCAAGCTCCGCATCGGTGATCCATTGCTCGCCCACCGGCAGATCGCGGTCGATCAGCGCATTCAGCGCCTCATTCAGCGCCCCGACATCGGCGGGCGGTTCGGGCATGTCGAAATCCAGACGCCCGCGCTCGGCCCCGATCTGGCCGCCGGTCACCGGCAGGGGGATCACGACCGACAGCAGGTGCAGCGCGGTATGAACACGCATGTGGCGGTGCCTGCGCTCCCAGTCGAGATACTGCCGCAGGCTGGTGCCCACCGGAGGCAAAGGGCGCGGCTCTGCGGCCACCAGCGCGATCTGTGCAGGGCCGACCTTGACCGCCGTCGCAATGTCCAGCGTGCCGCCCTGCCATTCCAGCCGCCCGCTGTCGCCCGGCTGCCCGCCGCCCGTGGGATAGAAGATCGAGGCATCCAGCACGATGCCGCCCTCGGGCGTATGCGCCAGCACCTGCGCGGGCGCATCGCGCAGATAGGCATCCTCGCGGAACAGCAGGCGTGTGGGCGTGTCGGTCATCGTTCTGTCCCGTCGTCGAAATCCGGTATCTCGTCTGCGCGCGGATCGGCTGGCGGGTCAAGCTGTATATCGTCGCGCTGACGCGGTTGCGGTCGCGCGGCAGAGCCGTCGCCACCAGCGGGGGCCACGGGTCCGGCACCGCCCACCGCAGCCCGCAGCCCGGCCAGCGCCTCGGCCACCGCCTCGGGGTTGCGCAGCCAGATGTCGCGCTGCGAGAATGGCATCGCCACGCCCTCTTCGCGGAAGCGGCGCACGATGGCGTGATTCACTTCGGTCCGAACCGACAGCGAGAAATTCACGTCGCGGATGATCATGCGGATCTCGAAGTTCAGCGCATCCGCACCAAGCCCCATGAAGGCCACGCTGGGCGGCGGCTCCAGCACCACAAGCGGATGCGCCTCTGCGATCTCGCGCAGGATGCGGGCCACCTGTTCGGTGTCAGAGCTGTAATCCACACCGACGGGCACGATGACCCGCCCGGCCAGGCTGAACCGCGTCCAGTTCGTCACCTGCTGGCTGACCAGATCGGCATTGGGCACGATCACATCCGAGCGGTCGAAGGTCTGGATGCGGGTCGAACGCACGGAGATCGACTTGACCGTGCCGGTCACGCCGCCGACCTCGATCCAGTCGCCCTCGCTGACCGGACGTTCGATCAGCAGGATGATGCCGGAAACGAAGTTCTGCACAATGTTCTGAAGGCCGAAACCGATACCGACCGACAGGGCGGAGGCGACGATGGCCAGACCCGACAGGTCGATCCCGGCGGCGGAAACCGCGATCAGCGCGGCAAGAAAGATCCCCACATAGCCGGTGCCCGAGACGATGGCGTTGCGCCCGCCCTGATCCAGCTTGGTCTTGGGCAGGATCGAGCTGCGCAGCGCGCTCTGGAACAGCCGGGTGGCGCCATAGCCGATGATGAACAGGATCAGGAAATAGACGAAGTTCGACGGTGATATCCGCGTCTCGCCAATGGTGAACCCTTGGGCAAAGCGGTTCCACAACTCGCCCAGATCCTCGATCCTCGCGCCCCAGATCAGGGCGAAGACCGGCAGCGACACCAGCGTCAGCAGAAAGCCCGCCAGCACCGGCAGCAGCCCCTGCCCGGCGGTATCCTCGTCACCCGGCACCACGGCGCCCCAGAGGTCGCCGATCAGTTGCACAAGGATCAGCAGCAGGCCGATCAGGAACAGCGAAGCCGTGGCCGGGAACAGCAGCGCGCTGGCGGCAGAGCTGTAGCCGATCAGCGCCAGAACGGGCGCGACAACGGCAAGTGCGATGACGAATTTCGCGATGATCTGGATCAGGCTCAGCCGGAAGCGTCCGGCATCTGCCGCCCCTGCCACGGACCCGTCGCTGGCCTGCTGACCCGCACAGCGGTTCACCAGATGACCAAAACGCCACAGCGTCAGGCTGAGCAACAGCTGCAACGGCAGGCTCATCACCGGAACCGCAGCTTCGCTCAGCTGCGCAGGCGGGAAGATCGCGGTTTCCAGCGAGCCAAGGCCGAGCAGCAGCCCCATGAACTGCACATGAAAGCGCGCCTCGATCCGGGTCTGCACCGGAAAGCCCAGCGGGCCGCCATCATCGGGATGTTTCGGGAAGACCCGCGCCGCCAGCCAGATGCCGGTGAACAGAGTGATGCCGGTCAGCACCAGCCCCTCGACCATACTGGCCGCCATGCCGGTGAACATCTTCGACGCCAGCGCCGCCACCGCGACCATGATCACACCCACCGAGGGCACGACGATCTGGCCCAGCGAGGCGATGAAGGCAAGCACGCGGCTCCAGCGGCCGGATCGGCTGGGGCCCTGCAACCAGTTGGCAAAGCGTTCGATCCAGACGCGGCCACGCCAGATCAGCACCACCGCCATGACCAGAAGAATACCGATCACCGGCAGGGTATCGAACATCTCGGCCCGGCGGTCGGCGCGCTGCCAGTTGTTCGTCAGGTCGCGCCAGATCGTTGCGCCGGTATCGCGCACGGCAATGGCCGCATCCTCCCAGTTCGCCGGATTGGCCGGGCTGGGCCAGAGCTTGAGCAGTTGCTTGGCCTGCCGGTCGCGCAAAACGGCGTCGATCTGCGCAATCAGCCCGTTGGCCCGGCGATAGGCCTCTTCCGCCGCGCGCCCCGGCGCCTCAAGCCGCGACAGCTCCTCCGAAAGGTCGCGCCGACGCTGCGCGATTTCCGGCGCCTCGGACTGGCCTTCGGCCGGAACCGGCCCCAGGGCAGAGATCTGGTCGCGAAGGCGGGTGATCCGCGAACTGTTGGCAGTCTGCGCAGTCTGGAATTTGGTGCGCCAGGCAACAAGCTGGCCACGCAGAAGTTCCAGCCCGTTGTTCGAGGTATTGGCATCGGCCAGGGCGCGGTCGGCGCGCTGGCCCATCTGTTCCCAGGCCGCGTAATCGACCTTGGCGCTGTCAGGCGTCGAAACCGTGATCGACTTGCCGCCGGTCGTCGACCCGGCGGTCTGGCTCTTGCTCAGCCCTCCCATCGCGGGGGCGGCGCCCGCCCCGACCTTCGCCGCATCTATCGCCGGTTCGGCGGGCGGCTGGCCCTGCGGTTCTGCGGGTGCCGGTGTTTCTGCGGAAGCAGGCGCATCGGCGCCCTGCCCTTCCTGGGCATATCCGGCGCCCGCACCGATGCCGGACGCCAAAGCCAGAACGAAGGCCAGAACCGCGAGCGGTTGTGACCGCAGGAACCCCGGACGAACCATTGCGATCAGGCGTCCTGATAGACTTCGGGCAGACGGCGCCCGGCATCGTCCAGCCATTCCGGCACCGGCAGCCCCTTGTCCTTCAGGAAGGCGGGGTTGAACAGCTTGGACTGGTAGCGCGTGCCATAGTCGCAAAGCACGGTGACGATGGTATGGCCCGGCCCCATCTCGCGCGCCATGCGGATGGCGCCCGCCACGTTGATGCCGGACGAGCCGCCAAGGCACAGCCCCTCTTCCGACAGCAGGTCAAAGACAATGGGCAGCGCCTCGGCATCGGGGATGCGATAGCTGAAATCAGGGGTGAAGCCTTCGAGGTTGGCGGTGATCCGGCCCTGACCAATCCCCTCGGTGATCGAGGAGCCGGGCGAATCCAGCGTGCCGGTGGTGTAGAAGGCATGCAGCGCCGCGCCCTCGGGATCGGCCAGACCGATCTTCACGCCCTTCGGCTGCAAGGCCATGCCAACGCCAGCGAACGTACCACCCGACCCGACGGCGCAGATGAACCCGTCCACCTTGCCGCCGGTCTGTTCCCAGATCTCAGGCCCGGTGGTTTCGATATGTGCCTGACGGTTCGCGGTATTGTCGAACTGGTTCGCCCAGATCGCGCCGTTCGGTTCGGTCCGCGCCAGTTCTTCGGCCAGACGACCGGAATAACGGACATAGTTGTTCGGGTTCTTGTAGGGCGCCGCAGGCACCTGCACCAGTTCGGCCCCGGCAAGGCGCAGCATGTCCTTCTTTTCCTGGCTCTGCGTCTCGGGGATCACGATGACGGTGCGGAAGCCCATCGAGGCGCCGACCAGGGCAAGGCCGATGCCGGTATTGCCCGCCGTGCCCTCGACAATCGTGCCGCCAGGTTTCAGCAGGCCGCGCGCCACGGCGTCGCGGATGATGAACAGCGCCGCGCGGTCCTTCACCGACTGGCCCGGGTTCATGAACTCGGCCTTGCCGAGGATCTCGCAGCCCGTCAGCTCGCTCGCCTTGCGCAGGCGGATGAGGGGGGTATTGCCGATCGACGCGGCAAGATCGCTAGAGACACGCATGAATGGCTTCCTTTGTTGCGTCCCATAGGTTTAGGGTCGAAGGGGGAGGAACTCAAGAACCGCAGCGGCATGTGCGGTCGCCGAACCGGAATGCAGGAGGGATTTCCGCCACTTCCCCCTTGGTTTCCGAACAAAAATCCATGAAAAAGAAGCTAGGGCAAAACCCGATCCCCGATTTTGGAAAACTTTTCTTACCAATTTCGGCAAACTGAGGTATGAGCGCCGCAAAGGCGCCTTTATATGGGGGGATCTACGAGATGAAGAGCCTGCTGGCAGTCTCTGCCGCGATAGACCGTATCAACGAGTTTATAGGAAAATCAGTCATGTGGCTGATCCTGGTTGCCGTCATCATCAGCGCGGCGAATGCCATCGTTCGAAAGGCGTTCAGCACCTCGTCAAATGCCTGGCTGGAAATGCAGTGGTATCTGTTCGGCGCCGCCTTCCTGCTGGCTGCGGCCTATACGCTGAAACAGAACGAACATGTGCGCATCGACATCGTCTATGGCCTGTGGTCGCGGCGCGTGCAGCACTGGATCGACCTGCTGGGCCATCTGCTGTTCCTGATGCCCTTCGTGCTTCTGATGGTCTGGTATCTGGTGCCCTATGTACAGCGCTCGGTACGCATCGGCGAGGTTTCCACCAATTCGGGCGGTCTGATCCTCTGGCCCGCCAAAGCCCTGCTGCTGGCAGGCTTCGTGCTGCTGGCGTTTCAGGGCGTCTCTGAAATCATCAAGAAAATCGCGGTGATGCGGGGCATGATACCCGATCCCTCTCCCTTCGTGTCCTCCCATGCGGCAGCGACACTGGAAGGTGAGGAAATGGCGCGGGAGAACGTCAAATGATGGAATTCATCGCGCTGAACCTTGCGCCGATCATGTTCGTGTCACTGGTGGTGTTTCTGCTGCTGGGCTATCCGGTGGCGTTCTCGCTGGCGGCGAACGGGCTGTTGTTCTTCTTCATCGGGGTCGAACTCGCCCCCCTGTCCGGTGGGGCGATCAATCTTGACTGGCCTCTGCTGAACACGATGCCGAACCGGCTGTGGGGGGTCTTGTCGAACGAGACATTACTTGCCATCCCCTTCTTTACCTTCATGGGGATCGTGCTTGAACGATCCGGCATGGCCGAGGATCTGCTGGATACGATCGGTCAACTTTTCGGGCCGGTTCGTGGCGGTCTTGCCTATGCGGTGATCATCGTGGGCGCGCTGCTGGCGGCGACGACCGGCGTGGTGGCGGCCAGTGTGATCGCGATGGGCCTGATCTCGCTGCCGATCATGCTGCGCTATGGCTATGACCGTTCCATCGCCTCCGGGGTCATCGCGGCTTCGGGCACCCTGGCACAGATCATCCCGCCCAGCCTCGTTCTGATCGTTCTGGCCGACCAGCTTGGCCGTTCGGTGGGTGACATGTATGCCGGTGCCCTGCTGCCCGGTCTGGTGCTGACCGGCATCTACCTCGGTTATGTGCTGGTGATGTCGATCCTCCGGCCAAAGTCGATGCCCGCCCTGCCGCTGGAGGCGCGGACACTCGGCTCGGGCGTCACCTCGCTGCTGGTGGCCATCGCGGTCGGCGCGGCACTATCCTATGCTGCCTTCCACTGGCTGCACCCCAAGGTCGGCACCAATGCCGACATCTATGCGCCTACCATCGGCATCGGCCTGGTCTATCTGGCGGCTCTGCTGGACAAGGCGCTGAAAATCGGGGTCATGTCGCGTCTGGCGCAACAGGTGATCATCGTGCTGATCCCGCCGCTCGCGCTGATCTTCCTCGTGCTCGGCACCATCTTCCTCGGCATTGCCACGCCAACCGAGGGCGGCGCCATGGGCGCGGTGGGCGCCATGGTTCTGGCGGCGGCCAAGAAGCGGCTGACCCTGCCGGTCATCAGCCAGGCGCTCGCCTCGACCACCCGCCTGTCTGCCTTCGTCATGTTCATCCTGCTGGGGGCACGGGTCTTCTCGCTGACCTTCTATGGCGTGAACGGGCACCTCTGGGTGGAACACCTGCTGACCTCGCTTCCGGGCGGGCAGATGGGCTTCCTGATCGTGGTGTCGGTGCTGGTGTTCTTCCTGGCCTTCTTCCTCGATTTCTTCGAGCTGGCCTTCATCATCGTACCGCTGCTTGTTGCCCCGGCTGAGGCGCTGGGGATCGACCTGATCTGGCTGGGCGTCATCCTTGGCGTGAACATGCAGACCTCGTTCATGCACCCACCCTTCGGCTTTGCGCTGTTCTTCCTGCGCTCGGTCGCGCCACGCCTGCCCTACATCGACAAGGTAACCGGCAAGGAAACCGCTCCGGTGACGACAGGGCAGATCTACTGGGGGGCCGTACCCTTCGTGTTCATCCAGATCGTGATGGTGGCCGTCGTGATCGGCTTCCCGGGGCTGGTGATGCACTACAAGGGCAAGCCGGTGGATACCACCAATGTCACCATCACCCTGCCGCAGATGCCGAGCCTCGGCGGCGGCGGACTTGGTGGTGGTCTGGGTGGTGGTCTCGGCCAACCGGGTAGCCTGGGTGGCGGCCTGGGTCAGCCGAATCTCGGCGGCACCCCGGCCCCCGCCCCCGGCCAGCCCTCACTCGGCCAACCCTCACTCGGCCAACCCTCTCTGGGCCAGCCGTCTCTGGGCCAACCCTCTTTGGGCGCGCCTGCCATCGGGCAACCGGAACCCCAGCCGCAGAACTGATCGCGACCCCTTGCGACAGCACAAAGGCCCCTCCCGACCGGGAGGGGCCTTTTCCATCTCAGCGCATCACATCAGATCGCGTCCCGGACCGTGACAAAGAAAAACCCCCGGTCCTTCCGAACCGGGGGAGAGGTTGTTCGCGCCGGATGACCCCCGGCTACGAAACGGGGAAGACTTACAGCTTGCCCGCGTTCTGTTGCATCATCATGAAGGTGTCGTAGTTGTATTCGGCGATCTGCGCCCAGGTGTAGTTCTCCGAACGGAACGCCTTGATCGACTGCCAGATCTTCGCGAAGGCCGGGTTGGTGGCCTCCATGTCGGCATAGACCTCATTCGCGGCGTCGAAGCAGGCGCTCAGGATCTCGGGGCTGAACGGACGCAGCTGCGTGCCATTGGCCACGAGGCTCTTGATCGCGGTCGGGTTCTTGTAGTCGTACTTTTGCAGCATGTCGGCATCGACACCCTGGCAGATCGAACGCAGCAGCGACTGATAGTTCTTCGGCAGCCCCTCATAGGCGGCCTTGCCGAACATGAAGTGGACGGTCGGGCCACCTTCCCACCAGCCGGGATAGTAATAGTAGGGCGCCACCTTGTAGAAGCCCAGCTTCTCGTCGTCATAGGGGCCGACCCATTCGGCGCCGTCGATGGTGCCTTTTTCCAGCGACGGATAGATGTCGCCGCCGGCGATCTGCTGCGGCACGACGCCCAGCTTTTCCAGCACTTTGCCCGCAAAGCCGCCAACGCGGAACTTCAGGCCCTTCAGATCCTCGACGGTGTTGATTTCCTTGCGGAACCAGCCACCCATCTGCACGCCGGTGTTGCCACCCGGCAGCGCGAAGATGTTCTTGTCGGCCAGGAATTCGTTGTAAAGGTCGATCCCGCCGCCATGGTAGTGCCAGGCATTGATGCCGCGCGCCGACAGCGAGAACGGCACAGCCGCCGCCACCGCCCAGGTCGGGTCTTTGCCCCAGTAATAGTAACCGACGGTGTGGCAGGCCTCGATGTTGCCCGCGCTCACCTCGTCAGCGGCCTGCAGGCCCGGAACCAGTTCGCCCGCCGGGAAGCACTGGATGGTGAAATTGCCGTCCGTCGCTTCGGAAATCCGCTGCGACAGCACTTCGGCCGCCCCATAGATCGTATCCAGCGACTTCGGGAAGGACGAGGTCAGGCGCCACGTCACCTTCGGAGCCTCCTGCGCCAGCGCCGGTGCCGCAAGCCCCCCGGCTGCCAAACCGCCAAGACCCGCATTCCTCAAAAACTTCCGACGATCCATCCGTTCCTCCTCATTGCACAACGCGGCCGGATCTGCCGCGCCATCGGTGTCGACGGGCAGCCTAGCGGCCCCAAACGGGTTTGAGAACCGTTTTCTGCGCGGCAAGATAGCATTCGGTAAGGTTTTCTTACCACAGGGCAAAAAACATGAAATGACCTTACGGCACCCTGAGCTGCCCTGCCCGTTCGCGCGGCAACTGCCCGCGAATGCGACAGCGCGGCAGGTTCAGCCCCCCGCGACCGGGGTCCAGATCACGTCGTCGATCCGGGGCGCATGGGTCGCCAGCATCACCAGCCGGTCGAACCCCAGAGCGATACCACTGGCCGCAGGCATGAAGGCGAGCGCTGCCAGAAAATCCTCGTCGAGCGGGTAACGTTCGCCGTAGATGCCCTGCTTCTCGTCCATCTCGGCCTCGAAACGGCGGCGCTGTTCGGCAGGGTCGGTCAACTCGCCAAACCCGTTCGCCAGTTCCACCCCGCAGGCATAGATCTCGAACCGTTCCGCCACGCGGGCGTCATCGGCGCAACGCCGCGCCAGTGCGGCCTCGGCGGTCGGGTAGCGGTCAAGGATCGTCGCGCGGCCATGGCCCAGATGGGGTTCGACCTTTTCCACAAGGATCTTGGACAGCAGGAAAGACCAGGTGTCGTCATCCCGCACCTTGATACCTGCCGCGCGCGCCTGCGCACGCAAGGCAGCGGCATCCGTCTCCGCCCCGTCACAGGTCGCGAGCAGGTCGATCCCGGCGAAACGCCCGAACGCCTCGGCCACCGACAGTCGTTCCGGCGCCGCGAAAGGATCACAGGTGATGCCGCGATACTGTAATGTGGTGACCCCCGCCGCCTCGGCGGCAAGCCGCAGCATCGCCGCGCAATCCTCCATCAGCACCGTGTAATCCTGACCCACGCGATACCATTCCAGCATGGTGAATTCCGGGCTGTGCAGCGCCCCGCGCTCGCGGTTGCGCCAGACATGCGCGAAAGCAAAGATCCGTTCCTCCCCCGCCGACAGCAGCTTTTTCATCGCAAACTCGGGCGAGGTATGCAGATACATCTGAACCGGCTGCCCGTCGTTGCCAATGGCCTCGGTGGCAAAAGCGTGCAGATGCGCCTCATTGCCGGGACTGACCTGAAGCGCCACCGGATCGACCTCAAGGAAATCCTGCCCCGCGAACCAGCCGCGCAGCGCGGCCTGAAGGCGGGCACGCGCCAGCAGCGCGGGGCGGCGGTCGGCGTGGCGCGCGGGGTTCCACCAGGGTGTCGGGCTCATTTCGCGGGCTTTTCTCTGGAAATCGGGTCGCGGATGGTTTAGGCGCTTCGCCATCCGGGCGCCAGAGCCTGTCTCAATTCCAACCAAGGACCGTAACAATGGCTAAAGTGATCGCCTCTTCGATCCGCAAGGGCAACGTGATCGACCTCAACGGCGTGCTGCATGTCGTGATCGCCGCCGAAAACGTGCATCCGGGCAAGGGCAACTCGGTGACCCAGGTCGAGATGCGCCGCATCTCGGATGGCGTGAAAGTGCAGGAGCGCTGGCGGACCGTGGACAGCGTGGAAAAGGCGCATGTCGACGAGAACGAATTCGACTTCCTCTATGAGGATGGCGAAGGCTTCCACTTCATGAACCCCGAGAGCTACGAGCAGATCGCCGTGTCCGAGGATGTCGTCGGCGATGCCAAGGTCCACCTGCGCGACGGTATCCGCGTCTGGATCCTGACCCACGAGGGCGTGGCACTGTCGATCGAACTGCCGCAAAAGGTTACCGTCGAGGTTGAAGAGACCGAGCCGGTCGTCAAGGGTCAGACCGCCTCGTCCAGCTACAAGCCCGCGATCTGCACCGGCGGTATTCGCGTGATGGTTCCGCCGCATATCGGCGTCGGCACCCGCATCGTGATCAACACCACCGACAACAGCTATGTGGAACGCGCGAAGGAGTGATCCTTTCCCTTTCCGCTGACTTGCAGGGCCCGGAGGCATCTCCGGGCCTTTTGCATGGGCCTGCCGTCGCGCCACGGCTTGACCCGCGCCCCGATTCCCGGTCACCCATCCCCTGCCCACGCAAGGGAGATGCCGATGCATATGGTGAACCGGACCTTTGACGAAATCGCCGCAGGCGACAGCGCCGAAATCCGGCGACTGGTGACACCCGACGATCTTTATGTCTTTGCCGCCGCCTCGGGGAACTATAACCCGATGCACCTGCCCAATGCCGATACCGATGGTGATGGCCACCCCGAACAGATCACGCCGGGGATGTTTCTGGGCGCGCTGATCTCCGGGGTACTCGGCACGCAACTGCCCGGCCCCGGCACGCTTTACCTGCGGCAGACGCTGGATTTTCATGCCCGGGCCCATGCGGGCGATGAACTGGTCTGCCGCGTCACCGTGCTGGAAAAGCGCTCGGACAACGTTCTGCGTCTGGGGACCGAGATCCGCCGCACCGGCGACGATGCGCTGCTGCTGTCGGGCGAGGCCGAGGTACAGGCGCCCACGGTGAAATTCCGCCGCGACGATATCGAGGTTCCGGGCCTCATCGTGCAGCGCCACCGGCATTTCGATGCGCTTCTGGATCGCGCACGACCTCTGCCCGCGCTGCCCACAGCCGTGGTCTGCCCCGATGACGCCAATTCACTGGGCGGCGCGCTGCTGGCGGCGCGGGAAAGCCTGATCACCCCCATTCTGATCGGCAAGGCGGCCGCGATCCGCACGGCGGCGGCGGAAACCGGCGCCGATATTTCGGGGTTCGAACTGATCGACGTGACCTCGGGTGATGCGGCGGCCTCGGCCATGGCCTGCAAGCTGGTGCATGAAGGCCGCGCGGCCGCGGTGATGAAGGGGCACCTTCATACCGAAGACCTGCTGCGCCCGATGCTTGACCGCGACACAGGCCTGCGCATCGGCCGCCGCTTCACCCATATCTTCGTCATGGATGTGCCGGGCCAGCCGCAGCCGGTGATGGTGACGGATGCCGCCATCAATATCGCGCCCGACCTCACCACCAAGATGGACATCTGCCAGAACGCCATCGACCTCGCGCTGTCACTGGGGATGGAGCCGCGTGTCGGTGTGCTGAGCGCGGTGGAAACCGTGACCCCCGCCATCCAGTCCTCCATCGACGCGGCGCTGCTGTCGAAAATGGCCGAGCGCGGCCAGATCAGGGGCGGGCTGGTCGACGGGCCGCTGGCGATGGACAATGCGGTGGATATCGGCGCGGCCCGCACCAAGGGTTTGCAGGGCGGCGTGGCAGGGCGGGCCAATATCCTTGTCGTGCCCGACATCGACGCAGGCAACATGCTGGCCAAGCAGCTTGCCTTCATCAGCCATGCAGAAGGCGCGGGGCTGGTGATGGGCGCGCGGGTGCCGGTGATCCTCAACTCCCGTTCAGACAGCCCGATGTCGCGGCTCGCCTCCTGCGCGGTGGCTGCGCTGCACCATTTCGGCGCGGCACGGGCCTGAGACCGTCGCAGACAGGCGCGGCCCTGTCGGCTCCGGCCTTGACGGATGGCGGCTTCGGGCCGATCCAAGGGCAGGAAAGACGGAGGCCGCGATGATCCTGCGCGAAAAACCCGGCACGGCAGAGCTGCTGTTCGCCCTGCGCGGTTCGGTCCTGCCGCATATCGCGCCGCAGCTTGCGCTGGTGGGCGTGCTGGCGGTGGCTGCAATGCTGTGGGATCACAACGTCATGCCGCTGCCACATCTGAGCGCCACCCCCTTCGCGGTTTTCGGCGTCGCCCTGTCGCTGTTTCTGGGTTTTCGCAACAATGCGGCCTATGACCGCTGGTGGGAGGCACGCAAACTTTGGGGCGGGCTTCTGGCCGACAGCCGCAGCCTCGCGCGCGAAGCGGATCTGTTTCTCGACGACACCGAGATCCGGATGCAGTTGCTGCGGTCAATGCGTGATTTCCTGCATCTGCACCGCAGTGCGCTGCGCGGCCTGCCGCTTCCGGCGGGCGAAGGCCCGGATGTGAAGCTGGATGCGATGAACCGCCTGCTGGCCGAGGCTCGCCACAACGGGCGGCTGGACGGCTTCGGCGCCCGCACCCTTTCGGCCCGCCTGTCCGGCATCGCCCTTGCACAGGCCGGTTGCGAGCGTATCCGCGCAACGCCGCTGCCCTACGTCTATTCCCTGCTGGTCTTCCGCACGAGCTGGCTCTATTGCCTGCTGCTGCCGCTTGCGCTGGTAGAACCCGCGGGCTGGCTGACGCCGGTCTTCGCGCTGATCGTGGCCTATACTTTCTTCGGCCTGGCCGAGGTGACCGAGGAACTGGCGCATCCCTTTGGCAATACAGCGAATGCGCTGCCTCTGGATGCGATCTGCCGTCTGGCCGAGATCGGTCTCGCGCCGCATCTGGGCGAAGCCGCGCCGCCGCCCTTGCAGCCGGTGAACTTCCGGCTGGACTGAACCGCCTTCCCCATCGGAAAGCGCGCTTGCATCCCCCCCCGCTTCTGGTATGGAACGCGCGGTTTTAATGGCAGAACGGGGGTTGGCCATGCCGCTTCTGGTGATGAAATTCGGTGGCACCTCGGTGGGCGATCTCGCGCGGATCGAAAATGCCGCGAAGAAGGTGCAGCGCGAGGTCGAGCGTGGCTATGACGTGATCGTCATCGTCTCTGCCATGTCGGGCAAGACCAATGAACTGGTCGGCTGGGTCGAGGGCACGTCGAAGCTTTACGACGCCCGCGAATATGACGCGGTGGTGGCCTCGGGCGAGAATGTGACCGCCGGTCTGATGGCGCTGCGCCTGCAGGAGATGGGCGTGCCCGCCCGGTCCTGGCAGGGCTGGCAGGTGCCGATCAATACCACCTCGGCGCATGGCTCGGCCCGGTTCGTGTCGATCCCGCGCGAGAATATCGACGCGAAATTCGCCGAAGGCTTCAAGGTTGCCGTGGTCGCGGGCTTTCAGGGCCTGTCTGCCGAGGGCCGCATCACCACGCTGGGCCGGGGCGGTTCGGATACTACGGCGGTGGCCTTTGCCGCCGCCTTCGGGGCCGAACGCTGCGATATCTATACCGATGTCGATGGCGTCTACACCACCGACCCCCGCGTGTCTGACAAGGCGCGCAAGCTGAACAAGATCGCCTTCGAGGAAATGCTGGAACTTGCCAGCCTCGGCGCGAAGGTGCTGCAAACCCGGTCCGTCGAACTGGCAATGCGCTACAAGGTGCGGCTGCGCGTGCTGTCGTCCTTCGAGGATACCGACGAAAACTCTGGCACCCTGGTCTGCGACGAGGAGGAAATCATGGAATCGAAAGTCGTCTCGGGCATCGCCTTCTCGCGCGAGGAAGCGAAGATCACCCTCTTCACCATCGAGGATCGTCCGGGCGTGGCCCAGGCCATCTTCGGCCCGCTGGCCGAGGCGGGCGTGAACGTCGACATGATCGTTCAGAACATCAGCGAGAAGGATTATGACGACAGCCATCCCGGCGCCGTCACCGACATGACCTTCTCCTGCCCGATCAACCAGGTCGAGCGCGCCAAGAAGGCGATGGAAGATGCCCGCGCCGCCGGCGTCATCAAATATGACGAGCTGATCATCGACACCGATGTCGCCAAGGTCTCGGTCGTTGGCATCGGCATGCGCAGCCATACGGGTGTCGCCGCCAAGATGTTCAAGGCGCTGGCCAACGAGGGCGTGAACATCAAGGTCATCTCGACCTCGGAAATCAAGATCTCGGTCCTGATCGACCGCAAGTATATGGAACTGGCCGTGCAGGCGCTGCACGATGCGTTCGAGCTGGAAAAAGCCTGATCGCGGCCAAAGCCGACCCGGACGCCCCGCACTCTGCGGGGCGTTTTTCATTCTGCGCCCCAAATCTGCAACGGACCGCGCCGGATGCAGGCGCGGGACGGAGTCAGCACCAGCCCACGGATTCCCGAATCGTCCGCGGGTCAGGCGCGGGAAGACTTGCCGCCGGTTCCCATCGTCTCTTGCGCCGCACGCCATGGTTGTCCGGCACATCCCTTGCCGGATGCAATGCGTCCGGGGACGGCACTGCCCAAATCGGCAGCAGTTGGCGGTGACTTCGGGGCGCGACCCTCTCCCCCGTTCCGTTTTGCCGCGTGCTGTGATTAAAGGGGGCAAAGGCATCCAGAAGGACGGCACCCCCAAACATGCCCGAACGCAGCGAGAGCGACAGCCGCAAACTCCTCCGCCGCCTGCGCGACAGCCTTGCCCTGCCCGGCAAGGGCCAGGACAGGCTGGACCGCATCACCCATCTGATCGCCGATTCCATGGGGACCGAAGTCTGTTCGATCTACCTGTTCCGCGACGAGGATACGCTGGAGCTTTGTGCGACCGAGGGGCTGAAGAAAGAGGCCGTCCACCAGACCCGCATGAAGGTGGGTGAAGGTCTGGTCGGGCGCGTCGCGCGGACCGCGACGCCGGTCAATGCGGCCGATGCGCCGTCAGAGCGCGGCTTCCGCTACATGCCGGAAACCGGCGAGGAACTCTTTTCCAGCTTCCTCGGCGTGCCGATCCAGCGGGTCGGGGAAAAGCTGGGCGTTCTGGTCGTGCAGTCCCGCACGGCGCGGCAGTTCTCGGATGATGAGGTCTATGCGCTGGAAGTCGTGGCCATGGTGCTGGCCGAGATGACCGAGCTTGGCGCCTTCGTCGGCGAAGGCGAAGGCCCCGGCGCCCTGCACCGACAGCCGCGCATCTTTCGCGGCGGCACCGGGCAGGAAGGCACGGCCGAAGGCAATGTCTGGCTGCACGAGCCGCGCGTCGTCGTCACCAATCCGGTGGCCGACGATCCGCTGACCGAGATCGACCGCATCCGCGACGCGGTGGGCCAGTTGCGCATCTCCATCGACGATCTGCTGAGCGCGGAGTCGCTGGACAAGGATCAGCGGCAGGTGCTGGAAGCCTATCGCATGTTCGCCCGCTCGCGTGGCTGGCTGCGCCGGATGGAAGAGGATATCCAGCGCGGCCTGTCGGCCGAAGCGGCAGTGGAAAAGGAACAATCCGCAGCCCGCGCCCGTCTGGAACAGGTGCCCGACGCCTATCTGCGCGAACGGCTGAACGATCTGGACGACCTGTCAAACCGCTTGCTGCGCATCCTGACCGGACAGGGGCAGGATACCGGCGCGACCATGCCGGAAAACCCGATTCTGGTGGCCCGCAACATCGGCCCCGCCGAACTTCTGGAATACGGCCGCAAACTGCGCGGCGTGGTTCTGGAGGAAGGCTCGGTCGGCAGCCATGCTGCCATCGTTGCCCGCGCGCTGGTCATCCCGCTGATCATCCATGCCGAACGCATCACCTCCGAGGCGCTGAACGGCGATCCGATCCTCGTCGACGGCGACAGTGGCACTGTGCATCTGCGCCCGGACGAGGTGGTGGTGCGCAGTTTCCGCGACAAGATGGCGATGCAGGCCAAGGCGCAGGAGCGCTATGCCAGCCTGCGCGGCCTGCCTGCGGAATCGCGCTGCGGCACGGTGACCCGGCTTTACATGAATGCGGGCCTGATGGCCGATCTGCCCTCGATCGAGAATTCGGGGGCCGAGGGCGTGGGCCTGTTCCGCACCGAGCTGCAATTCCTGATCCGCAACCAGATGCCGAAACGGGACGAGCTTGCCAAGCTGTACGCCCGCGTCATGGATGCGGCCAATGGGCGGCCTGTGGCCTTCCGGACGCTGGACATCGGCTCGGACAAGGTGCTGCCCTACATGAAGCCGCAGGACGAGCCGAACCCCGCGATGGGCTGGCGCGCGATCCGCGTCGGTCTCGACAAACGCGGCGTGCTGCGGATGCAGTTGCAGGCGCTGCTGCGCGCCGCACAGGGGCGCCCCCTGACCGTGATGTTCCCCTTCATCTCCGAACATGAGGAATTCGTCACCGCCCGCAATGAATTGCTGCACCAGCGCGACCGCGAGGCGGCCATGGGTCATCCCGTGCCCGAAACCCTGCGCATCGGTGCGATGCTGGAAACCCCCAGCCTGGCCTTCGCGCCCAAGGCGTTTTTCGAATCCGCCGATTTCATTTCCATCGGTGGCAATGATCTGAAGCAGTTCTTCTTCGCCGCCGACCGTGAAAATGAACGGGTGCGCCGCCGCTATGACACGCTGAACACCTCTTTCCTGCGCTTCCTGCGGCTGATTGCGGATCGCTGCGCGGAAAGCAACGCCCAGCTTTCCTTCTGTGGCGAGGATGCGGGCAGGCCCATCGAGGCCATGGTCTTTGCCTCGCTGAGCATCGGCACGCTGTCGATGCGTCCCGCCTCCATCGGGCCGGTGAAATCATTGCTGCGTCAGGTCGATCTGCGAGAGGTGCGCGCGGTGGTCACCGCGGCCATGGCGGAAGGCGTGGAAAGCGTGCGCCCGGCGGTGATGGGCTGGCTCGCCACCTTGCCGGAGTGATCAGTCCGACCGCAGCAGCGGCTTCACGCTGGCCGCCGCGTTGAAGCGGGCGACCACCCGTTCGGCGCCATGCTCCTGCGCCAGCCGCAGCAGGCGAAAGCGGATGCGCGCAAGCTCGCGATAATGGCTCAGGAAAGCCGCGTTCACCGCCGCGCCGGACAGTGCGCCCAGAACCGGCACCGCCTGCGCCGCAAGCTTCTGGCTCAGCCCCGCCGCGATCTTCGGCGCCAGCGTGGCGATAAGCTTTTGCAGGGCCGGTCCGGTCAGCGTCAGCCGCGCACCGATGAGCGCAGTATTCACCCCGTCATCGCCGCCCGAGGGCGTACCCGCTGCGAAACAGCGCAGGATCTCTGCCTGAATGGCGGGATCGGCAGTGTCGAACCCCTCGTCCTCCGCCGCCTTGCGGATGGCCGACAGGATCAGCGTGATGGTCACGGGAAGTTCGGCGATGGAAGTGGCAAGCCCGCCCGCGCCGCCCGCCGCACCACTGATCGCCGCCGCCAGCGGCGCCCCGGCGGGGCCGATATCGGGCGCATGACGCCCCAGCGCCGCAACCCCCAGCGCACGGGTCAGCGTCGCCATGGTCAGCGCCTCGATCCGGTTGCGCGCGGCATCGGGCAGCCGGTTCATCTGCGTCTCCACCGAACCGCCCAGCTTTTGAAGCAAAGACATCAGAGGCCCGTTGGTCTTACGCGCACGCCGGGCAAGCTCGGCAATCTCGTAATCGGGGAAGGCCGCGCGCCGGGGCGCGGGCAGCGCCGCATCGGCGCTTTCAGGGGCGGGGTCCGGGGACTGATCGTCGCTCATATTCCGAAAGTAGGAAGCGCGGCGGCCTTGCGCAATGGGCCTTCGATCAGGACCGCGCCTTCGTCACTGTGCCGGTGACCCCATCCCAGGCCCCGCGCACCAACGCGATACCCAGAACCCGGTCGGGGTTGGTCGGCGGCGGCATCACCACCCCCTCCAGCTTGCTAAAGCCGAAACGCTTGTAATAGGGCGCATCCCCCACCAGCATCACCCGTTCCCAGCCAAGGCGCCGCGCCTCGGCCAGGCTTTCGTTGATCAGAAGGCCGCCCAACCCCTCACCCTGACGCGTCGGGTGCACAGCCACCGGCCCCAGCAGCAGCACATCATGTTCGCCCACTTCGGCGGGCCAGTAGCGGATCGCGGCCGCAAGTGTGCCGGTTTCATCCCGCAAAACAAGGCACAGCGGCGCCACCGTCGCCACGCCGTCACGCAGCCGATAGGAGGAAAGCGCCGTTCGCCCCGGCGCAAAGCAAAGGTCGTAAAGCGCCTCCACCTCCCACCAGTCGGCTTCGGTCTCTTCCTCGAGCTGATACATCGGCCGCGCCCTCAAGGGAATCCTGCGGGAACGCGCGTAACACGCGAGGGCAACAGGGAAAAGACGCAATTGCCCTGTGACGGCGCATCGCTTGGAATCGCGGGGTCGCGTAGGTAGTCTGGGGTGAGATCAAGGCATGGGTGATGCGGGTGAAGGTTCTGGTTCTGGGCGCCGACGGCTTCATCGGGCGGCATATTGCCTTCGCCCTGCGCGACGCGGGGCATGAGGTCATCGCCTCCGCCCGGCGGGTGGAGCGTTTGCAGGCCATGGGCTTTCGCACGCTGCGGGCCGATCTGACCGATCCGGCCAGCCATGCGCCCGGCTTCTGGGCTGAGGTGCAGGATTGTGCGCTGGTGAATGCCGCTGGTCTTCTGACCGGGAACGAGCAAGCCTTTGCCGCCGTGCATGACCATGCGCTGCGCGCCGTGCTGGCGGCGGTGGCGGGTCCGTGCCTGCATGTGTCGGCGGTGGGGATCGAGGCCGACACACCTTTCGCCCGCTGGCGCCGGGTGTCGGAGCAGGTGGCGCTGGCCGCTGGCGCCATGGTATTGCGCCCCGGTCTGGTGATGGCAGAGACCAGCTATGGCGGCACCTCGGCGCTGCGCGGCTTCGCCGCCCTGCCCTTCGTCACGCCGGTCGTGGGAACAGGCGCGCAACCGTTCAACCCGATCCATGCCGCCGATCTGGCCGTCGTGATTGCGGGGATGCTGGCAGAGCTACAGCCGGGGGTGTGGGAGATCGGCGGGCCGGAGGTTCTGACCCAATCCGAACTGGCAACCGGCCTGCGCCGCTGGCTGGGCCTGCGCCCCGTGCCGGTCTGGCGCGTGCCGGGCGCGCTGGCGCGGCTGGTCGGACGCGTCGGCGATGCGTTGCGGCTCGGCCCGATCTCCACCACCGCGCTGCGGCAGCTTGAACAGGGCGTGCAGACCGATCCCGCGCCGCTGCTGGCGCGGCTGACCGTTCGTCCACGCGGCTTCACCGCCTTTCAATTCGCCCGGCCCGCAGGCACGCAAGACCTGTGGCAGGCGCGGCTTTACCTGCTGAAACCGCTGATCCGGCTGACACTCGCGATGATGTGGCTGGTTTCGGCCGGTTTGGGCCTGTTCCTGCCGGGCAGTGCTTTCCTGCCTCACCTGCCTGCCTTGCCCGAAGGGCTGGCGCTGACCATGGCCCGAGCGGGCGGGCTCGCTGATCTGGCGCTGGGGGTCGCCCTGCTGCGCGACTGGCGGCCCGTGCTGGTGGCAAGGGCACAGATCACGCTGGTTCTGGCCTATACGGCTGGCCTGTCCCTGCTTGCCCCCGCACTCTGGCTTGATCCGTTCGGCGGGCTTCTGAAGAACCTGCCGGTGCTTGCGCTGCTGCTGGTGCATCTGGCGCTGGTGGAGGAACGATGATGGAGCCTTACCTGCTGGCGAAATGGCTGCATGTGCTGTCTTCCACCGTGCTGTTCGGCACCGGCATCGGCACGGCCTTTGCAATGGTCTGGGCAATGCGGTCAAACCGGGCCGAGGTGGTCGCGCATGTGGCGGCCGGGGTAGTGGTGGCCGACTGGCTGTTCACCCTGCCCTCGGGCGTGGTGCAGCCGCTGACCGGGCTTTGGCTGGTGCAGGAAACCGGGCGCGGCTGGAACGAAGGCTGGCTTTTGCTGACCTATGCCGCCTATCTGCTGGCGCTGGCCTGCTGGCTGCCGGTGGTCGTCCTGCAATACCGCATCCGCGATCTGGCCCGCGCCACCGCCCCCGGCCCGCTGCCCGCCGCCGCGGTCCGGGCCTTCCGGCTTTGGTTCGTCCTCGGCTGGCCCGCCTTCGGCGCGCTTGTCGGCGTGTTCTGGCTGATGATAGTGAAACCCGACCTGTTCTGAGAGGCCCCATGTCGAAAACCGTCAAGGATTACATCCGCACCATCGTCGATTTCCCGCATGAGGGCATCCTGTTCCGCGATGTGACGACGCTGTTCGCCGATCCGCGCGGCTTCCGCATGGCGATCGACCAGTTGCTGCACCCCTATGCGGGCACCCGCATCGACAAGGTTGTGGGGCTGGAGGCGCGGGGCTTCATCCTGGGCGGCGCGGTGGCGCATCAGCTGACCACCGGCTTCGTGCCGATTCGCAAGAAGGGCAAGCTGCCGGGGCAGACCATCGCACAGGCGTACAGTCTGGAATATGGCGAGGCGGTGGTCGAGGTGCACGACGATGCGATCCAGCCGGGCGAGAAGGTGCTGCTGGTCGACGATCTGCTGGCCACCGGCGGCACCGCCGAGGCCGGGATCAAGCTGGTAGAACGATTGGGCGGCGTGATTGTCGGCTGCGCCTTTGTGGTGGATCTGCCCGATCTGGGCGGCCGTCGCAAGCTGGAGACGATGGGCATGGAGGTCCATGCGCTCTGTGCCTTTGAAGGGCTGTGAGGCAACGCAGTTAACCCGCCCTTAACCCGAATCGGTGCAAGTCTTGGTCATGGGGCCGGAACCGGCCCCGGGCGCTGCTTGCACAGGTGACCCAATCCTGACCCCAGCCCCGTCGGATCGAATGTCCGGCGGGGTTTTCTCATCCCGCCCGGCCCTCGGGGGCATCGAGCCCCCTCATGCCGACTTCCGTGGACAGCGGTATCCGGGCGCTTTCGCCCTGCCATATGCAGGCGGCACTGTCGGCATGGAGATTTACGCTAAGGTAAAATGCCGTCAGGCGCGCAGGACGGCACCGGGGTTCAGGATGCCCAGCGGATCCAGCGCCGTCTTGATCGCGCGCATGGCGATCAGCTTCACCGGATCGCCATAGGTTTCCAGATCTTTCACCTTCAGCCGCCCGATGCCGTGTTCAGCACTGATCGACCCATCGAACCGGTGCACAAGATCGTGGACGCAGGTCTTCACTGCCTCGCGCAGCCCGTCATATTCCGCGCGCTGGCGGCCTTTTGCCGGGAAGACGTTGTAGTGCAGATTGCCGTCGCCCAGATGCCCGAAACAGTTGATGCGGAAATCACCCAGTTGCGCCAGCGCAGGCGCGGCCTCGGCCAGAAAGGCCGGGATCGCCGAGAGTGGCAGCGAAATATCATGGCTGGAGATCGAACCGACGCGCCGGTTGGCCTCGGGGATGGTTTCGCGCAGCGTCCAGAATTCCAGCCGCTGGGTTCCGGATTGCGCGATCACGCCATCCAGCACCAGTTCCCCCGCCGCCTCGTAAAGCGACATCAGCGCCTCGGTCGCATCCAGCGCAGCGGGCAGGCCGATGTCGACCAGCACGCACCATTCCGGGGCCACGGCGAAGGGCTGGCGCAGGTCAGGCAGGGTTTCGGCAAGGAAATCGAGACCCTGACGGTGGATCAGTTCGAAGCCCGAAACCATGCCGGGCAACTGGCTTTCAGCCAGCGAAAGCAGCGCCAGCGCGGCCTGCGGATCGGGCACCACAAACAACGCGGCGCCAGTGACGGCAGGGCGCGGGAATAGCTTCAGGCTGGCAGCAGTGATCAGACCCAGCGTGCCCTCGGCGCCGATCAGCAGATGGCGCAGGTCATAGCCGGTATTGTCCTTCCTGAGCCGCTTCAGCCCGTGAAAAACCGTACCATCGGCCAGCACCGCCTCGACGCCAAGGCAGAGATCCCGCGCATTGCCATAGCGCAGCACATTCACCCCGCCTGCATTGGTCGCCAGATTGCCACCGATCCGTGACGATCCCTGCGAAGCCAGCGTCAGCGGGAACATGCGGTCCTGCGCTTCGGCTGCCGCATGAATGTCAGCGAGAATGGCGCCTGCTTCGGCGACGATGACATTTTCCTGCGGATGAACTGCGCGGATCGCGGTCATCCGTTCAAACGACAGGATCAGCGGCATGGGGCCTTCCGGCATGACCTGCCCGCCGACAAGGCCGGTGCCCCCGCCCAGCGGCACGATGCCGACCCGCGCCGCTGCACAGGCGCGCACCAGCAGAGAGACCTCGGCCGTATTGCGGGGGGTCGCCACAGCCCCACCCTGCCCCTGCCAGCGACCGCGCGGCTCTTCCAGATCGGCGGGGCGCACCGCGCGCAGCAGCTCTTCGGGAAGGCTGGCCAGAAAGCCCGGATCGGCGGGGTTGAGCATCACACTCTCCATCTGCGCGCAAATTCGTTATGAACGAATTTGCAAATTTCTTTGCAAGAAATTTGCCCCGGCTCAACCCGCATCGGTGCGGCCGCGGCGGTCGCTGCGCAGGTTGGCGTAAAGCACATGGTTGCGCCAGCGGCCCGCGATTTGCAGATAGCTTTGCGCCACGCCCTCATATTTGAAGCCGCATTTTTCCAGTACCCCACGCGAGGCGGCGTTTTCCGGCAGGCAGGCGGCCTCGATACGGCTGAGGTCCAGCGTGGTGAAGGCATGATGCACGATGGCGCGGATCGCCTCGCGCATGTAGCCGCGCCGCGCATAGCGCTCGCCGACCCAATAACCCAGTGTCCCGGCCTGCACCGGACCCCGGCGGATATTGTCGAGCGTGATCGCCCCCAGCAGCACCTGATCGTCGCGGCGGATCATCAGGACCGGCAGTGCCGTGCCCTGCGCCTCGGCCCGCTTGGCCCAGTAGACGCGGTTGGTAAAGGCCTTGCGGCTGAGGTGATCATGCGCCCAGACGGGCTCCCAGGGCGCGAGGAAGGCCGCGCTTTCCTGTCGCAGATCGGCCCAGGCACGGTAATCTGAATGCGTCGGCAGGCGGAGCGTCATCCGCTCGGTCTCGATCCGCGGCTTTGCCCTCAGGCCGATCATCAGGCGGCGAGCCTGTCGCGGATCGCCTCCAGCCCCGGAGCGCGTTCCACCGGGCCGTAAAGCGCCAGCGCCACTCGCGAGCCGGTCAACGCGGCACCATAGCGCTGGACATCGGCGGTGGAGACCGCGTCAATCCGCGCCACAGCCTCATCCACCTCAGGCACCCGGCCCCAGATCGACAGCAGGCGGGCATTCCGTTCCGCCCGCGCCGAGGGGCTTTCGAGGCCCATCAGCAGCCCGGCCTTCAGCTGTGCCCGCGCACGGGCAACTTCGGCCTCGGTCATGTCATCGGCGGCGCGTTTCAACTCGTCCAGCGTCAGAGTTGTCAGATCGGCAATCTCGTCCTCAGAGGTACCCGCATAGACGGTGATCGAGCCGGTATCCTCATAGGCGCCGGATTGCGCGAAGATCGAATAGCACAGGCCACGCTCCTCGCGGATCTTCTGGAACAGACGCGAGGACATGCCGCCCCCCATCGCCATGGAATAGACCTGCGCGGTGAAGACATCGGGGTCACGATAGCCCGGCGCCTCGAAGGCAAGGGCGAAATGCACCTGCTCCAGCCCCTTGACCTCGCGCCGCTCCCCACCGCCGAAGCGCGCGGCTTCCAGCTGCGGCAGACCGACCGGGCGCAGGGCGCCGAAGATTTCGGTCGCCTGGGCGACAATGGCGTCGTGGTTCACCCCGCCTGCGGCGGCGAGGATCATCTGGTCCGGGCCATAATGCTCCGCCACAAAGCGGCGGAGATCGGCGCGACCAAAGGCGGACACCCGTTCCGTCGGGCCCAGAATGGTGCGGCCGAAGGGCTGATCGGGGTAGCTGACTTCCTGAAGCCAGTCGAAGATGATGTCATCGGGCGTATCCAGCGCCTGACCGATCTCTTGCAGGATCACATGACGTTCAGTCTCGATTTCCTTCGCGTCGAACACCGGGTTCAGCACGATGTCGGAAATCACATCCAGCGCCAGCGCCACATCCCCTGACAGGACACGCGCGTAATAGGCGGTCATTTCCTTCGATGTATAGGCGTTGATATAGCCGCCCACATCCTCGATTTCCTCGGCAATCCGCAGGGCGCTGCGCTTTTCAGTACCCTTGAAGGCCATATGTTCCAGGAAATGCGCGATGCCGTTCTGATCGGCCCGTTCATGCCGCCCGCCCGCCGTGACCCAGATCCCGACCGAGGCCGATTGCAGCCCCGGCATGTCCTCGGTCACGATGCGAAAGCCGTTGGGCAGGGTAGTGATGCGAAGCGTCAACGCGCGATCCTTTCGCGGACGAGGGTTTGCAGCGCGGCAAGGTCGTTCGGCACCCGCGTCACCCGTTCGGGCCGGTCGAACAGATCCGCCATGCGCGGCGGCAGCGCCGGGCGAATGCCGGTCGCCTGTTCCACCGCATCGGGGAATTTGGCAGGATGGGCGGTCGCCAGCGTGACCATCGGCACGGTGCCCAGATGATCCGCTGCCACCTTCACGCCCACGGCGCTGTGGGGGCACAGAAGCTCGCCGGTCGCGGCGCGTTCGGCACGGATGGTGGCCAGCGTCTCCTTCTCCGAGCAACGGCCCGAAGCGAAGGTGGCGCGCAGGCTTTCCAGCGCGCCCTGGCTGATGCGGAAGCCGCCCGATTTCATCTCGTCCATCAGTTGCGCCACGGCGGCGCCGTCGCGGCCATAGGCATCGAACAGCGCGCGTTCGAAGTTGGACGAGACCTGAATGTCCATCGAGGGGCTGATCGAGGGTTTCACCCCGTTCGTCTCATAGACACCGGATTTCAGCGCGCGGTCCAGAATATCGTTCTGGTTGGTGGCGATCACCAGTTCCGCAATCGGCAGACCCATGCGCTGCGCGATATAGCCCGCGAAGATGTCGCCGAAATTTCCGGTCGGCACGGTGAAACTGACCTTGCGATGCGGCGCACCGAGGCTGGTCGCGGCCGAGAAGTAGTAAACCACCTGCGCCAGAACCCGCGCCCAGTTGATGCTGTTCACACCCGCCAGCCGCACGCCGTCGCGGAAGGCATGATCGTTGAACATGTCCTTGAGCCGCGCCTGACAGTCATCGAAATCGCCATCCAGCGCCAGCGCATGCACATTCGCCTCGGTCGGTGTGGTCATCTGACGGCGCTGCACCTCAGACACGCGGCCATGCGGGAACAGGATGAACACATCCACATTCGCCAGCCCCTTGAAGGCCTCGATGGCCGCCGAGCCGGTATCGCCGCTGGTCGCGCCGACGATGGTGATGCGCTCACCCGATTTGGCCAGCGCCGCCTGCATCATCTGGCCGATGATCTGCATGGCGAAATCCTTGAAGGCCAGCGTCGGCCCGTGGAACAGCTCCAGCAGAAAATGGTTGGGCGCCAGTTGCTTGAGCGGCGCGCGCGCCGGATGGCCGAAGCCCTGATAGGCCTTGGCAATCAGGCTGCGAAACTCGGCTTCCGAAAACAGATCGCCCATGAAAGGGCGCATCACGCGAAAGGCGATTTCCTCGTAGGGCAGACCCGCCAGCGCGGCGATGTCATCGGCAGTGAACTGCGGCACGGTTTCGGGCACATAAAGCCCGCCGTCACGCGCCAGCCCCGTCATCATCGCTTCGCCGAAAGTCAGAACGGGCGCCTGCCCGCGGGTCGAGATATAGTGCATCGCCTCGCCTCATGCGTTCCGGCGTCTGATACGCCAGAGAAACAGAACTGTCATCCCCGCCCATGCGACCGCAAGCAGAAACCACGTCAGCGCATAGCCCAGATGATCGTTGGGAATACCCGAAGTATCGACCGGCAGCGGCGCGATTTCCGGCACGACTGGTTCACGCGCGACAATCAATGTCGGCTCTGTGCCAAGCCTGACCGCCATGGCCGGCACATCGCGGGCGAACCACAGGCCCGTCACCGGATTCGGTTCGGGCGTGAAGCTGTCTTTTTCCTCGGGCCAGTGCAGGTTGCCCACCACGCGCACGGGGCCTTGCGGCAGGTCCAGCGGTTCACCATCCGGCACGAAGCCCAGATCGACCAGCACGCGGCGCCCGCCGGTCTCCAGCACACCGATGAGCCGGTGCCCCGGCCCCACCAGCTTGCGCGAGGCCAGCACCTTCAGCCCCTCGCCGGTCATCCGCCCTTCGGCCACCACCGGAAGATAGCGGTCACGCGGGGATTCGGGATGATCGGGCAGCAGCACCGGCGCGGCGGCAATGCGCGCCTCGATCTCGGCCAGCACGCCTTCCTTCCAGTGCAGGCGCTGCATCTGCCAGCTGCCCAGACCAATCAGGATGGCACAGCCGACAAGGCCGAACAGCAGCGGCAGGATCATGCGGCGGGTCATCGGAGCCTCGGAAAAAAGAAAAGCGCGCGCCTTTTACAAGGCCCGCGCCCGGGATGGAAGGGCGCCGGGTCGCGTGACCCGGCACCGGAGATCAGCCCTGACCCCAGACGTAGATCGCGGCGAAGAGGAACAGCCACACCACGTCCACGAAGTGCCAGTACCAGGCAGCCGCCTCGAAGCCGACATGCTGCTCCGGGGTGAAGTGGCCTTTCAGCGCGCGGATCAGGCAGACGGTCAGGAAGATCGTGCCGATCACGACGTGGAAGCCGTGGAAGCCGGTCGCCATGAAGAAGTTCGCGCCATAGATGTTGCCGGCAAAGCCGAAGGCGGCGTGGCTGTATTCATAGGCTTGCAGGATGGTGAAGAACACACCGAGGATGATGGCCAGCGCCAGACCGTTCACCAGATCCTTGCGGTTGTTCTCATGTGCCAGGGCATGGTGCGCCCAGGTCGCCGCCGCGCCCGAGCACAGCAGGATCAGCGTGTTGATCAGCGGCAGGTGCCAGGGGTCGAAAGTCTGGATGCCTTCCGGCGGGAACACGCCGTCAACGATGGGCGACATCGGCCCCATCGGATAAAGCGCGTGTTTGAAGAAGCTCCAGAACCAGGCGGCGAAGAACATCACTTCGGACATGATGAACATGACCACGCCATAGCGCAGACCGATGCGCACCACCGGGGTATGATCGCCCTCCTGCGCTTCCTTCACCACATCGGCCCACCAGCCGAACATGACGTAGAGCACCATGACAAAGCCGATCAGCCCCATCCACGGGCCCGAGCCGTGCATCCACAGCACCGCACCGAACAGCATGACGAAGGCACCGACCGAGCCGAGGAACGGCCAGATCGACGGTGGCAGAACGTGGTAATCGTGGTTCTTGGCGTGAGCCATTGGAGGTCCCTCGTTGTCTTGTCAGTTTACCGCGCCCGTCGGGGGGGCGGCCAGCGCAGCCTGACTTTCGGGCAGCGCGGTTTCGTGGAACGTGTAGGACAGCGTGATTTCCTGCACGAATTTGCCTTCCGGGTCTTTGACGATCTCGGGATCGACGTAGAACGTCACCGGCATGATCGCGGTTTCGCCCGGTGCCAGCACCTGCTCGGTAAAGCAGAAACAGGCGATCTTGGTGAAATAGCCACCGGCGGAGTCCGGGGTGACGTTGTAGCTGGCGGTGCCCGCCACGGTGCGGTCGGTCGGGTTATGCGCCTCGTAGAAGGCAAGTCCGGTTTCCCCGATCTTCAGCCGCATGGAATGCTGCTGCGGCTTGAAATCCCAAGGCATGCCCGCCTCTTTCGAGGCGTCGAAGCGCACGAGGATCTCACGGTCCAGCACCACATCCGGTGCGCTCGTGGCGACCGAAGTGGTGCCCGCAAAGCCGGTGACGCGGCAGAACCAGTTGTAGAAGGGCACAGCCGCGAAGCTGAGCGCGCCCATGGTCAGCACGACGCCGACAAGCAGACCTGCGGTGCGTCCGGGCGAACGGTTGGTCATCAGTTGCTTCCCCCCTGCTGCTGGCCAGCCTGCGGCAACGGCACCATTTCGGGCCGCACCACATGATCGAAGGCCTGCATCGGATCGCCGCGCGTAACCTTCACGACGGTCAGACCGAAGACCAGCACCACGAAGGCCACCAGAACGAGACCCAGCCCGACATTGCGGCCAAAGCGGCGGCGGTGCAGGTCGTGGGTGGGTTTGAGCGTGGCCATGTCACCAGCCTCCGAAACCATAGGAATGCAGCGCCGCCTCGACCAGAAGCGCCACGAAATGCAGGAAGAGATAGAGCAGCGAGAATTTGAAGACCGCTTTCTCGGTGGCATAGCCATCGGCCTCGGCCGCAGCTTCGTCCCGGCGCCAGATCTTCCAGGCGCCCCAGAGGAAGCCCGCGTTCAGCGCGGCCGAAACCGCCAGATAGACCGGCCCGCCGATCGAGGTAAAGCCGGTCGCCAGCGCGAAGGGCACAAGTGCGACCGTGTAGACGAGGATATGGTTGCGGGTGACCCGCTTGCCATGCGTCACGGTCAGCATCGGCACACCGGCCTTTTCGTAATCGCTGTTCATGAACAGCGCCAGCGACCAGAAATGCGGCGGCGTCCACATGAAGATCAGCATGAACATCAGAACCGCCTCGACGCTGATGCTGCCGGTCGCGCAGACCCAGCCGATCATGGGCGGGAAGGCCCCCGCCGCGCCGCCGATCACGATGTTCTGCGGGGTCGAGCGTTTCAGCCACATCGAATAGATGACGGCATAGAAGAAGATGGTGAAGGCCAGCAGCAGCGCGGCCAGCGTATTGGCGGCGAGCCACAGCATCATCACTGCAAGGCCCGACAGCGCCAGACCGAACCCCAGCGCCTCGCCCGGCTGCACAAGGCCCGCCGGAATCGGGCGCCCCTTGGTGCGGCGCATCACCTGGTCGATATCGGCATCCCACCACATGTTCAGCGCGCCCGAGGCCCCTGCCCCCAAAGCGATGAACAACACGCAGGTGAAGGCCACCAGCGGATGCAGCGAGACCGGCGCGACCAGCAGGCCGACCAGCGCGGTGAAAACCACCAGCGACATGACACGCGGCTTCAGAAGCGCCACGAAATCACCGAAACCGGCTTCGGCCGGTCCGGTCTCGCTGCCGAGGCTGTTGGCGTGGATATCGCTCATATCCGGCTGTCCCCTGGTGGGATCGGGCGGCGGCACCCCGAAGGCCCGCCGCCCGACCGCAAAGTCACATCAGTCTATCAGTTGTTCGCGGCGACCTGCACGGCGGCAGGGGCGGCGATGGAGGAGAGCTGCACATCGCCTGCCTTGGCCTTGGCGAGCCATTCGGCATACTTCGCCTCAGACACAACCTTGACGGTGATCGGCATATAGGCGTGGTCCTTGCCGCAGAGTTCCGAGCACTGACCGAAGAACACACCCTCGATGTCGGCTTTGAACCACAGCTGCGCCAGACGGCCCGGCACCGCGTCCTGCTTCACACCGAAGGCCGGAATGGTCCAGGAATGGATCACGTCGGCGCCGGTCACCTGCATCACGACGGTCTTGCCGACCGGCACGACCACGGCGGTATCCGTCGCCAGCAGGTAGTCGGTTTCATCGTAGCCGTATTGCGCCAGCTGGTCTTTCTCCAGCTTGAAGCTCTCGAAGGCGACCGGATCGGTGCCGTCATTTTCCGGGGTGATGCCGTCCTGCACATATTCATAGCCCCAGTACCACTGGTAGCCGGTCACCTTGATGGTGATGTCAGCCACCGGGATTTCCTGTTGCTTGAACAGGATCGGCAGCGAGTAGCCGCCGATGACCAGCAGAATGATGATCGGCACCACGGTCCACGCAATCTCGATGGGCGTGTTGTGGGTGAAGGTGGCGGGTTTCGGATTGGCGCGACGGTTGAAGCGGACAAAGCAGTAGACCATCAGCGCCGTCACGAAGAGCACGATGCCGGTGATGATCACCAGAATGAAGTGGTCGAGCCAGTGGATGTCGGCCGCGAGTTCCGTCGCCGCCGGCTGGAAGCCCAGCTTGCCGTCGACCGGACGGCCGAGCACCGGCAGGTCCTGAGCCAGGGCGGCGCCCGCGACGGCCATCGCAGCCACACCGGCAGCGAGACCCGAAAGGTTCTTCATGAGTCGCATCTTTCTATCCCGTTCGAAGTGCGGCTTATCGTCCGCTTTTCGGCCATGCCCGATGCCCGGGCAGAATCCCGTTGTTTCTGCTTGTGTTGAAACCATATTAGGCAGGAAACGACAAGCAAAACCGTGCGACACTCGGTCGCCGTTTGACATGGATCAAGGACTTCACATGACAGCCAACGCCTTCCGACCGTTCGACATGTCGCTGGATGCGGCGGCAGCGCTGGCCATACTGCGACAGGCTGTCGCAGGGGCTGAAGATGGCGAGCTGTTTCTGGAACGTCGCCGCTCCGAAGCACTGGTGCTGGATGATGGTCGGGTGAAAACCGCCTCTTATGATGCCTCCGAAGGGTTCGGACTGCGCGCCGTCCGGGGCGAGGTCGCAGGTTATGCCCATTCAACCGAAATCTCCGAAGCCGCCATGCGCCGCGCCTCCGAAACCGTGCGGCTGGCGGTGGGCGACGGCGGCGGCGTGATGGCCCCTCCCCCCAAGGGCACCAATGCACGGCTTTATACCGACGCCGATCCGATGCTGGACGCGAGCTTCGCCGCCAAGATCGACGTGCTGAAGGAAATCGACGCCTATGCCCGCGGCCTCGACCCGCGCGTGATCCAGGTTTCCGCTACAATCAGCGCCGGTTTGCAGGAGGTGGAGATCCTGCGCCCCGAGGGGCTGCGCTTCGCCGATGTGCGCCCGATGGCGCGGCTGAACATCTCGGTCATCGTCGAACAGGCGGGGCGGCGCGAGTCGGGCGGCATGGGCGGCGGCGGCCGCTTCGGCCTTGCCACCCTGCTTGACCCCGGCCACTGGCAACCTGTCGCACGCGAGGCGCTGCGCATCGCACTGGTGAACCTTGAGGCCGAACCCGCCCCGGCGGGCGTCATGGACATCGTGCTTGGCCCCGGCTGGCCCGGCATCCTGCTGCATGAGGCCATTGGCCACGGGCTTGAGGGCGATTTCAACCGGAAGGGCACCTCGGCCTTTGCCGGTCTGATGGGCCAGCGCATCGCCGCCCCCGGCGTTACCGTGCTGGACGATGGCACCCTGCCCGACCGGCGCGGCTCGATCTCGGTCGATGACGAGGGCACGCCCTCGAACCGCACTGTCCTCATCGAGGACGGCATCCTCACGGGCTACATGCAGGACCGCCAGAATGGCCGTCTGACCGGCACCGCCAGCACCGGCAACGGGCGGCGCGAAAGCTTCGCCCATATCCCGATGCCGCGCATGACCAATACCTATATGCTCGGCGGTGACACCGATCCGGCGGCGATCCTTGCCGATCTGAAAGACGGCATATGGGCCGTGGGTTTCGGTGGCGGGCAAGTCGACATCACCAACGGCAAGTTCGTGTTCTCCTGCACCGAGGCCTACCGGGTGAAGAACGGCAAGGTCGGCGCCCCGGTGAAAGGCGCCACCCTGATCGGCGACGGCGCCACCGCCCTGCGCAACATCCGTGCCATCGGCAATGACATGAAGCTCGACCCCGGCATCGGCAATTGCGGCAAGGCCGGGCAATGGGTGCCGGTGGGCGTGGGGCAGCCGACCCTGATGATCGGCGGGCTGACCATCGGCGGCTCGGCGGCCTGAGACGAAGAAAGGGGGGCTGTCTGCCCCCCTCTGAGCCTTCGGCTCATTCACCCCCCGAGGATATTTGCGGACAGAAAATGGACGAGTGGAACATCTGAAATTTTCTGTCGAAAAATATCCTCGGGGGTGAGCCCCGCAGGGGCGAGGGAGCAGACAGCCCCCTTTCTTCGTCAGCCACGCCGCGCGGCGTCGATGGCGGCGACATCGATCCGGGTCATATCCATCATGGCGGCAAAGGCGCGCGCGGCCTCTGCGCCACCTGCGGCCAGCGCCTCGGTCAGGGTGCGGGGGGTGATCTGCCAGTTCATCCCCCAGCGATCCTTGCACCAGCCACAGGCACTTTCCCGGCCACCGTTCCCGACAATGGCATCCCACAGCCGGTCAGTTTCCGCCTGATCCTCTGTGGCGATCTGCAGGGAAAATGCCTCGGTCTGCGGGAAGGCGGGGCCGCCGTTCAGCCCGATGCAGGGCAGACCGCAGATGGTGAATTCCACCGTCAGCACATCCCCGGCCTTGCCCGAGGGGTAATCGCCGGGCGCGCGATGCACCCTGCCCATATGGCTGTCGGGAAAGGTGGCGGCGTAAAACCGCGCCGCCGCCTCGGCCTCACTGTCGAACCAGAGGCAGAGCGTTGCCTTGGGCTGTGTCATGGCCTGTCCTTTCGCAAGACTGTAAAAGTTCAGTCTCGCATCCTTTGGACAGGTTGCGAAGCGCCGTGATCAGGGATGAGCGGTCAGCGGCCGAATTTGCCCTTCAGCGCATCGGCAAAGGCATTGCCACCCGCGCCGCCCGCCCCCCCTTTCGGACCCGAGGACATCGGCCCGCGTGGTGCGGGCTTGCCGCCCTTCGGCCCCTGCGGCCCGCGTTCGGCGGTGCGTTCCCGCGCGCTGTCGCGGGCGTCGGCGCTGTCCTTGCGCATGGTCAGGCCGATGCGCTTGCGTGGCACGTCCACCTCGACCACGCGGACCTTCACCACATCCCCCGCCTTCACCACCTCATGCGGATCTTTCACAAAGCGGTCGGCAAGCTGGCTGACATGCACCAGCCCATCCTGATGCACGCCAATATCCACAAAGGCACCGAAGGCCGCGACATTGGTCACCGTGCCTTCCAGCATCATGCCGGGTTTCAGATCCTTGATATCCTCCACCCCGTCGGTGAAGGTCGCCGTCCTGAAGCTCGGGCGCGGGTCGCGGCCGGGTTTTTCGAGTTCGGACAGGATGTCCTGCACCGTGGGCAGGCCGAATTTCGCGTCGATGAAATCGCGCGGGTTCAGCCGTTTCAGGGCGGCGCTGTCCCCCATCAGGGCGCGGATGTCGCGGCCGCAGGCGGTGACGATGCGGCGCGCAACGTCATAGGCTTCGGGGTGCACCGAAGAGGCATCCAGCGGTTCCTTGCCGCCGGTGATGCGCAGGAAGCCCGCCGCCTGTTCAAAAGCCTTCGGCCCCAGCCGCGCGACCTTCAGAAGTTCGCGCCGGGTGGCGAAGGGGCCATTGGCGTCGCGATGCGCCACGATGCTTTCCGCAAGCCCCGGCCCCACGCCCGACACCCGCGCCAGAAGCGGCGCCGAGGCGGTGTTGAGATCCACCCCAACCGCGTTCACCGCATCCTCGACCACCGCATCAAGCTGGCGGGCAAGGCGGTGCTGATCCACGTCATGCTGATACTGGCCGACACCGATGGATTTCGGTTCGATCTTCACCAGTTCCGCCAGCGGGTCTTGCAGCCGCCGGGCAATCGACACCGCGCCACGCAACGAGACGTCCAGCCCCGGAAACTCCTTCGCCGCCATTTCCGACGCGGAATAGACCGAGGCACCGGCCTCACTCACCACCACCTTCACCGGCTTTTCGCCGGGCAGATGCGCCAGCAGGTCCGCCACCATCTTTTCCGTCTCGCGGCTGGCGGTGCCGTTGCCGATGGCAATCAGCTTCACCCCGTGTTTCGCGATCAGCTGCGCAATCGCCACCTGCGCGCCGCGCAGGTCGTTCTTCGGCTGGAACGGATAAACGGTATCGGTCGCCAGCAACTTGCCGGTCGCATCCACCACCGCCACCTTCACCCCGGTGCGGATGCCGGGATCGAGGCCCATCGTGGCCTTGCCACCCGCAGGCGCAGCCAGCAGCAAATCCTTGAGGTTGCGGGCAAAGACGCGGATCGCCTCTTCCTCGGCCCGTTCGCGCAATTCGCCCATCAGATCGAGCGTCAGAGAGGTTTTCAGCTTGACCCGCCAGGCCCAGCTTGCCGCCTCGCGCAGCCATTGGTCGCCCGCCCCGGTGCTACCCGCCTGAAGCGCGGCGCCGCACATACGTTCAGCGGGTGACTGGCCGCGCGGAGCCTCGGCATCAATTTCCAGATCGAGGGTCAGCACCCCTTCGTTGCGACCGCGCAGCATGGCCAGCACCCGGTGCGAAGGCGCAGTTTCCCATTTCTCGCGGTGATCGAAGTAATCCGAGAATTTGGCGCCTTCAGCCTCTTTCCCGGCGACCACGCCCGCCTTGATCTCGGACACCTGTTTCATGTGCCCGCGCAGACGGCCCAGCAGATCGGCGTTTTCGGCAAGGGCTTCCGCCACGATGTCGCGTGCGCCCTCCAGCGCGGCTTTCACATCCGGCACCGCCTCGGTGATGTAGCCCGCCGCCAGCGCGGCGGGATCGGCGGAACGGTCGGCCAGAATGGCCTCGGCCAGTGGGCCAAGGCCGTTCTCGCGCGCGATCATGGCACGGGTGCGGCGCTTGGGCTTGTAGGGCAGATAGATGTCTTCCAGTTCGGCCTTGGTCTCGGCCCTGGCGATGCTGGTGGCCAGATCATCGGTCAGCTTGCCCTGTTCGGTAATCGACCCGAGGATGGCCGCGCGCCGCGCCTCCATCTCGCGCAGATAGGTGAGGCGGTCGGCCAGCGTGCGCAACTGCGTGTCATCCAGCCCACCCGTCACCTCCTTGCGGTAGCGCGCGACGAAGGGCACCGTGGCGCCGCCGTCCAGCAGTTCGATGGCGGCCCCGACCTGCGCGGGCTGCGCCCCGATCTCGCGGGCGATGACAAGGGGAATGCGGCGCGCGGCGTCCTGAATCACTGATGGCTCCGTCAGAATGTGGGAGCGCGACCATAGCCCCGCCGCCCCCGAAGGCAAGAGCGGCCGCGCGCCGGATCTGGCGAAATCCCGCCGCGGCGCTGGCGGCGGATTGCGACGAAAGTGCCTGTTACGCGGCCGTGAGCGGTTGTCAGGCCAGCCCGCTTTGTGGAACCCTTCGCCCGTTGACCCCGTGAGGAGACGGGGCCGAACCGGAGGCCGCAGCCGATGCGGCCCGCAATGGGAGGATACCACATGACGAAATCCATGGGCGGATTGCGCCGTTTCCGCATGGCCATGCTGGCCGGTGCCGTGGCGCTGAGCCCGGCCGCCGTGCAGGCCGACCAGTTCATCAACATCCTGACCGGAGGCACCTCTGGGGTGTACTACCCGATCGGGGTCGCGCTGTCGAAAATCTATGGCGACGGGATCGAGGGCGCCCGCACCCAGGTGCAAAGCACCAAGGCCAGCGTCGAGAACCTGAACCTGCTGCAACAGGGCAAGGGCGAATTTGCCATCGCGCTTGGCGACTCGGTCAAGATGGCCTGGGAGGGCAACGAGGAAGCGGGCTTCAAGGCGCCGCTGTCCAAGCTGCGCGGCATTGCCGCTGCCTATCCGAACTATATCCAGATCGCGGCCTCGTCCGAGGCGGGCGTCAAGACGCTGGCCGATCTGAAGGGCAAGAGCCTGTCGGTCGGTGCCGCGAAATCGGGGACCGAACTGAATGCCCGCGCCATCCTTGCCGCCGCGGGGATGAGCTATGACGATCTGGCCAAGACCGAATACCTGCCCTTCGCGGAATCGGTCGAACTGCTGAAGAACCGTCAGCTGGATGCGACGCTGCAATCGGCCGGTCTGGGGGTTGCCTCGCTGAAGGATCTGGCGACATCGGTGCCGACGACCATCGTGGCGGTTCCCGCCGATGTGGTGGAAAAGATCGGCGCGCCCTATATTCCGGCCACCATCCCGGCGGGCACCTATGAGGGCCAGACCGAGGATGTGCCGACCGCCGCCGTGGTCAACTTCTTCCTCACGCATGAGGATGTGCCGGAAGAAACCGTCTACCAGATGACCAAGCTGATGTTCGAGCACCTGCCGCAGCTTGTGGCGGCGCACAAGGCAGCCGAGGCCATCTCGCTGGAAACGGCCACGCAGGGCATGCCGCTGCCGCTGCATCCGGGGGCCGAACGGTATTACCGCGAAGTCGGCCTGATCAAGTAATCCGGCCTGCCCGCTGCGATCACGGCGCGCGCCTTGCGGTGCGCGCCGGTTGCGCACCCCTGACCCCATTTCCCCCGAGGGCATGACGCCATGACCACCCCCTCTCCCGCCGCGGCCGAGGCTGCGAACGCCACATTTCACGATCCGCTGGCCGAAGGCTTTCCCCCCTCCGCGCAGGGCAGGCTGCTGTTCTGGATCGCCGTTGTCTTTTCCGCTTTCCAGATCGCCACTGCCGCGCATCTGATCGACATGCCAAGCCAGGTCGTGCGCGCCGTGCATGTGGGCTTCCTGATGCTCCTTGGCTTTCCGCTGCTGGCGCTGGCCAAAGGGGCCGCACCCTCGATCCGCCTGCTGGCCTGGGGTCTTGCGGCGGCCGGGGTCGCGGTCGCGTTCTACCAATGGTGGGAATATGTGCCGCTTCTGATGCGGGCGGGTGATCCGCTGCCGCGCGACATCGCCTTCGGGACGCTGGCCATCGCGCTGACCTTCGCCGCCGCCTGGGCCATGATGGGGCCTGCATTGCCCCTGATCGCGGGGACGTTCCTCGCCTATTGCCTGTTCGGCCAGCATCTGCCCGCGCCGCTGGATCATCGCGGCTATGATTACGCGCAGGTGATCGACCATATGGGCTTTGGCACCGAAGGCATCTATGGCGTGCCGACCTATGTAAGCTCCAGCTACATCTTCCTGTTCATCCTGTTTGGTGCCTTTCTGGAAAAGGCCGGGATGATCAAGCTGTTCACCGATGTCTCGCTGGGTCTTGTCGGGCACCGGATGGGCGGTGCGGCCAAGGTCGCCGTGTTGTCCTCGGGTCTGATGGGCACGATTTCCGGCTCGGGCGTCGCCAATGTGGTGACCACCGGGCAATTCACCATCCCGCTGATGAAGCGTTTCGGCTATCGCCCCGCCTTCGCGGGCGGGGTGGAGGCCACGGCCTCCATGGGCGGGCAGATCATGCCGCCGGTCATGGGCGCGGTCGCCTTCATCATGGCGGAGACGCTGGGCGTCGAATATGTCGAGGTGGTGAAGGCCGCGCTGATCCCGGCGATCCTCTACTTCGCCGCCGCCTTCTGGATGGTGCATCTGGAGGCGGGGCGGATGAACCTGCGCGGCCTGACGGCGGCGGAACTGCCCTCGCCGCGCAAGGCGCTGCGCGAGGGCTGGCACCTGATCCTGCCGCTGGCGGTGCTGGTCTGGCTGCTGTTTTCCGGCTACACGCCGCTGTTCGCGGGCACCGTGGGGCTGGGGCTGACCGTCATGCTGATCCTCGGCGCCTCGGTGGCGCTGGGTCTGCCTGCGGGGGCGATCCGCTATATCTTCTGGATCGGGCTGGGCCTCATCGCTGCCGCCTTCCTGAAATTCGGCATCCATATCGTCGCGCTGGCAGTGGCCGCGCTGGTGGTCGCGAATATCTTCGTCGCGGGAGGCCGCAAGACGCTGGCCGATGTGCGCGACGCGCTGGCCGATGGTGCCCGCACCGCGCTGCCGGTAGGCATCGCCTGCGCGCTGGTGGGCATCATCATCGGCACCATGACGCTGACCGGCGCCGCCAATACCTTCGGCCAGTTCATCGTGGGTGTCGGGGAAAAGAGCCTGTTCCTCAGCCTGATCCTGACCATGATCACCTGTATCGTGCTGGGCATGGGCATCCCGACCATCCCGAACTACATCATTACCTCCTCCATCGCCGGGCCGGCGTTGCTGGAGCTTGGCGTGCCGCTGATCGTCAGCCACATGTTCGTGTTCTACTTCGGTATCCTCGCGGATCTGACGCCGCCGGTGGCGCTGGCCTGCTTTGCCGCCGCCCCCATCGCCAAGGAGCGCGGGCTGACCATCAGCCTCAACGCGGTGAAGATCGCGGCGGCGGGTTTCGTGATCCCCTTCATGGCGGTCTATACCCCCGCGCTGATGTTGCAGGAGGGCGGGCCGCTGGCCTCGGAAATAGGCTATATTCCCGCCGTCGCCTATATCGTGCTGAAAGCGGTGCTGGCGATCGGGCTTTGGGGGGCTGCGGTCATCGGCTGGCTGGGTCACAGGCTCGCGGTATGGGAGCGGGTGCTGGCCATGGTGGCGGCAGCGGCGCTGATCGCGGCGCTTCCGGCCTCGGACCTCGCAGGCTTCGTGCTTTGCGCCGCTTTCGCCGCGCTGATGTGGCGCGCGCGCGGCGCCCGCCCGGCCTGAGCCATGGGAAGCTGCCTGATCGCGGGGGCGATGACACTCGCCCTCGCCTCGCCCGGCTTCACACTGAGCTGGACGCATTCAGTTGAAAAGATCACCTGGCGCGAAAGCTGGGCCATCACCGGAACCGGGCTGCGGCTGGCCGAGGCCGCCGTCAAAGGCTCCGGCGCGGGGATGGAGCCGGGCGACGGCGCCGTCCTGCGGAATGGCTGGTGGGTCTGGGTGCCCGACCTGCCGGAACTGGCCGAGCTGCACCTTGCCGCCTCGGGCGCCACCGGCGCGGGCTGGCGGTTGTGTGACAGCGCCGGAACATGCCATGAGATTGGGGCAGCACCGGGCCGCGCCCTGCGCCTTGCCCCCTGCGGAGCGACGGAATGACCGAGACAGCCGATATTGCCATTCTGGGCGGCGGCATCGTGGGGCTGGCCACCGCGCTGACCCTGCAATCCCGCCTGCCCGGCGCGCGGATCGTGGTTCTGGAAAAGGAAGCCGCCCCCGCGCTGCATCAAACGGGGCGCAATTCCGGCGTGATCCATGCCGGGGTTTACTATGCCCCCGGCAGCCTGAAGGCCCGCTTCTGCCGGGAAGGTGCCGAGGCCACCCGCGCCTTCTGTGACGAACATGGCTTGCCCCATGAAACGACCGGCAAGCTGATCGTGGCGACGGGAGAGGACGAGCTGCCCCGCATGCGCGCCCTGCTGGCGCGCGCGCAGGCCAATGGCATCGCCATTTCCGAAATCGCCGCGACCGAGGCGCAGGAATGGGAGCCGAATATCCGTGTCGCCGGGGCGCTGTGGTCCCCCGATACCGGCATCGTGGATTTCGGCGCAGTGGCGCGGCGGATGGCTGATCTGTTCACCGCACGCGGCGGCGCGATCCGGCTGAACACCCGCGTCACCGCAGCCCACGAGGATGCTGCCGGTATCCGGCTGACCACGCCTTCGGGCGAGGTTCATGCCGGGCGCGCGGTGATCTGCGCGGGGCTGCATGCCGACAGGATGGCGGCGGCGATGGGGCTGGACCCCGGCTTCCGCATCATCCCGTTCCGGGGTGAGTATTTTCGCATCCGGAACCAGCCCGCCGATCTGGTGCGCCGGCTGATCTATCCTGTGCCCGACCCCGAACGCCCCTTCCTTGGCGTGCATCTGACGCGCAAGATGGATGGCGGGTTCACCGTGGGGCCGAATGCCGTGCTGGCCATGAAACGCGAAGGCTATGCCAAGACCGACATCTCGCCCGCCGATCTGGTGGCGACCTTCGGCTGGCCGGGGTTCTGGCGCATGCTAGGCCGCAACCTCGGCCCGGCACTGTCCGAGCTTTCGGCCTCGGTGCTGCGCGGCCTCTATCTGAAGAAGGTGCAACGCTACTGCCCGCGCATCACCGGCGCCGACCTCACGCCCTACCGCGCCGGGGTGCGGGCGCAGGCGGTGGCGCGCGACGGCAGGCTGATCGACGATTTCCTGTTCCTGCGCGGGCGGCATTCGCTGCATGTCTGCAACGCCCCCTCGCCCGCCGCCACTTCGGCCCTGCCGATTGGCGCCCATATCGCCGATCAACTGCTGACGGAGGGCTGAGCCGCCGATGCAGTCCCCCCGCCCGATCCTGCTGCCCGTCCTTGCTGCGATCCTCGCAGCCGCGCTGACCTTTGCGGCGGCGGAGCGGCTGGGCTACCGGGCGGCAGCCGGGCGGCTGGATCAATCGCTCTTGCTGACGGCCCGCGCAGTGGAGGCAGAGATCGGCCGCTTCCGCGCGCTGCCCGATGTGGCGGGCGAGGATGCGCGCATCCGTGCCGCGCTGGCCGATCCCGCCGGGATTGGCGACGCGAACCTGTATCTGGAACGCATTGCCGCCCATACCGGGGCCGATATCTACCTCATCGCCGCCAATGGCCGCACCATCGCCGCGTCGAACTGGAACCGGCCGGAAAGCTTTGTCGGACAGGACTATAACTTCCGTCCCTATTTCCGCGATGCCATGGCAGGGGGTCAGGGCCAGTTCTATGCAATCGGCGTGACCACCGGCATTCCTGGCTATTTCCTGTCGCGCCGGATCGACAGCCCGCGCCGGGGCGTGCTGGTGGTCAAGATCGACCTGCGCCCCCTGCAAGCGACATGGCAGGCTGCCGGGCTGGAAACCGCGCTGGCGGATGCCGATGGCATGGTGTTTCTCTCGGGCCGCGCAGACTGGCTCTACCGCCCGCTTTCGCCGCTGCCGCAGCCTGTTCTGGACAGGGTCGCACGCGAACGCACCTGGGTCGGCACCGATCCCGCCGGGACGACGCCCCTGTTGCGCGCCGATGCGCCGGACGGCTTTCTGGGCGGCGCGGGCTGGATCGGCCGCGACGCCCCTCTGCCCGCCGAAGGCTGGCGCCTGATCGCCGCCACCCCTTCCGCCACCATCACCGCCATGGCCGCCGTCTGGGCGGCGGTGGCGGCCCTGGCAACACTGGCGCTGGCAGGGGCCGCGATGGTCTGGCAGCAGCGGCGGCAGATCCTCGCGCTACGACTGTCGCAATCGGAACGGCTGGAGGCGATGGTGACGGAACGCACCGCCGATCTGGCGCGCGAGGTCGAGGCACGTCGGCAGGCCGAGAACGACCTGCGCGCGGCGCAGGAAGGCCTGATCCATGCCGAGAAGATGGCTGCCCTTGGCCGCATGTCTACCGCCATCGTGCATGAGATCAGCCAGCCGCTTGCCGCGATGGAGGCGACGCTGACGGCGGCGGAAATCACGCTGCCCGCCGGTGAAAGCCGCACCGCCCCGCGCCTCGCCACCGCCAAGGGTCTGATCCGCCGCATGCAGCGCACCATCAAGCATCTGAAAAGCTTTGGCCGGAAAGAGCCGGGCGAGCGGCGGCTGACCGATCTTGGCCCGGTCATCGCCTCGGCCATCGAACTGGTCACGCCGCGCGCCCGTGCCGTCGGGGTCAACCCGGTTTTCGTGGCACCGGATGTGCCGCAACTGGTGATGGCGGGCGTGGTGCGGATGGAACAGGTGGTGGTGAACCTGCTTTTGAATGCACTGGACGCGGTGGAAGGCTGCACGACCGCCGCGATCACCGTGACGCTGGACAGCACGGGCGAAACCGTCCGCATCCGCGTCACCGACACCGGCCCCGGCATCGCGCCCGAGGATCTGCCCCGCGTGGCCGAGCCGTTCTTTTCCACCAAGCCCGGCGGCGCGGGGCTGGGCCTTGGCCTGTCGATCTGTCGCGCCATCGTTGGCGAGTTCGGCGGCGCGCTGACGCTGGCCTCGGAACCCGGTCGCGGCACCGAGGTCACCGTCACCCTGCCCGCCGCAACTGCCGAGGCCGCCGCATGACCCCCGCGCCCCTGTTCATCGTCGAGGATGACACCGATCACCTTGCCGCGCTTTGCGATCTGCTGGATGCGGCGGGCCATGCGCCGCAGGGCTTTTCAAGCGCGACAGCCGCACTGGCTGCGCTGGACACCGCGACGCCCGCGCTGATCCTCACCGATCTGCGGATGCCGGGCATGGATGGCATGGCGTTCCTGCGCGCGGTGAAGGCCCTGCCGGAACGGGATCTGCCGGTCATCATGCTGACCGGCCACGGCGACGTGGTGCATGCGGTAGAGGCGATCCGGGCCGGGGCCGAGGATTTTCTGGAAAAGCCCTATGATGCGGCGCATCTCGTCATGGTCATCGCGCGGGCGCTGGCGGCGCGGGCCACACGGGCCGAGGTGGCGCGGCTGCAAGGTGCGCTGGCCGGGGACGGGCCGGAAATCCTTGGTGAAAGCCGCCCCATCCGCGCCTTGCGTGATCGCATCGCGGCGCTGGCGCCGCTGGATATTGACGTGGTGATCACTGGTGAGACCGGCACCGGCAAGGAACTTGTGGCCCGCGCCCTGCATGACGGCAGCCCGCGCGCGCGCGGCCCCTATGTCGCGGTGAACTGCGCCGCCCTGCCTGACAGCATGGTGGAAACCCTGATGTTCGGTCATGCCGAAGGCGCCTTTCCCGGCGCCGGCCCCGCCCGCCCCGGCAAGCTGGAGGCAGCGCAGGGTGGCACGCTGATCCTTGACGAGGTGGAGGCGCTGGCGCCCCCCGCACAGGCAAAGCTTCTGCGCGCGCTTCAGGAACGCAGCGTCGAGCGGCTGGGCGAGGTAACTGCGCGGGCGCTGGACCTGCGGGTGATCGCCATATCGAAAACCGATCTGCGGGCGGCGGCACAGGCGGGCAGTTTCCGCCCCGATCTGTTTTACCGCCTTGCAGGCGCCGAGATCGCCACGCCACCCTTGCGCGAAACCGGCGAGGATATCGCGCTGATCTTCAGCCATTACGCCCAGCTTGCCGCACGCCGCTATGGCCGCCCCGACCCGGAGCCGGGCTGGGCCTTCCGACGCGAATTGCTCCGGCGCGGCTGGCCCGGCAACATGCGCGAGCTGAAGGCGGCGGCGGAAGCCTTTGCGCTGGGCCTGCTGGATCTGCGCGCCGACGACACGCCCGCCCTGCCCGATACCACGCTGGCAGACCGGGTGGCGGCCTTCGAGGCGCGCGAGATTGCCGCCGCGCTGGACCGTTTTCGCGGCAATACCCTGCGGGTGGCCGATCATCTGGGCCTGCCGCGCCGCACCCTGAACGACAAGATGCGGCGCTACGGTCTGGGCGGCTGAGCCTCAGCCCATCCGTTCCGAGGCGTAAGACCCCGGCGAGGCCGGGAAGACCACGGTCTTGTTGCCATTCATGAAGGAACGGTGGTGGATATGGGCATGGATCGCCCGCGCCAGCACCTGCGCCTCGACATCGCGGCCAAGGCTGACGTAATCCTCGGCGCTTTGCGCATGGGTGATGCGCACGATGTCCTGTTCGATGATCGGGCCTTCGTCCAGATCGGCGGTGACATAATGCGCCGTCGCACCGATCAGCTTCACGCCGCGTTCGTAAGCCTGCTTGTAGGGATTGGCGCCCTTGAAGGACGGCAGGAAGGAGTGGTGGATGTTGATGATCTTGCCCGACATCTTCTTGCACAGCGCATCCGACAGCACCTGCATGTAGCGCGCCAGCACCACAAGCTCGGCCCCGGTATCCTCGACCACCGCCATCAGCTGCGCCTCGGCCTGCGGCTTGTTGTCCTTCGTGACCTTGATGCAATGGAACGGCAGGTCATGGTTCACCACGACCTTCTGATAGGTCATGTGGTTCGACACCACGCCCACGATGTCGATGGGCAGCGCGCCGATGCGCCAGCGATACAGCAGGTCGTTCAGGCAGTGCCCGAAGTTCGACACCATGAGCAGCACCTTCATGCGCTCGGCCTGATCGTGGATTGCCCAGTCCATCGCGAAGGGTTCTGCCACGGCGGCAAAGCCCTCGCGCAGCGCAGCCAGCGCGGCGCCGGTTTCGGGACGGAAGCTGATGCGGGCAAAGAACTTGCCGGTCAGCGCATCGTCGAATTGCGCGGAATCGGTAATGTTGCAGCCGCTGTTCGCAAGAAAAGTGGAAACCGCCGCAACGATCCCGCGACGGGATTCGCACTGCACGGTCAGCACATAGGTGGTCATGCCGGATGTCCTTTCAGGAGGAGGAGGGACGGAACCGGGGACATCCGGCGCCGACGGAGGCCGGGACGGCGCACCCCTGCCCGCCCGAGATCCGTCTTCAGGGATATCACGATCCCCTCCTGCGACAAGATGTCCAAACGACACCCTCTCGCCTGCAATCGCCATGTGCTCCGGTCGGGAAACCTGCCGGGGCGGAAGCCCGGCGATTCAGCCCTGCACGATCAGGGCCATTTCGCCCAAAAGATCGTCGATTTCATCCAGAAGCGCCGCAGGGGGACGCAGGGCGCTGGTGCTGCGGTGGCTCTGAATCGCCAGCTCGGTCTGGCGCGAGAGCTGCCCCAGATCCCCGAACCCCATGGTCGCCGCAAGCCCGGCGATACGGTGCGCGCCCTGCATCAGTTCGTCCAGCAGCGGGCGCGCATCGGCCGCGCTGTCGATCTCGTCGCGCAGCGCGTCAAACCGATCCAGCCGCGCCGAAAGATCGGCCAGAAACCGCGGGCGGATTTCGGCGATCTTGCGGGCGATGATTTCGGCCTGTTGCATGGCGCTCCTCTTGCGACCGTCAGAATGCCATCGAGAAAACGCGCGAGAACAGGCTGCGGGCCGTCGACGGACGGGCATGGCGCACGCCCGGCTTCGGCTGGTTCCAGGTCAGATCCTCGACCGCGCGCTGCATCTTGGCCACGGCATCGCGGCCCGATTTCGTGATGCCCACGGAAATCGGCTTGCCGACCGCCACGCGCACCTCGATGGGCTGCTGCTTGTCGTCGATCAGGTCCAGCTGGTCGATCAGCACATTGATCATCATTTCAATGTCGTCGAAATCGTGCTGTTCCGCAAAGGCGATGACACCGGCGAAGGCGCCGTTGCCCGCGTAGGCCATGATGCATTCGGTCTGTGCCAGCGCCGACAGCGCACATTCCGCGACATCGGCAAGGATATCGCGGAACAGCATGGGCGAGCAGCGGGTATAGATGTCGCCGACATCGACGATCCGCATGGCCAGCACGCTGGTTGCGAAGAAATCGCCGCGCGACAACTGCAGAAGGTAATTCTGCAACGCCATGTAGTCGATCAGCCCGTCCACATCTTCCAGCACCACGGGCTCGGACAGAGCGGCACGATACCGTTCCTCAAGCTGCGCGTTCAGCGCCTTGATCTGAAGGCTGCTTTCGCGCACCTGCCGCGTGCTCTGATACTGGCGCTCGGCCAGACGCACGCGCGTCACCACTTCGACCGGATCGAAGGGCTTGGTGACGTAATCCGACGCCCCGGCCTTGAACGCGGCGTCGATGAAGGTTTTTTCGCTCATCGAGGTGATCATCAGGATCGGCGCGGTCTGATATTGCGGGATCTTGCGAATCCAGCGGGCCAGCTCGATCCCGGTCACGCCCGGCATCATGATATCCAGCAGAAACCCATCGAACGGCTCGGTGGATTTGGTGATGATCTCGGCCGCTTCCTTTGCATCGCCAGCAGTCACGATATTCCCGTAACCATTCGCCTGAAGCGTGGTCTTGAGAAGTTCGAGGATCAGCGCGTCATCGTCGACAGCAAGTAGTCTCATCGGATTGTGCCCAGCCAGAGGGATGCTTTCGCATCTGCCCGCCAGCACACATGGCCGGACAGATGTCTCAACTTACTCTCCTGAAAATTGTGTGTATTTGCGGCCACAATATGGCAGAGTGGTACAAATTTCCGGGATTTTCCCGCCCGCCCGGAATACCGCAGAAATGCCAGATTTATGCCTCCCCAGAGACATGAAGCGGCAAATCTTGAAACCGGAGCTTTCAGACCGCAATCAGGGCGTGTATGCTCTGCACGCCCAAGACAAGAAGTTCGGCATGACCCGAAACGACCAGAACGCCTCGCCTTCCATACAGGGTAATATATTTGGCCTTGCACCGATTACCAGCCTCGTCCCGCTGACGCTGCTCGTCGCGGCCTTCTGCCTGACGGGTGTCCTGCTTGCCCCGTCGGGAGAGCCGGATGTCGTGGTGCTGCGCGGTACCGGCGTGGCGGTCGCCAGCCTGCTGGTTCTTGGCCTGCGGTGCTGGCCTGCCGTGTTCTGCGGCGCGCTGGCTGGTCAGATGCTGATTGCCGGCATGGGCTATGCCAATGTCGGCGGTGACGGTCGGCTGCCCTCCATGCTGATCCAGGCCGGGGCCTCGGCCTTGCAGGCCGTTGCGGGAGCCGGGGCGCTGATCTGGCTGTTCGGCTTTCCGCTCCGGCTGAATCGCGCACGACAGATCCTGTTCGCAGTGCTTGTGGTCATTCCGGTTACCAGCACCATCCTTCCGACGGCCGTAGTCCTGCTGATCAAGGTCACCACCCCCGATGTGCCTGCCGCGATGGGCTGGCACTGGTCGATCTGGTGGATGGGCAATGTGATCGGCGCGCTGCTGGCGATTCCGGTGGCCCTGCTTGGGCCGTGGAGCCGCCTGCCCGTCCTCTACTGGCGCGGCACGCCGATGCCACGCTTCAGCGGACAGGCGATCTTCTATCTGGCGCTTTCGGTACTGGCCACGTTCATCGCCTGGCATCAGGTCTCGCGCCTTGGCAATCAAAGTGACGAGGCGCAGTTTGAAATGCTGGCGCGCGATTCCGCCCATGCCCTGCGGCACCGGCTGGAAATGTTCACCTACGGGCTGAGCGGCGGCGTTGGTCTGTTTCAGGCCTCGAACGAGGTGACGGCCCAGGACTGGCGCGATTTCGCGGCCGCCTATGCCGAACGTGACGGGCTGACGGGGCTTGGCTTCATCGTTCCGGTGCCGCCGGGCGGCGGCGAGGCTTTCCTTGCCAAGTCGCGGGCCGACGGCATCGAGGACATGCACATCACCTCGCCGCGCGATGACGAAGAAATGTTCGTGATCAAATATGTCGAACCGATCGAATGGAACAGCGCCGCGCGTGGCCTGAACGTCGCCGCCGAGGAAAACCGCCGCATGGCCGCGATTACCGCCCGCGATACCGGGCGCGTCACCATCAGCCGTCCGGTCACGCTGGTGCAGGATCAGAAAAAGGGCTCCGGCTTTCTGTTGCTTGCCCCGCTTTATGACCTGCCGGGAACCCCGCCCACGGTCATGGGGCGCCGCGGGCATTTCGTCGGCTGGATCTATGCGCCGATCATCGTCGACAGGATGATGGCCACGCTTCTGGATCATACCAATCCGCAGACCCGGATCTCGCTTTACGACGGCCCGCATATTGCCGAGGCTCAGAAGTTCTATCAAAGCAGCGCGCCGGCAAGCGCACAACCGAAGTTCCGTTATGTCGAGCGGCTGAACATCTACGGCCAGACCTGGACCGTGGTCTGGGAAAGCACGCCCGCGCTGGAGGCCCGGCTCTGGAATATCGAGTCGCTGAGCGTGCTGCTGGTCGGCCTGTCGTTCTCAACGCTGCTGGCGGTGTTCCTGATTTCGGTGATGCGCCGAGAGGAGCTGGTACGCGCCACCGTCGCCCGCCGGACCCGCGAACTGGCGACGCAGGTCGAGGAAAACCGCTCGATCATCGAAACCGCCCTGACCAAGATCGCCCTGCTGGACGATGCCGGAAACGTGTTGCGGGTCAACGATGCTCTGCTGCGGCTTCTGCAACTGGACGAGCACGAGATTCTGGGCAAGCCCTTCTCGACGCTGTTGCGTGGGCAACTGGACGAGTATTTCTCGCTTCCGCGGAAATCTGAACTGCCGACCACCTATCGCGGCGAACTGGCTGCGGAATCACGCGACGGTCAGGCGCTGATGCTGGATGTGCAGGTGAACCCCTGGCGCAACAGCGATGGCCGCCGCCGCTATACCGTGGTGATGCGCAACATCACCGAGGTGCGCCGCATTTCGGATCAGCTGCGGACCACGCAGCACCGGCTGGATCTTGCCCTGACCGGGGCGCGCATCGGTGTGTTCGACATCGACCTGCACAGCGGAAAATCCGTCGTCTCGCGCACCTGGCTCGACCTTCTGGGGCTGGGGAACGAGGCCGCGACCGAGGCGCAGGCGCTGTGGCTGCAACGCATTCATCCCGATGATCTGCAAACCGTGCAGGAGGCGGATCAGGCCTGTATCGAAGGCCGGGCCGAAAGGTCGGTCAGCGAATACCGCATCCGCATGGATGACGGAAGCTGGCGCTGGATGCGCTCCAACGCGGTGGGTGAGGACCGGGACGAAACCGGGCGGGCCTGGCGTCTGATCGGGGTGCAGACCGATGTGACGGATCAGCGGCAACTGGATGAGATGAAGAAGCAGTTCGTCTCGACCGTCAGCCATGAACTGCGCACCCCGCTCACCTCGATCAACGGTTCGCTGTCCCTGCTGCTGAACACCATGGCAGCCGGGATTCCCGATCCGGCGAAACGGATGCTGACGATCGCTCAGAAGAACTGCGACCGACTGATCCATCTGGTGAACGACATTCTGGACATGGAAAAGCTGGACGGAATGTTGCAGCGCCCCGAACTCGTGACCAGCGACATATCGGCCCTGATCAGGAACACCATTCTGGTCAACCAGCCCTTCGCCACCCGCTTCGACGTGGCGTACCGGCTGGTCGCGGATTCGCCCGGCGCCATTGTCCGGCTGGACGAGAACAGGTTCCATCAGGTCATGGCAAACCTGCTGTCCAACGCGGCCAAATTTTCGCCACGCGGCGCCCAGGTCGACGTGCGGCTGGAACGTGGCCCGAAATATGTGACGGTCAGCGTCAGCAATGCCGGGAAAGGCATCCCCCCCGGTTTCCGCGAACAGATGTTCAAGCCGTTCTCGCAGGTCGACAGTTCCGCTAACCGCGAGGCCGAAGGCTCCGGTCTGGGACTGCATATCGCGAAGCGCATCGTGGAACAGATGGGCGGCCAGATCGACTTCCGGTCCGAGCCCGGCGTGCTCACGACCTTCTGGTTCACCTTGCCGCTGGAAACGCCGGACGAACATCCGCCTGCCCCGCCTGAAGGTAACGGCCCCCGAACCGGGCAGCCTGCGCATGTGCTGCATGTCGAATCCGATACCGAGGTTTCGGCGTTGCTGGCCACCGCCTTCGGAGCGGAGGCGAGGCTGACCAATGCCCTGAACGAAAGCAGCGCCCGCAAGCTGCTGTCCGAGACCAATTTCGACCTCGTCGTGCTGGGCTGGGGGCTGGAAACGGGCGATGGCAGGGATCTTCTGCGGGATGTCGCGATCTGGCAGCCGGGCGTTCCGGTTGTCACGCTTACTGCCGATGCACAGCGGCGCTCCGATCCGCGGGTGCTGGAAAGCTTCATCAAATCCAGCGCCACGCTGAGCAATGTCGCCGCCCGCTGCCTTGAGATCATGCGCGCAAACCCGCCGCCAAAAACAAGGGCTTGTGCCGGGTGAGGCCCCAGCGCCGGCAGGCAAATGCCCGGCTGCCTTGGAGATATCGGATTAGAATCCCAAAAACGCCACAGTTTCCGACAAGTTTACGCTCCAATAACCAGGAATTCTGAGACGGTGACTACCCGGCCGACAGGACGCGCGATCATCTAAAGAGGAATTACATATGTACGAGTTTCTGCAACAGAGCCTGTTGTCGCTCAGGGAGAATCTGGACGGTTTTCCCTTGGAACGTGCCATTTTCGCGCTGACCGTGTTTGCCATCCTGCTGGCCTTCGCCCTCAAGTGCCGGTCCAGCAAGGCCGAATCTGACAACCTGAAACTGCGCATCGAGGATCTGGAGGCCGATCTGAAGGCCGTGGATGCGCATGTGATGATCAATATTACCAATGCCGATGGCGGAATTGCCTATGCCAACAGCACGCTTGCGGCCGCGACCGGCTATGCCCCATCAGAACTGGTCGGCTTGCAGTTCCGCGACACGCTTCTGGTCAGCCGTGAGGATTCGCCGCCTGACCTCGACATCTTCATGCAGGAAGGCCGGACCTGGTTCGGCGAAACCCGCATCCGGCGCAAGGACGGCAGCCTGATCTGGACCCGCACGACCATCGTGCCGGTCATGGATCGCGCAGGCAAGCTGCGCCGCAGCGTCAGTTTGCGCACCGATATCACGCAATCCAAGCTGCTTCAGGCCGAATTGCAGGAACGGGCGATGATCGACCGCCTGCGCGACGAGGTTTACATCTTCTCAGCCGATACGCTGGAGCTTTTGTATCTCAACAAGCATTCGCTCGCCTCGATGGACCTGACGCCGGAACAGGTGCGCGGCAAGCGTCTGGTCGATCTGATCCAGCCCTTCGATGAAGAGAAGTTTCGCGCCCGTGTCGCACCGCTTCTGTCGGGCGAGGTCGATTCCATCCTGCACGAGGCCAACTGGCGTGGTCATCCGGTTGAGATCAACCTTCAGCAGGAACGCACGCTTGACGGCAAGTCGCGCTTCATCGCCGTGGTGCGCGACATCTCCAAACGCAAGCGCGCCGAGCGCAATCGCGCCGAATTCGTCGCCACCGTCAGCCACGAGCTGCGCTCGCCGCTGACCTCGGTGAAGGGCTCGCTGAACCTGATCAACTCCGGGGTTCTTGGCGCCCTGCCCGACAAGGCCGCGAATATGGTCGAGGTCGCGCTGCGCAACGTTGACCGCCTGCTGCGGCTTATCAACAACCTGCTCGACCTCGAAAAGCTCGACGCCGACATGATGGAGCTCAACATCGCACCGCTGGATGTGGTCGCACTTGCCGAAGAAGCCGTCGCCGCCAATGCGGGATATGGCCTCGAATACGGCGTCAAGCTGCGCTATGTCGGCACGCGCGCGCCGGTCATCGCCGAGGTCAGCCGCGACGGCATGTTGCAGGTTCTGACCAATCTGCTGTCGAATGCGGTCAAATTCTCCCCCCGGGCGCAATGGGTGGATCTGGCGGTCAGCGAAACCGCCACAGGCGTCCGGCTCAGCGTGACAGACCGCGGGCCCGGTATCCCGCCGGAGGCGCACCAGACCCTGTTTGCGCGCTTCGTCCAGGCCCATACCGAAACCGACCGTTCGCGCATCGGCACCGGGCTGGGGCTGAGCATCGCGAAGTCCATTGTCACCAAACACGGCGGCCGCATTTCCTTTACCAGCGAGGTCGGCGCCGGCACCACATTCTACATTGACCTGCCGCGCAGCGCCGTGCTGCGTTCTGTCGCCTGACGAAGGCCCGAAGGGAACAAGATGCCGCAACTGCCCAAAGTCATGCATGTCGAGGATGACCCGGATATCCGTGAAATCGCCCTGATCGCGCTTGAAATGGTCGGTGGGCTGGAGGTGATCCAGTTCTCCTCGGGGCAAGAGGCTCTGGCGGGGGCGGCTGCGGCAAACCCCGACCTGTTTCTGCTGGATGTGATGATGCCAGGCATGACAGGCGAGGAAACCCTGCTGGCGCTGCGCGCCATGCCGCAGTTTGCCGCCACCCCGGCGATCTTCATGACCGCGAAGGCACAGCATTCCGATGTCCGGCAGTTCATCGAGGCCGGTGCGCTGGATGTGATCGTGAAGCCCTTCGATCCGATGCAGCTTGCCACGCAGATCGTCGCGCTGTGGAACCAGTCGCTCGTGTCCTGAACGGCTGCCCTGCCCTTGCCGTCTGCCACCGGGTACGGGGAATGGTGGGCGGTGAGGGACTCGAACCCCCGACATTCTCGGTGTAAACGAGACGCTCTACCAACTGAGCTAACCGCCCGCCCTGCGCACGACCTAACGGATCGTGGCAGCCGGTGCAAGGGGCACGAACGCGACTTCCGGCCACTCAACTGCAAAATGAAAAAGCACGGCCGAAGCCGTGCTTTTCCGAATAATGGTGGGCGATAACGGATTTGAACCGCTGACATCTTCGATGTGAACGAAGCGCTCTACCGCTGAGCTAATCGCCCGATAGGCCGGTGTTTAGCCTCAGTCTTCGGCCTCTGCAACCCCCTCTGTCACATCTTTTTTGTCCGAAGTTTTTCCACCGCCGCGCTTGAGTTTGATCACGATCATCTCGTCACCGGCCGTGCCCTTCTGGCGGCCGATCTTGGCCTTGCCCAGCGGCGGCAGGTTCAGATCCTGCCCCTGCGACAGCGCCTCGCCGATCCGGGCCAGCGCGGCCTCGACGACGCTTTTCACCACCGGCTTCTTCGCGCCCGTCGCGGCGGCAACCTCGGCCACAAGGCGCTGCACTTTCAGCGTCTCACCCGCAGGCCTGGCGGCGGGCGCAGCCGTGGTCACCGCATCGGGCGCGGCAGTTTCGGCGGCCGCCCTGGGGGCTGCCTTTGCCTTCGCGACGGCGGCGGGCTTGCGTGTCGCGGTGCCGGTGCTCTTGGTGCGTTTGGGTGCCGCCTTGGCAGCGTCAGAGGGTTTCGTGGCCATATTTTCCCCATGGACTCGACTTGTGCCGCGACAATAGGGCAGAATTTCTGTTCTGGAAACATGTGGCAGGAACCGTTCGCCACAAGGCAACAATATTGCCAGAAAAAAGGGCGCGGTTTCCCGCGCCCTTTTGGGTTCAGTGGGCAACCTGCCCGGTCTGCGGCCCGGCCTTGGCGGCCGCTGCGGCAGCGGCAGCCTCCTCGGCGGCCTCGTCCCATTCCACCGGCTCGGGTGCACGCACCAGCGCCTGTGCCAGGACCTCGCGCACATGGGTCACGGGAATGATCTTGAGCCCTTCCTTCACATTGTCAGGAATCTCGGCCAGATCCTTCTCGTTCTCCTCGGGAATCAGCACGGTCTTGATGCCGCCCCTGAGCGCCGCCAGCAGTTTCTCCTTCAGACCCCCGATGGCGCTGGCATTGCCGCGCAGCGTCACCTCGCCGGTCATCGCGATGTCCTTGCGGACCGGGATGCCGGTCAGGACCGAGACGATGGCCGTCACCATGGCCAGACCGGCCGAAGGCCCGTCTTTCGGCGTGGCACCGTCAGGAACGTGAACGTGGATGTCGAGCGATTCGAACTTCGGCGGCTTCACCCCGATATCGGGGCTGATCGAGCGCACATAGCTCGACGCCGCGTCGATCGATTCCTTCATCACATCGCCCAGTTTCCCGGTCGTCTTCATCCGGCCCTTGCCCGGCAGCTTCAGTGCCTCGATCTGCAACAGATCGCCGCCCACGCTGGTCCAGGCCAGCCCCGTCACCACGCCCACCTGATCTTCCTTCTCGGCCAGACCATAGCGGAAACGCTGCACGCCCAGATACTCACCCACCTTCTCGGGCGTCACCTCGACGGTTTTCGTCTTCTTCTTGAGAATGTCGGTCACCGCCTTGCGGGCAAGTTTCGCGATCTCGCGCTCAAGATTCCGCACACCCGCCTCACGGGTGTAGTAGCGGATCACGTCGTTCAGCGCCGGATCGGTAATGCTGAACTCGCCCTTCTTCAGACCGTTCGCCTCCACCTGCTTGGGCAGCAGATGCTGGCGCGCGATCTCGCGCTTTTCATCCTCGGTATAGCCGGCCAGAGAAATGATCTCCATCCGGTCCAGCAGCGGCCCCGGCATGTTGTAGCTGTTGGCCGTGGTCAGGAACATCACGTTGGACAGGTCGTATTCCACCTCAAGATAGTGGTCGACAAAGGTCGCGTTCTGTTCCGGGTCCAGCACCTCCAGCATGGCCGACGCCGGATCACCCCGGAAATCCTGGCCCATCTTGTCGATTTCATCGAGCAGGATCAGCGGGTTGGTCGTCTTGGCCTTTTTCAGCGCCTGGATGATCTTGCCGGGCATCGAGCCGATATAGGTGCGCCGGTGACCGCGGATTTCCGATTCGTCGCGCACCCCGCCAAGGGAAATGCGGATGAACTCGCGCCCCGTCGCCTTGGCGACCGAACGCCCCAGCGAGGTCTTGCCGACGCCGGGCGGGCCGACGAGGCACAGGATCGGGCCTTTCAGCTTGGTCGAGCGCGCCTGCACCGCCAGATATTCGACGATACGTTCCTTGACCTTCTCAAGCCCGTAGTGGTCGGCATCCAGCACCTTCTGGGCGGCGCCCAGATCCTTCTTGACGCGCGACTTCACGCCCCACGGCACGCCCAGGAGCCAATCGAGGTAGTTGCGCACCACCGTCGCCTCGGCGCTCATCGGGCTCATGGACTTCAGCTTCTTCAGCTCGCCCTCGGCCTTTTCGCGCGCCTCTTTCGACAGCTCGGTCTTGCGGATGCGTTCTTCCAGCTCGTTCAGCTCGTTCTGGCCGTCCTCGCCGTCGCCCAGCTCCTTCTGAATGGCCTTCATCTGCTCATTCAGATAGTACTCGCGCTGCGTGCGCTCCATCTGGCTCTTCACGCGGGACTTGATCTTCTTCTCCACTTGCAGAACCGACATTTCGCCCTGCATGTGGCCATAGACCTTCTCCATCCGCTCACCCACGTCGAGCGTTTCCAGAAGCTCCTGCTTCTGGGCGACCGGAACCCCTAGGTGCCCGGCGACAAGGTCAGCCAGACGCGCAGGTTCGCGGGTATCCGAAACGGCGGCCAGCGCCTCTTCGGGGATGTTCTTCTTGATCTTGGCGTAGCGTTCGAATTCCTCGGCCACGGCGCGCAGCAGAGCCTCCACCACGTCGATGTCGCCGGGGGTTTCCTCCAGCGGTGCGATACGGGCCTCGAAGAACGAGTCGTTCGTCAGGAATTCGGTGATGCGCACCCGCGTCTTGCCCTCGACCAGCACCTTCACGGTGCCATCGGGCAGCTTGAGCAGTTGCAGCACATTCGCCAGCACGCCGGTGCGGTAGATGCCTTCCGCGCTGGGGTCGTCAATTGTCGGGTCCATCTGGCTGGACAGCAGGATCTGGCGGTCTTCGGCCATCACCTCTTCCAGCGCACGCACCGACTTGTCCCGTCCGACGAACAGCGGCACGATCATATGCGGGAACACCACGATGTCGCGCAGCGGCAGGACCGGGAAGCTTTGCGTGTGAATATCGCTCATGCGCGTTTCCTTCCTCTGGCAGGAAGACCCCGGCCCCGACCATCGGCAGCCCTGGCTTCCCCCTCTGGCCTCCATATCTGGGGGGCTGTCATGGAACTGTCAACCGCGGTGCCGGTAACATTGGCCGGATCGGTACCTTTGTGGGGCGACCCGATGCGGGCACCGGAGCGGGTTTACAGCGGGTCGATATCGCCTTCGGCACGCCGGGCGTGGAAATCGGCGACAAAAGCGGCCATCCGGCCTTCAGCAATGGCATCGCGCAGGCCCTGCATCAGCTCCTGATAATAATGCAGGTTGTGCCAGGTCAGCAGCATGCCGGAAATCATCTCACCCGCGCGGAAAACATGGTGCAGATAGGCCCGGCTGTAGCTGCGGCAGGCCGGGCAGGTGCAGTTTTCGTCCAGCGGGCGCGGATCATCCTGATGGCGGGCATTCTTGATATTGACCTGCCCGCGCCGGGTCCAGGCCTGACCTGTACGGCCAGAGCGGGAGGGCAGCACGCAATCCATCATGTCGATGCCACGTTCCACCGCCCCCACGATGTCATCGGGCTTGCCCACGCCCATCAGATAGCGCGGCTTGTCCTCGGGCAGATAGCCCGGCGCATAGTCCAGAACACCCAACATCGCCTCCTGCCCCTCGCCCACGGCAAGGCCACCCACGGCATAGCCGTCAAAGCCGATGGATTTCAGCGCCGCAGCGCTTTCCTCGCGCAGTTCGGGCGTCACGCCCCCCTGCATGATGCCGAACAGCGCATGGCCCGGCCGGTCACCGAAAGCGTCGCGCGAGCGCTGCGCCCACCGCATCGAGAGGCGCATGGATTTCGCCACCTCGTCCTCGGTCGCGGGCAGCGCCGGGCATTCGTCGAAACACATCACGATGTCCGAGCCGAGCAGGCACTGGATTTCCATGCTGCGTTCCGGTGTCAGCATGTGTTTGGAACCATCGACATGGCTGGAGAAGCGCACGCCCTCTTCGGTCAGCTTGCGCAGGCTGGCGAGGCTCATCACCTGAAAGCCGCCGGAATCCGTCAGAATCGGGCGGTCCCAGTTCATGAACTTGTGCAAGCCCCCGAGACGCGCGATGCGTTCGGCGGTGGGGCGCAGCATCAGATGGTAGGTGTTGCCCAGAAGAATGTCGGCCCCTGTCGCGCGCACCGATTCCGGCAGCATGGCCTTCACCGTTGCTGCGGTGCCGACCGGCATGAAGGCGGGGGTGCGGATCTCGCCGCGTGGGGTGGAGATCACGCCGGTGCGGGCGCGGCCATCGGTGGCGTGCAGCTGAAAGCCGAATCTTTGCGTCATGGTCCTGTCCTTCGGTCCAGCGCGCTTGATGCCGGGAAATGCGGCAAAAGCCAAGCCTGACGCGGGGTGTCGGCCGGATCGGGGGCCAGCCCCCATCGCGCGTGCCGCGCGATTCCCCCGGGATATTTGCGGACAGAAAATGATCCGGGTCAGCTTTGCCCGTGATAGAGGCGGTTGTAGGCGGAGGGGGCGTAGCCCTCGGTCGAGGTTTCGCGGTGCCCGGCCTGCGCGAGCCATGCAGCAGCGGGTTCGACACCCCAGCCGGGGGCGTCGGTGACTTCGATCTGACCGTCGGTGACGCGGAAGGGATCGCCCTCGAACAGCCCGCGTTGCCACGGGTAGTAATCATCGCCCTCAATGGAAAATTCGAGGTATTTCCCGGCATTGGGCACTGCACGCAACAGATGCGCGGTGGCGATGGTGACCAGCGACAGGTTCGCGGCATGGGGTGTGCAGGGCAGGCCCACGTGGGCGGCCATCCGCGCGACATCGAGCGTGCGGGTGAGGCCGCCAAGATACAGGATGTCCGGCTGCACCACATCCACCGCCGGAGCTGCGACGATGCGCTGCCACTGGGCCATGTCGCAATCCTGCTCGCCGCCGGTCACGTCGATCTCCAGCGCCTCGGTCACCGCGCGAGTGGCGTCGATATCCCACCAGGCAACGGGCTCCTCGTAATGGGCGACGCCATTATCTTCCAGCCTGCGGCCCACTTCGATGGCGCGCGGCAGGCTGAAGCCGGAATTGGCATCGACCAGCATATCAATACCCTGCCCCAGACGCGCTGCGACGGTGGGGATGATGACCTCGGTCCGCCCCTCCCACTGGTCACGGTCAGCACCGCATTCCGCCCCGATGCGCCATTTCGCGGCGGTGAAACCCTGTTCGCCGCAAAGACGCGCCAGACGTTCCGCCTCCAGATCCGGCTGGATGTCGCGGCGCATCGAACTGGCGTAAAGCCGCACCCTGCCCGGCCGCCCGCCGATCAGCGCCACCACCGGCTGTTCCGCCACCCGCCCCCGCAGATCCCAGAGCGCGGTATCCAGCCCCGCCAGCGCGCGTTGCAGATAGCTGCCGGGGTATTTGTGTTCCATCGTCAGGATATGGGTGCCTAGTTCAGCCGCCTCGGCCACCGGCCAGCCAAGCGCCCAGGGCGCGATCTGGCGGTGGAAAATGGCTGCCGTGATGTCGGCGTTATAGGGCGCGCATTGCCCCCAACCGTAAGAGCCATCCTGCGCGGTCACCCGCACGAAGCAGACGAATTCGTTGGAAAAGGTTTCCAGTCGGGCGATGGTGAGCATCTTCCCCTCCACAGGCGCGTCAGGGCCAGCATGCGCGAGGCGCGCGGGCTTGCCTAGAGCGTTTCGGGAAAATCTGGCCTGTCCCCGCCCTCAAAAGAAAGGCCCGGCGCGAGGCCGGACCAGTCAGGGGTTAGGGCAAGATCAGCGAATGCCGGCCTTTTCCAGACGCGGCAGAACCTCGTCGCGGAAATAGGGGAATTCCTTGATGTAATCGACGAAGCTGAGCGTGGTGCCTGCAAAGCCCGTTTCGTGCAGCTTCACGATGCCTGCCGCCACCTGATCGGGGGTTCCGACCAGCGGGAAGCCACCATGGCCCATGGCAAACAGGTGCTTGATCTGCGCCAGCAGGTCATGCGGGAAGCTGTGGGCATGGGCGAATTGCAGGTTCACCAGATTGTCCACGGCTTCCTTGTCGCAATTCTCGACCGCCGTGTAATGCAGCCAGTCCTGCGCTTCCTTCTCGGTCGGGCGGCAGATCACATGGCTGAATGTCAGCACCTCGACCTTGCGGCCCTTGGCGGCGGCCTGCGCCTTCAGATCGGCAATTTCGCCCTTTGACCGCTCAAGGTCGATGGCCGGGGTGAACAGGAAATCGGCGTTGTCGGTGGCGAAGGCGCGGCCTTGCGGGCTGCCCGCCGCATTGAGAATCGGCACAGAACCGCGCTGCGGCTTCGGATCGCCCTTCACGCGCTTTGCCTTGAAATACTTGCCGTTCCAGTCGAAATGCTCATCCGAGGACCAGAGCTTCTTCACCAGATCGAACCATTCCTGCGCATAGCCGTAGCGGGTTTCGTGATCGTCGGGCAGGTCCAGACCCAGCGCCTCGTATTCCGGCTTGTTCCAGCCCGCGACGATATTCAGCCCGGCGCGTCCATGGCCGATCTGGTCGATGGTGGCGATCTGTTTCGCCACGACGACCGGATGGTTGGCGGTGGTGTGGATGGTGGAAAAGACGGCGATGTTCTTCGTCGAGGCCAGCAGACCCGCCGCCCAGGTCATCGTTTCCAGCACGCCACCGTGAAAATCGGTCTCGCCGCCGTAGCCGATCCAGCGGGCGATGGGCAGCATGAAGTCGATGCCGGCGGCATCGAGCATCTTCGCCAGTTCAAGATTGTTGTCCCAGGAATTGTCCCAGCGTTCGGCAATCTTCGTCGGCGTCATGCCCGACGAGCAGTTGGTCGAGAAAGTGCCAAGGCGAAAGCGATCGCCCGAGAGCATCGGGTGTTGCGGCATGTCAGCGGTCCCTGTTGGTTTAGGATTTATTTTATGATTGAAAGTCTATCTTAAAATCGCATTGCGTCAACGGTTTTGCCGTCCCATGCTGCCGGTATGGATGACGGAAAACCAATGGCGAAGAAAACCCTTCAAGCTCAAAGCGATGACGCCGACACCCGCCTGGACCTGCGCTGGCACCTTGCCGCCAGCGCCGCCGAAGTCGATGCGACCGAGCTGGAGTTTGCCCTGATGCGCGCCTTCGAGGGATTCGGGCGCTGGCAGTCGGAATGCCTCGCCTCGGTCTGCGACGTGGCGGCAACCGGGCCGGAAAACGCCATGCTGCACATCATCCGCATGAATGACCGGCCCAAAAGCCTGAAGGACCTCGCCCGGCTGATGAACCGCGACGACGTGCCGAACATGCAATATTCGCTGCGCAAGCTGATCGGCGCCGGTCTGGTGGAGCGCAAGGGCTCGGGCCGTGCGGGCGTCACCTACGAGGTGACGGACCAGGGCCGCCAGGTGACCGATGATTACGGCACACTGCGCCGCCGTCTGCTGATCGAGGCGATCGGCAATGTGCCGGGTTTCGCCGCCCGTCTGGCCGAAGCCGCGCGCACGCTGAACCTGCTGTCAGGCATCTATGAGGAAGCCGCGCGGGCTGCCGCCACCCACCGGCACTGAAACCGGCACAGAAAAGGCCCGCCGGGTTTCCCCGACGGGCCTGCGCATGATCCCGAAAAGATCAGAGCTTGGCAGCAACCGCTTCCCAGTTGACCAGCTTGTCAAGGAAGTTGGTCAGATAGGCCGGGCGCTTGTTGCGGAAGTCGATGTAGTAGGAATGTTCCCACACGTCGCAGCCCAGCAGCGCGGTCTGGCCGAAGCAAAGCGGGTTCACGCCATTCTCGGTCTTGGTGACCTTCAGCGACCCGTCCTTGTCCTTCACCAGCCAGGCCCAGCCCGAGCCGAACTGGCCCGCGCCGGCGGCGGCGAAATCTTCCTTGAACTTTGCGACCGAACCGAAAGCCTCGGTCAGCGCCTTTTCCAGCGCGCCGGGGATCTTCTTGTCCTCACCCGGGCCCATCACTTCCCAGAACAGGTTGTGGTTCCAGTGCTGCGAGGCATTGTTGAAGATGCCGTTCTGCGCCACGGCGCCGGCCTGATAGGTGCCCTTCACGATGTCTTCGAGCGATTTCGATTCCCACTCGGTGCCCGCGATCAGCTTGTTGCCGTTGTCGACATAAGCTTTGTGGTGCAGGTCGTGGTGGTACTCCAGCGTCTCTTTCGACATGCCGAGCGCGGCCAGCGCGTCATGGGCATAGGGAAGATCGGGAAGCGTGAAAGCCATGGGAGTCACTCCTGTTCGAGAAGATTGCCGTCGGGGCCAATAAGGCCCCCCAAAGGAACAAGGTCAAGGGGCACCTCCCGGTTCCCGACAAAAACCCTGTCCTTCATCCGGCGGGAGGGCGGATCACTTCTTGCGCTTCTTCGGCGCGTCCGCGCGAACCTCGCACTGGCCGCGCGAGGTAAAGCGATTGTCAAAGCCCCGCGGAATCACGGAAAGGCGAATTTCATTCGTCGCCTTGATGAGCGTTCCGGTAAAGGCAAGGCTGGCGTTGCGGGCATTCCGTCCCTTGGCGCCACGCACTTCCCATTTGAACGTGGCCTGACGGTCATCGTCCTGCGTGACCTTGGCACTCACCGAACCGCCGGTGACCTTTTGGGTAAGCCCGTCGGCCACCACCGCCACACCTGTTCCCGGAACGATCTGGATGATCATGTCCGGCGGAATGGGAGAGCCCTTGGTTTGCTTGCCAGTCGTGCAATAAACCGTCACCGGGTCCGCCGCATGCGCCCCCCCGGCAAAGCCGGAAATCAGGGCGACCGCGGCCGCAATACCGAATATTTTCCGCATGTTACTCTCCATATACCCTTGAAACAGTCATGCTTGGCCTGAAAGGAAGATTATTTCTTGCGTTTCTTCGCAGGTTCGTCCTTCAGCACCTTACAGGTACCGCGCACATTGGTGGAATTGTCGTAACCACGCGGGGCACCAAACAGGGAGACCTTGCGGCGATCCTTGCTGAAGGTGGCGGTGTACATGATGGTACCCGTCCGGGCCGTTTTGCTCCCGCGCACACGCACATCCCAGGTGACGGTATCGCCATCCGCCTTCAGTTTGGCAGGAATCGGCTTCTTCCCGACAAAGTGCGCGATGACGCCATCGTAGACCTGCGCGCTGCCCTGCGCTTCATCCAGGATGAAAAGGATTTCCGGCATCACCCATTCGTAATTTGACACTTTCTGCGTGCAAATCAACGCCTGCGGCGCGGCCTGAGCCGCCCCTGCGGCCAGCAACATGACGCTCGCCGCAATACCAAACACGTTACGCATGACTTACTCCCAAGTCTGACACACGGCACCACAGTCGCCCCGCCGTACGGGCGCCTCGCACCGGCGTGCCGGTGCAGAAGGACATCACTTCTTCGGGCGCTTGCCGGGCTTGTCGCGAACCACCTCGCAATGCCCACGATAGGAATAGCTGCCCGGATAGGCTTCGGGCACGATGGTCAGGCGCAGGCTGCCATCCTTGCGGCCGATCCTGGCCTCGTAGCGCAGATCGGACCGGGCGGAGCGGTTGTCACGCACGCCTTTCAGCGTCCAGCGCAGCACAAGATCTTTCGGCGTGTCACGCACCACCTGCGCCGTGACCCCTGAACCGCCGGTAACCGAATGGATCAGCGGGTCCATGGCCAGCACAACCTTGTTGGCCGGATCGAACATGATCAACAGCGGGTTCTTGGCAAGGGCAAGCCGGTTTTTCGCCGTCACCTCGCAGCCATAGATCACGGGGGGTGTTGCGGCCCGGGCGTGATTTGCCTGCAGGGCCGCGCAGAGGCTGATCATCAGCCCGACAAAACATCGTGAAAACAATCTGGTAACTCCGGGGCATACACGCGCCTACAACCTGTAGCGCATGAATGCCCCGGATCTGTCAACTGCAAAGTGAGCGGGTCAGAACAGCTCTGCGCCCTTGGTGGCGGAATGCGACAGAAGGCCCATCACATAGCCCGCGACCGAGCGGAAGCAGACGAGGCTGTAGCCCGTCTCATCCGCCCAGAAGGCACCCGCCACCTGCGCCAAGCGGGTCCGGCGCAACTCGCCCGGCGCCAGCGTCGCGTGATCAACCGGCGCGAGCTTCATCAGCACCTCGGCCGCCTGCGTGCCTTCAATCCGGAACACCGCGCGCGCGTCCGACACATCCACAGCCAGATGATGCTGGCCGGCCAGCTTTTCTGCCAGCGTGGCCAGCGCGGCTTTCACCTCGGTATAGGGGACGATCAGCAGATATTCGTCAGGGCTCATCCAGCCTGCGGCCTTGTCACCCGCCACCTCGATCCGGCGCTGCGCGGGAAGCGCGGTGCCGGTGACGGCGGTCACCGCCGCCGCCAGACCCGGTACATCAGGCTTGGCGCGCAGGGTGATCATGCCCAGCGGGCCGATTTCCCGGACAGAGGCGAAGCCGTCGAAGCGGGCACCGCCCAGGGCGCTTGCAACCTTAGACATTCTGCTTTTCCCCTTCCTTGTCGTAGAACACCGGGTCCACGATCTTCACCTGCATGGTCGAACCGTCGAGCTTCGTCATCTCGATGGTCTCGCCGAGCCGCGTCAGGCCCCCTTTCACCAGACCCATGGCAATGCCCTTGCCCAGCGTCGGCGAGAAATAGGTGGAGGTTACGCGGCCCTGCGTATTGCGCTGGCCATTGGCGTTGAAGCCCGGCGCCGGCGCATAAGAGCCATCGGGGATGACCGATCCGTCCAGCGTTTCCAGACCCACCAGCTTCCAGCGGTCGGGATTGGCCAGATAGGGCCGTTCCTGCCCGCGCTTGCCCAGATAATCGGCCTTCTTCTTGGAAATCGCCCAGCCGAGGTTCAGGTCTTGCGGGATCACCGTGCCATCGGTTTCGTCGCCGATCATGATGAAGCCCTTTTCGGCGCGCAGGACGTGCAGCCCCTCGGTGCCGTAAGGCATCATGCCGAACTCGGCCCCCGCCGCCAGCAGCGCATCCCAGAAGGCGCGGCCTTCGCTGGCCGGAACCGCGATCTCATAGGACAATTCGCCCGAGAACGAGATGCGATAGACCCGTGCGTTGAAGCCGCCCAGCGTGCCGTCGGCCCATTGCATGAATGGCAAGGTCTCTTTCGAGACATCCATGCCGCCGAGCTTCTCCAGCACCTTGCGGGCGTTGGGGCCGACCACGGCGATCTGGGCATATTGCTCGGTGACATTGGCGGTATAGACCTGCCAATCCCACCATTCGCATTGCAGCCAGTCCTCCATCCAGGCGTGGATGCGATCCGACCCGCCCGAGGTGGTGTGGCAAAGCCAGGTATCCTCGTCGATGCGCGCAACCACGCCGTCATCGGACAGGAAGCCCTGTTCGTTGCACATCAGGCCATAGCGGCATTTGCCGATCCCGAGGTTCGACATGACATTGGTATACAGCATGTCGAGGAACTTGCCTGCATCCGGCCCCTTGACGATGATCTTGCCAAGGGTCGAGGCATCCAGAAGGCCCACATTGGTGCGGGTGTTCTTCACCTCACGGTGGACCGCCTGTTCATGGGTTTCGCCCGCGCGCGGATAGCAATAGGGGCGCTGCCACAGGCCGACGGGTTCCATATAGGCGTTCTGGGACAGGTGCCAGGCGTGGATCGGCGTCGTGCGCAGCGGCTGGAAGATCTCACCCCGCGCCTCGCCCGCCAACGCGCCGATGGTCACGGGCGTATAGGGCGGGCGGAAGGTCGTGGTGCCAACCTGCGGCACCGGGGCCGACAGGCTGTCGGCCAGAACCGCCAGACCGTTGATATTGCTGAGCTTGCCCTGATCGGTTGCCATGCCCAGCGTGGTGTAACGCTTGGTATGTTCGACCGAGGTATAGCCCTCGCGCGCGGCCAGTTGCACGTCGCTGACCTTGACGTCGTTCTGGTAATCCAGCCACATCTTCATGCGCAGATCGACCGGCGCACCCTGCGGCATGATCCAGACCGGCTCCATCGCCGCTTCCTGCGGGGCGGTGGCCACGGGGGCCATACCGCCACCAGCGGCGTCAGTGGCGTCCAGCAGCACATCGGCGGCTGACAGCGCCCCCGAGGCCGCACCAGCGGTCACCACCAGCGCAGCACCATCATGGTTCAGCGGCGGTCGGGCCTTGTCGGGGGCGAATTGCGCCTGCGCCTCGTCCCAGCGCAGCTTGCCGCCGCAATGGCTCCACAGGTGGACGACCGGCGACCAACCGCCCGACATGGCGACGGCATCACAGGCAATCTCTTCCAGAACCGAGCCCTGGCCGACCTGCGCGCAGATGGCGACGCCGGTGACGCGCTTGCCGCCCTTCACCTTGGCGATGGCCTTGCCCGCCTCGACCCGGATGCCCATGGCGCGGGCCTTCGCGGGCAGTTCACCCGTCACGCTGGCACGGGCGTCCAGCACCACCGGCACCTCCAGCCCCGCCTCTTTCAGCGCGATGGCGGTGCGATAGGCGTCATCATTGTTGGTCACGATCACCGTGCGGTCGCCGGGCGCGACGGCCCAGTTGATCAGGTAATCGCGCACCGCCGCCGCAAGCATGACGCCCGGAATGTCATTGCCCGCGAAGGACAGCGGCCGTTCGATGGCGCCCGTCGCCGCGATGATCTGCCCGGCGCGCAGACGCCACAGCCGGTGGCGCGGGCGCCCGTCGCCCGGCGTGTGATCAGCGACCTTCTCGTCGCAAAGCACATAGCCGTGGTCATAAGACCCCGCCGCCATACAACGGCTTCGGAGCGTCACATTCTCCATGCTTTCAAGGGCCTGAACGGCGTTCTTCACCCAGACCTCTGCGGGCTGGCCCTCGATCTCGATACCATCGACCGGCGCGCGGCCACCCCAATGGGCGGACTGTTCCACCAGCCAGACGCGCTTGCCCGCCTTCGCCGCCGTCAGCGCCGCCTGAAGACCGGCAATCCCGCCGCCCACCACGAGGATGTCGCAGAAGGCATAGGCCTGTTCGTAACGGTCGGCATCACGGTCCTTCGGCACCTTACCCAGACCCGCCGACTGACGGACCACGGGTTCAAAGATGTGCTTCCACGCGAAACGCGGATGGATGAAGGTCTTGTAATAGAACCCGGCGGGCAGGAAGCGGCTGGCATAGTTGTTCACCACACCGACGTCGAATTCCAGGCTCGGCCAGTGGTTCTGCGAGGTGCAGGTCAGGCCATCGAACAGCTCGGTCGTGGTGGTGCGCTGGTTCGGCTCGAACCGGCCGCCCTGCCCCATGTTGACCAGCGCGTTCGGCTCTTCCGCGCCCGAGGCCACGATGCCGCGCGGACGGTGATATTTGAACGACCGGCCAACCAGCATCTGATCATTGGCCAGCAGCGCCGCGGCCAGCGTGTCGCCGCCAAAGCCCTTCAGGCGCTTGCCGTTGAAGGTGAATTCGCAAGGCGCCGTCCGGTCGATCAGACGGCCGCCCTTCGCAAGACGGGTGCTCATTTGGTGCCCTTCCAGTCCGGCCGCTTGGCCTTGATCTTCTCGACGATTTCGGCGGGCGGCTCGGTGGTCTGGGCGGAATAGGTACCGAAGACCTCCAGCGTCGCGGTGCAGCGCGCCGCGAGGAACCACTTGCCGCAGCCATAGGCATGGCGCCAGCGTTCAAAATGCACGCCCTTCGGGTTCTTGCGGGCGAACATGTAGGCTTCGAATTCCTCGCCGGTCGAACCGGGGCCGAAGCGTTTCAGATGCGCCTCGCCACCGGGCGAGAGTTCGGTTTCCTCGGCCTTCACGCCGCAATAGGGGCATTCAAGGATCAGCATGTGCGGGCCTCGTGTTTGCAGGAACCCCGGGGGCGCTGCCCCCGGACCCCCGGGATATTTTCAGACAGAAAATGACACATCAGTGCGCCACCCCGGCCGCCACCGACTCGTCGATGAACTGGCCTTCGCGGAAGCGCCACATGTTGAACTCGGCCGCGAGCGGGCCGGGTTCGCCCTTGGCCATCAGCTCGGCCATGGCCCAGCCGGAGCCGGGGATCGCCTTGAAGCCGCCGGTGCCCCAGCCGCAGTTGATGAAGCAGTTGCCGAGCGGGGTTTTCGAGATGATGGGCGAGCGGTCGCCGGTCATGTCGACGATACCGCCCCATTGCCGCAGCATCTTGAGCCGCGAAATCATCGGGAAGGTTTCAACCAGCGCGCGGAGCGTTTCCTCGATATGGTGGAAGCTGCCGCGCTGGGTGAAGTTGTTGAACCCGTCTGTGCCGCCGCCGATGACCATCTCGCCCTTGTCGGATTGCGACATGTAGCCGTGGACGGTGTTGGCCATGACCACCACATCCATGCAGGGCTTGATCGGTTCCGACACCAGCGCCTGAAGCGCGAGGCTTTCGACCGGCAGGCGGAAGCCCGCCATATCGGCCACCTGCCCCGAATGCCCGGCGACGACGATGCCGAGTTTCCGGGTGCCGATGAAGCCCTTGGTGGTTTCAACGCCCGTCACCTGCCCGTTTTCGGACCGGACGCCCGTGACCTCGCATTGCTGGATGATATCCATGCCCATGGCCGAACAGGCGCGGGCATAGCCCCAGGCCACGGCATCGTGCCGCGCCGTGCCGCCACGCGCCTGATAGAGCGCGCCGAGAACCGGGTAGCGCGGGCCGTCGATATTGATGATCGGCACCAGCTCCTTCACCTTTTCCGGCCCGATCCATTCGGTCTTGACGCCTTGCAGGTTGTTGGCGTGCACCGTGCGCAGGTAGCCGCGCACCTCGTGATGGGTCTGCGCCAGCATCAGGAGGCCGCGCGGGCTGAACATCACGTTGTAGTTCAGATCCTGGCTCAGATCTTCGTAAAGGCTCAGCGCCTTGTTGTAGATCGCGGCCGACGGGTCCTGGAGATAGTTCGACCGGATGATGGTCGTATTCCGCCCGGTGTTGCCACCGCCCAGCCAGCCCTTTTCCAGAATCGCCACATTGGTGATCCCGTAGTTCTTGCCAAGATAATAGGCGGTGGCGAGGCCATGCCCCCCCGCGCCGATGATGATGGCGTCATAGGCGGGTTTGGGCGCGGGCGAGCGCCAGGCTTTTTCCCATCCCTGGTGATAGCGCAAAGCCTCGCGGGCGATGGCAAAGACCGAATAGCGTTTCATGGGTTGTCAAACTCCCGTCCCGGGTATGGAGCAGTCATGCCCTGACGGCGGAAAATATCCGCCTGCCGAAGCGGCACAATGGGGAAAATTGCGACATCATGTCGACCCCCTGTCGCCGGGCTGGCGGCATTTCGGGCTTTTGCCGCGCGGGACGAGGCACTACATGGGTTGGGAAGGCGCCACAGGGGCGCGGGAGAGGCGTCGCATGTGGACTTTCTGGCTTATGGCGGGGGCTTTGGCGCTGGGCAGCGGCATCGCCTTGCTGATGGGCTTCCGGCGCGGTGCGGGCGCGGCGGCGGAGGTTCCGGCCTCGGCGCTGGATGTGCAGCTGTATCGCGACCAGCTGGCGGGGATCGAACGCGACGCCGCGCGCGGGACAATCGCGGCAGAAGAGGCCGGGCGTCTGCGCACCGAAATCTCGCGTCGCCTGCTGGAGGCTGACCGGCAGAGCCGCGCCGCCGGAACCACCCGCCTTGCCGAAGGGCCGCGTCTGGGCTTGCCGGTGGTTGTGCTGGCACTGGCCGGGGCCGGTGCGCTTTACTGGAGCCTGGGCGCGCCGGGCTATCCCGACATGCCGATGGCCGCGCGGCTGGCCATGTCGGAAAAGCTGCGGGAGAACCGCCCGTCGCAGGCCGTGGCCGAGGCAGATGCGCCCGCGCCGGTGCTGCCGCAGGGCGCGGATGCCGAATATCTGTCGCTGATGGAAAAGCTGCGCAGCACCGTGGCCGAACGGCCCGACGACATTCGGGGCCAGCGCCTGCTGGCGGAAAACGAGGCCCGGCTGGGCGATTACCGCGCGGCCTATGCCGCGCAACGCGAGGTGATCCGGCTGGCGGGGGATGCCGCCACCGCCGAGGATTATGCGCTGCTGGGGGAAATGCTGGTTTATGCGGCGGGGGGCTATGTCTCGCCCGAAGCCGAGGCCGCGCTGACCGAGGCGCTGCGCCGCGATCCGAAGAATACGGCGGCGCTGTATCTTTCCGGCCTGATGTTCGCGCAGGTCGACCGGGCGGACCGCACCTTTGCCCTGTGGCGCAGCGCGCTTGAGTCTGCGGCACCGGATTCGCCCTGGGTGAAACCGCTTCAGGAACAGATCGGTGACATGGCCGCGCGCGCCGGTGTCCGGTATCAGCCGCCCGGCGCCGCTGCTGGCCCGATGGCGGGCATGATGCCTGGCCCTGGCGCCGGGGATGTCGCCGCAGCGGCCGAGATGTCGGCCGAGGACCGGCAGGCGATGATCGAAGGCATGGTCGAGCGGCTGAACGAACGGCTGGCGACCGAGGGAGGCAGCGCCGACGAATGGGCGCGCCTGATCGGGGCGCTGGGGGTGCTGGGCCAGACCGACCGCGCGCGCGCGATCTGGACCGAGGCGCAGGGTCGCTTTGCCAGCATGCCCGAAGATCTGGCGAAGGTGCGCGCCGCCGCCGCGCAGGCCGGGGTGGCGGAATGAGCTTCGAGGACGCGGCCGATTTCACCGCCACCCTGCCCCGCATGGGGGCGCTGGCGGGGCTTGATCTGGGCACCAAGACCATCGGTGTGGCTTTTTCCGACGTGATGCGCGGCGTGGCGACGCCAGACCGCACGATCCGGCGCGAGAAATTCACGCTGGATGCCGAGGCGCTTCTGAAGCTGCTGGCAACGCGGCAGACGGTCGGCATTGTGATCGGCCTGCCGCGCAACATGGATGGCAGCGAAGGTCCGCGCGCGCAATCGACCCGCGCCTTCATCCGCAATCTGGAAAAGCTGACGCCGCTTCCGGTGCTGTTCTGGGATGAACGCCTGTCCACCGTGGCCGCCGAACGCGCGCTGCTGGAGGCGGATACGTCGCGCAAGCGTCGCTCCGAGGTGATCGACCATGTGGCGGCCGGGTTTATCCTGCAAGGGGCGCTGGACCGGCTGGCGCATCTGCGGCGGGAGGCCGAACGTGACGGATGAGATCTGGAAACGGGCCGAAGTCGACAGCCCCTGCGTCAAGATCTGCGTGATCCACCCGGAAGCGCGGCTTTGCGTCGGCTGTTATCGCAGCATTGACGAGATCGGCGCCTGGTCACGGATGACACCCGAGGCACGACGCGCCGTGATGGCAGACCTGCCGTCCCGCGCGCCCCGGCTGGTCAGGCGGCGCGGCGGGCGCGCCGGGCGACTGGAAGGCTGAACCGGCAACCGGCCCGGCCCTTGGCGGCATCGAGCCGCCGCGTGCCGACTGCCGTGGAAGGCGGCGCGGGCGCGCTAAGCCGCCAGCCAGGTTGCGACATCCGCCATCAGCGGGCGGAAATAGGCGATGATGCGGCCCTCGGCCGGGGCCTTGGCGTCCTTGGCCCAAGGGGCGACGCCATGCAGCAGGTGCCGGTGCATCAACACCGCCTGACCGGGCCGGGACGGCACGGCGACCCGACGGCAGGTTTCAAAACACTGCCTGCGCGCGGCGGTATAGGCATCGGTGATGTCCACCTCGGCCCATTGTGAAGGCGGATGCGGCGCCAGCGCTGCGGCCAGCGCGGCTTGCAGGTTGCGGTGGCTGCCCTCCCACACCACCAGCGGCGCGGCCTCGGGGTCGGTTTCGTTCAGGGCCATGCCCAGGATCCAGCGATGCGGCTCGGCGATGCGGCGGCGTTTCGCGGCATCGGCCAGAAGCCCGTCCAGATGCGCGGCATCACGGTCGCGGCGGAACGCAAAGGCCGCGGGCGTTTCCGCCTCGGACGGCTGCGGATAGCCGGGGCGCATGACGGAAAGCTGCGCCGGATGCAGCGGCTCGGGCGCAAGGCCCACCGCCTGCCACGGGAAACCGGCGCCCCCCATGGCGCCATCCGGTCCGTTCGGCAAGGCATCGACGCCGACAAACCATGTGCCGCCACAGCGCCATGGCTCGGCACTGTCACGCAGCACGGCTTCGGCCACCGGACGGGCCGCTGCCGCCCAGTTGGCGATTGCCGGATCGGGACCGATCCGGTGCCAGCCGCGCGCGCCTACCACCCCGCGGCCTTGCGCAGCATGTTCACCGCGACCACGAGGATGAACAGGGCGAAGGCACGCTTCAGCGGTTTGGCATCCATCGCATGGGCGATGCGCACCCCGATGGGCGTGGTGATCAGCGTCATCGCCACGATCACGGCAAAAGCGGGGAAGTTGATCGCGCCCAGGGTGCCGGGCGGCGCCTGATCGACATGCAGCGTCAGGAAGCCGATGGCCGAGGGGACCGAGATGATCAGCCCGAAACCCGCTGCTGTGGCGACCGCGCGATGGATCGGCAGGTTGTAAAGCGTCATCATCGGGACCCCGAAGGTGCCGCCGCCAATCCCCATCAGCACCGAGAAGAACCCAAGCCCGCCCCCCAGCACCGGCCGCAGGCCGCCGCGCGGCATTTCCGGCCCCAGCCGCCAGTCGGCGCGCCCGAATGCCATATAAAGTCCGGCAATCAGGCCAAGACAGCCGAAGATCGCCTGAAGCGTGACGGATTTCAGGCGGCTCGCCAGCAGGAAGCCCGCCACCGACCCGACCGCGATGTAGATTGCCCAGCCCTTCAGGATTTCCCAGTCCACTGCGCCCTTGCGGTTATGGGCCAGCACCGAGCGAACCGAAGTGACGATGATCGTGGCCAGCGAGGTCGCCAGACAGACCTGCATCAGTTGCGGACCGCCATAGCCCAGATGCGAGAAGGCGTAATAGAAGGCGGGCACCAGAACGATCCCTCCGCCGACCCCCAGAAGGCCCGCGATGATCCCGGCGAAACCGCCGATCACGACAAGCAGCGCCAGCATCGGCAACAGGGTATAGATGTCGGGCATGATGCACCTTCCGCCTTGGATCGGCCCGACGCTAGCCGCAAGGCGCGGAAGGTTCCAGAGGTGCATTGTGCAGCGGCGCAGAAAAGGTTAGAGAGGGAGTCACTTTTTCTAACGGTTTTCCCATGTCCGCGTCATCCTTCCTGCGCCCGGCACTCGTGCTCGGGCTTTTGTCCGCCGTTGGCCCCTTCGCCATCGACATGTATCTGCCTGCCATGCCCGAGATCGGCCAAAGCCTGAATGCCAGCGTGCCCGCCATGCAGGCCACGATCACCAGCTATTTCCTCGCCTTTGGCGTGGCGCAGCTGATCTATGGCCCCTGGGCGGATCAGGCCGGACGCAAGCTGCCGCTTTATGCGGGGCTGGCGATCTTTCTGATCGGCTCGGTCCTGTGCACGCTGGCCCCCTCGACCGAGGCGCTGATTGCCGGGCGCTTCGTGCAGGGTCTTGGCGGGGCGGCGGTGATGGTGGTGCCGCGCGCGGTGATCCGCGACATGACGACGGGGCACGAGGCGACACGGCTGATGGCGGCCATCATGCTGGTGATTTCCGTCTCGCCCTTCCTTGCACCGCTGGCAGGCGCCGGTCTGATGATGCTGGCGGGCTGGCGGGCGATCTTCGGCATTCTGGTGGTGGCCACATTGGCCAGCCTTGCGATGACCCGCTTTCTGCTGGCCGAAACCCTGCCGCCCGCGGCGCGGCAGCCGGTCTCGGTCTCGGCCATGCTGCGCGGCACCCGGCATCTGCTGACGCATCGCAGCTTCATGGCGCTGACCTTTCTGGGTGGCTTCGGCATGGCGAGCTTCTTCGTCTTCATCGCCTCCGCCTCTTTCGTCTATGCGGCGGCCTTCGGCCTGACGCCCACGCAATTCTCGCTGGCTTTCGCGCTGAATGCGGTAGGGTTCTTTGGTGCCTCGCAGATGGCGGCGCGGCTGGGCATGCGCTTTGGCGCGCAGACGGTCATGGTGCGGGCGACCACCGGCTTTGCCGTGTTCACCATCGGGCTGTTCCTGCTGGCGCTGGCAGGGATTTCCGGCCTCTGGCTGACCATCGGCGGGCTGTTCCTCGCCAATGCCTGCCTCGGGCTGGTGATCCCCACCGCCATGGTGGTGGCGCTGGAGGAACACGGGCCGATTGCCGGTCTGGCCTCGTCGCTGGGGGGGACGATGCAGATGCTGGCCGGGGGCGTGATGATCGCGGTTTCCGCGCCGTTCTTCGATGGCACGGTGCTGCCGATGCTGGCGGCCATCGCGCTTTGCGGCGCGCTCGCCTTCGTGCTGGCACTGGTGGTGGCGCGGCTGCCCGCACCCGAGGCTCAGCCCTCGGCCTGAACGGCCATTGCGCGCTGCACCTCGGACAATGCAGCATCCAGCAGGTCAAGCCCCGCACCGGGGCGCGAGGCCCCTTCCGACAGCACGCGGCGCCAGCCGCGTGCGCCGGGCAGGCCGGTGAACAGGCCAAGCATATGCCGCGTCACCTGATGCAGCCGCCCGCCCGCCGCAAGATGCGCCGCGATATAGGGCTTCATCGCCGCGACCACCGCCGCACGGTCCGGCGCATGATCTTCGCCCCACAGCGCATCCGCCCCGATCAGCGCGTTTCCCGGATCGTGATAGGCGGCACGCCCGATCATCACCCCGTCCAGCCCCTCGGCCAGCAGCGCACCCGCCTGTTCCAGCGTGGCAATGCCGCCGTTGATGCAGATGGTCAGTTCCGGGAACCGCCGCTTCATCGCCAACACCAGCGGGTAATCGAGCGGCGGGATCTCGCGGTTTTCCCTGGGGCTGAGGCCCTGAAGCCAGGCCTTGCGGGCATGGACCACAAAATGCGTGACCCCTGCCCCGGCGACGGTTTCGATGAAGCGCGGCAGGATCTCCTCCGGGTTCTGGTCATCGACACCGATCCGGCATTTCACCGTCACCGGCACATCGCTTTCCGCCGCCATGGCGCGCATGCAATCCGCCACCAGCGCCGGGCGCTCCATCAGCACCGCACCGAAACAGCCCGATTGCACCCGATCCGACGGACAGCCACAGTTCAGGTTGATCTCGTCATAGCCCCAGCCCTGCGCAATGGCGGTGGCCCGTGCAAGTTCGCCCGGATCGGACCCGCCGAGTTGCAGGGCGACAGGATGTTCCTCGGCGCTGAAATCCAGGAGCCGTGCCTTCGGCCCGTGCAGGATCGCCGGCGCGGTGACCATCTCGGTGTAAAGCATCGCCCGCCGCGTCATCAGCCGGTGGAAAAACCGGCAATGCCGGTCCGTCCAGTCCATCATGGGCGCAACGGACAGGCGGGAGGCCGTAGATAAATATTGTTTTTCTATTTTATCAGTCACTTATCTTCGCCTTGCCTTCGCCTCGTTCCGGCCTGTTCTGTACCAAATACGCCGATTTCGACGCTGAACTTGGCACAATGTACCAAATAGAATTCCCATGTACCAAGTCCGGAGGTCATCATGGGTTCGATCAGTATACGCAAGCGAAAGGATGGCAGCAGCAGATACCTTGCGCGCGTGCGAGTGATGCGAGAAGGAACCTCCTATCATGAGACAAAGACCTTTGACAGGCGCCCTGCCGCAACCGCCTGGATAAAGAACCGCGAGAAAGAGCTAGCAAAGCCTGGTGCGCTGGAAGGGCTGAACGTATCTGACCCTTCGCTGTCCAAAGCGATTGAGTGCTACACCGAAAAAACGGGGAAGGACATCGGTCGCACAAAGGCCCAGGTCCTCAGGACCATCGCCACCTACCCGATCGCCGATCTGCCCTGCTCCACCATCAAGTCGAAGGATATCATCGAGTTCCTTCAGTCTCTGCCCGGACAACCTCAAACCGTCGGGAACTACGCCAGCCATCTCGCCTCCATATTCGCCATAGCACGGCCGATGTGGGACTTTCGGCTGGATGATCGGGAGATGAGAGACGCGATCACCGTCGCGCGCCGTATGGGGATCATCTCGCGTTCCGCGCAGCGGAACCGCAGGCCCACCCTCGATGAACTCGACCGGCTGCTGGCTCACTTCATTGATCGGCGCCAGAGAACGCCTCAGGCCATGCCCATGCACAAGGTGATCGTGTTCGCTCTCTTCTCGACGCGCCGACAGGCAGAGATCACCCGACTCACCTGGGATGATTTCCAGAAGGAACACAAACGCGTTCTGGTCCGTGACATGAAGCATCCCGGCGAGAAGCTCGGAAACGATACCTGGGTCGATCTGCCCGAGGAAGCCATTCGGATCATCGACAGCATGCGCAAGAGCAAGGCTGAGATCTTCCCCTACTCTCCGGACGCGATCACGGCCAACTTCACCCGCGCTTGCAAGCTGCTCGGAATCGAAGATCTGCACTTCCACAATCTGCGCCACGAAGGCATTTCTCGGCTGTTCGAAAGGGGCTGGAACATTCCTCATGTCGCAGCGGTCAGCGGACACAGGTCATGGGTTAGCCTGAAACGCTATACGCACATCCGCGAAACCGGTGACAAATATGCAAACTGGCCGGGCTTGCAGCTCGCAACCGGCGACACATGATGCGCCAGTTCGTCAATCTCATCGAAAGGACCCGCGCATCACCCTAGGTTCTGCCAAGTACAGACATCAACTTTCATAGCCGCTGAATGCTGTGATAGAGGCAGGTTAGCGATATGCCGTCCATCCTATTGGCACCCTATTCATCCATGAACTTTCTCTGGTAGCGCTCCTCCGGCGAAACCCACTGCTCGATGAATGATAGCGGATCGAGATCGCCGAGCATCGAGCGCGCCAAACGTAGCCGGGTTTCCAGATGCACGCGCCGCTCTCCGTCCACCATCTGCATATGCTTTTCGGCCTCGACGAAGAACATCTCGACGGAGAGCGCCTTGGTCCAATCCGCCATGATATCCGAAAGCTGTTGAAGGCTCTCGGAGCGGGCCTTCGCCTCACTGCGCTTATCCTCTTCGCCGAACCCGCCGGGAGCGGTCAGCGCCTGAAGGTCGCCCCTCCGGATCAGAAGTTGCAGCGCGCAAAGATCGAAGAGCGGGAGACCGTCCGCCACGACCGGAAATATGGTCAGTATGGGCATGGTACCATCTGGTCGCCGCTCCGACCGACAATTGCGTACCTGGTCGCCATCCCGATCGGGCTGGTTCTGACGGAGATGACCGAGCGAGCGACTATGCGTTACCAAAATGGGAAGTACGTTCGTGAAAGCACGCTCGATCGACGACAGGGGCGGTCGATTTTGCAATCACACAGTTGGACGACAGAACAGGACCTGCCGTGCGGACGCCTTCGCTTGGTCGCTTATTCTCCGCACCCCGGAGTAGAGTGGCAGCTTTCATGGCAGGAGACCAGTAAGCGCTCACTTGATAGGGCGTTCGGCGAAGTGATCCGCAAGCTTGAAGGCTCGGTCGAAGAATTGAAGGCACTCATGGACGCGGCCGATGACGAGGCTGCCTGGAAGAAAAGGGAACAGGAGCTTCAATGGGAGCGCTGGCGGAGGGAGAACATCTCGACCGCCGGGCTCACCGAAGCGGAGGTCGCCGTCGGCGATACTTTCCGGCTGGGCGACGCGCTGATCCAGGTCTCGCAGGGGCGCCAGCCTTGCTGGAAGCTCAACCACCGCTTCGGCGTGGCCAACATGGCGCGGCGCGTGCAGCAGGCCGGGCGCACGGGATGGTATTACCGGGTGCTCCAGACCGGCACCGTTACCCCCGGGGACCGTCTGGAGCTGATCGACCGCCTGGCACCGGACTGGACTTTACGACGGCTCTGGCACGCTCTCTATGTGGACCGGATGAACCTGGTCGAACTAGAAGGCATCGCTGAGCTCGATGTCCTGGCCGAGGGCTGGCGCAAATACGCGCTCCGGCGGTTGGAAAGCCGCCGGGTCGAGGATTGGAGCGCAAGACTGGACGGCTCCGCATGAAAGCCCCCCCTTTCGTCATTTCCATCCAGAGCCAGGTGGTCTTCGGCCATGTGGGCAATTCCGCAGCGCTCTTCCCGATGCAGGCGGCAGGCCTCGAAGTGGCGGCGATCCCCACCGTGGTCTTCTCGAATACACCCGATTACCCGACCCTGCGCGGCGGCGCCCTGCCGCCCGAATTCTTTTCCGACCTGCTGCAAGGCGCTCGCGAACGCGGTCTCTCCGAGCGGGCGGATTACATTCTCACCGGCTATATCGGCTCGCTCGACGTGGCCGAGATGGTGGCGGATTTCGTGGCCGAGGCGAAGGCCGCGAACCCGCGCCTGTGCTACATCTGCGACCCGCCTCCCTTGAGGGAACCAGCCGATCGTTGACCCGTGGTGCGGATTTCCCCACTGTGTCGTGATGATTTACGTCCTAGCATATCCACAGTTTGACCCGAGGGCGACAGCGCTCCGCCATCAAGTTTCGCAAGACCTCATTGATTGCAATCAATATTCATGAGATACACCGACTTAAGATCAATCATCGGGACCAAGAACTGAATTTCATGGAGCAGGCGCAAAGGAATCCGTTTTCAGCTGCAGTAACCGTTTTTCACGAGCGCTGGCTCCCCGAGGAGTCCACACCTGCGGGCTATGCTGCGCTGATCGATGCCTATGCGCTCGCAACGCCCCTGCCCCGGACACTTTCCGCCATCGGCCCACGTCACAAGGTCTACGAGGCTGACGGCTGGCGCCTCTACACGCCCCGCCATGAACCCGAGGCGAGCCTCATCGGTCATCTGACCTTCGCGCTGCGCTACGAGGGGCTGGATCTGGCAGTTCTCAAGCGGCTGTTCAAGGCAACCGGGCCAGAGCCGATCCAGGCCATTGTCGAGGCTGCCCCGACGGGCAGCTACGCGCGCAGGATCTGGTTCCTCTATGAATGGCTCCTCGGCGCGGAATTGGAGCTGCCCGACGCTACACGCGGCAATTACGCGCCCGTGGTCGATGCCAGGCTCCAATGGGACGCAGAGGGCGCCCCCTCGACGCGCCACCGGGTCCGCAACAACCTGCCCGGCACCCCGGATTTCTGCCCGATGATCTTCCGCACTCCGGCAATCGAAGCCTTCATTGCCCGCGATCTGGCAGCCGAAGCCCGCGCGGTACTGGCCGAGGTGCCCGCCGATCTGCTCGCGCGCACGGCGGCCTTCCTGCTGCTCAAGGATTCACGGTCGAGTTTCCAGATCGAAGGCGAGAACCCGCCCCAGGATCGTATCCGGCGCTGGGGCCAGATCATCGGTGACGCCGGGCGCCATCCGACCGACCGGGCAGAACTCGAACGCCTCCAACGCATCGTCATCGGCGATGCCCGCTTCGTCCATCTGGGCCTGCGGCAGGAGGGCGGCTTCATTGGCGAGCACGACCGCACGACCGGCGCCCCCCTGCCCGATCACGTCAGCGCCCGGCATGAAGACCTGCCTGCGCTGATCGCCGGGCTCGAAGCGTTCGACCGCGATATCGCCCCGCGGCTCGACCCTGTTCTGGCGGCCGCCAGCCTCGCCTTTGGCTTCGTCTACATCCACCCGTTCGAGGACGGCAACGGGCGCCTTCATCGCTACCTGATCCACCACATTCTTGCTGCACGCGGCTTCAATCCGCCCGGGCTGGTCTTTCCGGTGTCGGCGGTGATCCTCGAACGGATCGAGGCCTATCGGCAGGTGCTCGAGAGCTATTCGCGTCGACTGCTGCCCCATGTCAGCTGGCGCCCAACCGATCGCGGGAACGTCGAGGTGCTGAACGACACCGGCGATTTCTATCGCTTCTTCGATGCCACGCCCCATGCCGAATTCCTCTTCGCCTGCGTGGCCCAGACCATCGACCATGACCTGCCAGCAGAGACCCGGTTCCTGCGTGCCTATGACGGGTTCAAGTCCCGCGTCTCGGGCCTGATCGACATGCCGGACCGCGTGCTCGACCTGCTCTTTCGCTACCTGCACCAGAACGGTGGCAGGCTTTCCGGACGCGCCAGAGCGAAAGAGTTCGCCGCTCTGACCGATGAGGAGGCTGACCGGATCGAAGCCATCTATGCGGAGTTGCGGGAGGAGTTCTGAGGCCGAACCTCCTCACCCAAACCGTTGGCCGGCTTCAGTGAAGGTGTAGCCGTTGGCGACGATGGTCTCATCGACGACGTCATCCGACGACAGATAGTCAAACTCGCGCTTGAGCTGGCGGTAGAGCCAGCGGGCCAGATCGCGCAACGCCTTGATAACCACCTCCTCGGCGTCGGCGGTCAAGTCCTGCCAGCTCGGACTATCACGCTCGACCGAGATCGCCATGCAGTACTCATGGTAATAATGGCCGCGATGGGTGGCTTCGGCGCGAAGCTGGTAGAAATTTCGACGCTGGATCACCTGCAGGGCATCGGCGATGCAGTGAAGCTCGGTGTCCTGCGGTGCGTATTCCCTGATCCGGCGTGGGGCGCCCTTGCGGTAGGCATAGAAGATTTCGAAGCACGCGCCATCCCCCTGGCTCCAGAAGCCTCGGAACCAGATGCAAGGCTCCCGTCGGGTGCCGCCGCCCATCAACCGGACGGTTCGGGTCTTGAGGTTCAGCCCGAGGATTTCGGCGACGCGCTGGAAATCCTCATAGACGGCATCGTACCAGTTATGGTCGAAGCCACCCAGACCTTCCCCCCGTCCGTGATCATGGATGCCCGCTGACGCGGGCGAAGACGAAGACCACGACACCTAGTCGAATGAGCGAGAGGGGGGCCAGCTAGGTCCCTTTTCCTTGTCGGTGGCCTGCCGATGGCCCCGCGTTAGCGGGAAATGCCCCCAAGCCTGAAATTCAGCTTGAAGACAATTTTTTATGTTTTTTATCATATATTTGCGTGAATCTCGAAAGCGTGGCATAGCTAGATCACCGAAGCGCAAACGGAAGCCGAAAGGAGGCCCGCCGATGCCAAGATGACCTAGAGAAAGGAGATACACGCTTGGACACTACCTTGATGCTCATGGCCCGCTACGAAGGCCGCCCCATCCTGCCGGTGGAAGTAATCTGCAAGGACTTCTTCCCCCACCTGACCCGCGAAAAGTTTCTGCGTAAGGTGGCGGACGGCGCAATCAAGCTGCCCCTTGTACAGATCGAAGGTTCGCAGAAGAGCGCGAAGGGCGTGGACCTGCGCGACCTCGCGGCGTACTATGACGAACGGCGGGAAGCCGCCCGGAAGGAATTCCACCAGCTTCACGGGTGACGCTCAGTCGCCCTTCTGTATGACTTCCGTATGACCTACCGAAAACGCGCCGCCTAACCAATTGGTTATGCGGCGTTTTTCATTCTGTCGGTAAAATCCATCATAGGCGCCACGGAAAGTTTGTGCGAGGGATACATCGGTGCGGGTTCTGTCATAGGCAGGGCGCCCGTCCGGCGAAGGCAGGGGCCGGTTCGGGCTGGATTACAAGGGCGTCGCTATACACACCTGCGACGACGGGGCCAAGCCATCCGGGCGATTTTGGCATTTTCCGTGCTGCATCGCACGCGGATCGGTGATCTAGAAGATGTAAACTACAGGACAGCCGATGCCGAATCCTTCCGTCACCCTCCTGACCGGCCGCGCCGCCCCCCTAACGGAGCGGGATATCCTCAGCGGCATCGTCAAGACGCCTGTCGACCGGCCCCTGTCGCTTGGCCCCGGCGGGCTTGACGGTGACGAGCAGGCCGACCTGCGCGTGCATGGCGGGGTGGAAAAGGCCGTGCATCACTATCCGCTGGATCACTATGCCCTGTGGCGGGCCGAACTGGGCGACCTGCCCCCGTTGCGCGCGCCGGGCGGCTTTGGCGAGAATATCTCCGCCGCCGGACTGACCGAGGCGGATGTCGCGGTGGGCGATGTGTTCCGGCTGGGCAGCGCCATCCTGCAGGTGTCGCAGGGGCGTCAGCCCTGCTGGAAGCTGAGCCACCGTTTCGCCGTGCCCGACATGGCGCGGCGCGTGCAGCAAAGCGGGCGCACCGGCTGGTATTACCGTGTGCTTCAATCCGGCACGGTGGCCCCCGGCGACCCGTTGGAACGGATCGAACGTCCCGCTCCGGAGTGGAGCCTGCACCGGCTCTGGCATGCGCTCTATGTCGACCGGCTGAACCAAGCCGAGCTGGAGGGTATCGCCACCCTTGACCTGCTGGCCGAGGGCTGGCGCAAATATGCGGTCCGGCGGCTGGAAAGCGGCCGGGTCGAGGACTGGAGCAACAGGCTGGACGGCCCCGCATGACCCCGCCCCCTTTCGTGATCGCCATTCAAAGCCAGGTCGTCTTCGGCCATGTCGGCAATTCCGCCGCGCTGTTTCCAATGCAGGCGGCGGGGCTGGAGGTGGCGGCCATCCCCACCGTGGTGTTTTCCAACACCCCGAATTACCCCACGCTGCGCGGTCGCGCCCTGCCGCCGGAGTTCTTTTCAGACCTTCTGCAAGGCGCGCGCGAACGCGGGCTGGCGGAGCGGGCGGACATTCTGCTGACCGGCTATATCGGCTCGCTGGATGTGGCGCTGATGGTGGCCGATTTCGTGGCCGAGGCGAAAACGCTGAATCCGCGGCTGACCTATTTGTGCGACCCGGTGATGGGCGATGCGGGGCCGGGCCTTTATGTGCCCGAGGCAATTGCCGATGTGATGCGCAACCGCCTGTTGCCGCTGGCCGATCTGGCGACGCCCAACCCGTTTGAACTGGGCTGGCTGACCGGAGGGACAACCCGCACGCTGGCGGATCTGCAAACCGCGCGTGACAGGCTGACGCTTGCCCCAGCGGCGCGACTGATCGTGACCGGCTGCGCGCTGGAGGATACGCCAGAAGGCCATATCGAAAGCGTCATCCTTGGCCCCGGAGGAACAAGCCGCCACCCGACACCGCATCTGCCGATTGCCCTGCCCGGCACTGGCGATCTGTTCGCCGGGCTGGTGGTCGCGGGTCTGGGCCGGGGGCTGACGCTGCCCCGCGCGGTGGAAACCGCGCAGGTGCTGACGGCACGCGCGCTGGCCCATGCGCAGGCGCTTGGCGCGGGCGAGGTGGTGCTGACCGAACCGGAGTTCCGCCGCGCACTGCTGACACTGGGAAGCCCCTGACCGGCGCCTCAGCCCTCGCGCCCGTCGGCCCCCAGCAGCGCCGCGAGTTCGATGGCATTGCGCACCCCCATCTTGGCCAGAACCCGGCCGCGATGCACCTCGACCGTGCGCATGGCGATGCCAAGCTGGTCAGCGATCTGCTTGTTCAGCGCCCCGGTCAGCATGGCGCGCAGCACCTCGTCCTCACGACCCGACAGGGTGGCGCGGCGGGCGGCCAGATCGCGCCGCGCCGCCGCCTCGGCCTCGGCCGCCTGATGGGCGGCGATGGCGCGCAGGGCCAGATCGACGATCTGGTTGTCATTGAACGGCTTTTCCACGAAATCGAAGGCCCCGGCCTTCAGCGTGCGCACTGCCACCGGCACATCGGCATGTCCGGTCAGAAAGATCACCGGCACCGGATTACCCATGGCGCGCAGCCGTTCAAACACCTCCGGGCCGGAAAGCTCGCCCATGCGCACGTCAAGGATGACGCAGGCGCAATCCTCCAGCGGCTGCGCGGCCAGAAATTCCTCACCCGAGGCCCATCCCCGCGCCGCCACCCCGCGCGAGGCCAGAAGGAAGGCCAGCGCGTCGCGGATCGCCTCTTCATCATCGACGATATGGATCATCCCGCTCATTCCGCTGCCCTTTCCTGTTCCCCGGCCACCGGCAGGCTGACCCGGAATACCGTGCCGCCCGAGGCCGCCGCGCGATGGGTCAGCTGCCCGCGGTGCAATTCGATGATCGAACGGCAGATCTTCAGCCCCATGCCCATCCCCTGTGCCTTGGTGGTGGCGAAGGCGTCGAACAGCCGCCCCGCCACCTCGGGCGCGATGCCCGCGCCACGGTCCTCGACCTCGATCACCGCCTGCCCCTCGTCCTGCACCAGCCGCACCGTCAGCGTATCGCCGGACCGCGTGTCGCCCATCGCCTCCATCCCGTTGCGGATCAGGTTGATCAGCACCTGTTCCAGCAGAATCCGGTCCGCTGCGACGCGGGGAACGGCGGAAATCCCGGTCACCAGCCGGACACGGTGTTCGCGTGCATCCGCCGCCAGAAAGCCCACGGTTTCCTCGATCACCTCATCCAGCGCGATCTGCGAAAACTGCGGCTCGCGCTTCTTCACCAGATCCTGAATGCGGCGGATGATCAACCCGGCCCGGCCCGCCTGCTGCGCCAGTTTCTCGGTCGCGCCGCGCAACATGGCCGGATCGGCGCGGCCGCTGTCCAGCAGGTTCAGGATGCCCGCCGCGTATGAGGCGATGGCCGACAGCGGCTGGTTCAGCTCATGCGCAAGGGTCGAGGCCATCTCGCCCAGCGTCACCAGCCGCCCGGTGCGCGCCATGGTTTCATCCTGTGCACGGGCCAGACGGGCGGCGCGTTTGGCTTCGGTGATGTCGATGACCGATCCCATCCAGCCGCGATGCGCGCCCTTCGCGTCAATCAGCGGCGCCTCGTAGACCTGCACGTCGATTTCCTGTCCGTCGCGGCGGCGAAAGCGCGTCTCGAAGCTCTGGCTGATTGCACCGCCCGCCGCCAGTGCGCGATGGCGGGCCTGCGTCTCGTCCAGCCGGGCCGGGTCCCAGTAGGGCATCGGCGGGTGATGCCCGACAAGCTCGCCCGCCTGCCAGCCGACCAGATTGCAGAAGGCGGAATTGACGTAGAGAATGCGGCCCTGATGGTCCTTGGCGCGCAGGCCCACGGTCAGGCTTTCCTCCATCGAGCGGCGAAAGGCCGTTTCACCGCGCAGCCGCAATTCGGCGTTGCGCCGCCGCTCGGCCGTGCGGAACAGCACCAGAAGCGCAAGGATGGCAAAAGCGGCCAGCCCCGCGATGGCCCCGATCATCAGGGCCGACCGGAAGCCCGCGGGCGCGTCATAAGCGGTGATGCGCAGCAATGTGCCCCGGATCGGCGGGTCAAAACTGATGGCATGCGAAGGGTTTGCCGGGTCCGGCTCCAGCCGCTGCCGTTCGGCCAGCACCCGGTCATCCCCGGCAAGGATGCGCACGCCATATTGTTCGGCGATCCACCACGGCACATGGCGGTCCAGCATCACCGGCAGGGCCACGGTCGCGCTGACATAACCGCTCTGCCCCGGCAGCGGCAGCGCCAGGGTCACGCGCCCGTCGGCGCCGACCGCGCCGTAGACCGGACGCGTCGCCTGTGCGCCGGTGCGCCGCAACAGCGCCACCAGATCGGCGTCACTGGCAGCCCCCGCGCCGGGCAGCGCGCGGGCCGGGCGGCCATTGGCATCATACCAGACGATCGACAGGAGTTCGGGATTGTTGGCGATATGAAGCCGCCCCCGTGCATCCAGCGCCTGCGGTGGCACGCCCCCCGCCGCATCCAGCGCCAGCCGCACCAGCATGTCCTCGTCCACCGACAGCTGGAAGCGCAGGGTCTGTTCCACCCACAGCGCATCGGTGGCCAGCTTCACCCGTGCCTGTTCGGCCTCGCTGCGGCTGACGGCCCAGACCAGCGCGCCCACCGTGGCGACCAGCGCCACGATGGCAACCAGCGGCACCAGCGACAGCAGATCCAGCCGCCGCAGTCGCGGCCGCCCACCCTCGACCGCCCAGGGGTCGCCCTCTGCCCCCGGCGGAACCGCCGATGCCGCCCGCGCCTCCTTGCCCTGCGCCAGTGCCGTAACCTCCCCCTGCGCCGCATGCCCCTGTTAGCGGGCGAATTGCGGAAACCCACAATAGCGGTGGCGCGTCCCGGCTGGCAAGAAGGTGAGGACCGCCGGGAGGGCGGAGAACACGGAGGAGATTCCCATGCTGACACGTCGCAGCCTCGCCCGCCTTGCGGGTGCCGCCGTCATCGCGCTTTCGACCGCGCTGCCCGCGCTGGCCGAACCCATCGTCATCAAGTTCAGCCACGTCGTCGCCCCCGACACACCCAAGGGCAAGGGCGCCGAGAAGTTCAAGGAACTGGCCGAAGCCTATACCAACGGTGCGGTGAAGGTCGAAGTTTACCCCAACAGCCAGCTTTACAAGGACAAGGAAGAGCTGGAGGCGCTGCAACTGGGCGCCGTTCAGATGCTCGCCCCGTCGCTGGCGAAATTCGGCCCGCTGGGCGTGCAGCAGTTCGAGCTGTTCGACCTGCCCTTCCTCATGGGCAGCTATGACGATCTGCGCAAGATCACCGATGGCGAGGTCGGCAAGGGCCTGCTGGCCAAGCTGCAGGACAAGGGCATCACCGGCCTTGCCTACTGGGACAACGGGTTCAAGATCATGTCGGCCAACTCGCCGCTGCATGTGCCCGATGATTTCCTCGGCCTGAAAATGCGCATCCAGTCCTCGAAGATCCTTGAGGCCGAAATGCAGGCGCTGGGGGCCGTGCCGCAGGTCATGGCCTTCTCCGAGGTCTATCAGGCGCTGCAAACCGGCGTTGTCGACGGCACCGAGAACCCGCCGTCGAACATGTATACCCAGAAGATGAACGAGGTTCAGAAGCACGCGACGCTGTCGAACCACGGCTATCTGGGCTATGCTGTCATCGTGAACAAGGCTTTCTGGGATGGCCTGCCGGAAGATGTGCGCGCCAATCTCGACAAGGCCATGGCCGAGGCGACCGTCTATGCCAACTCGATCGCCAAGGAAGAGAACGACAAGGCGCTGGAAGCGATGAAAGCCGCCGGAACCACCGAGTTCCACGAGCTGACGGACGAAGAACGCGCCGAATGGGTGGCAGCGCTGAAACCCGTGCATGAGCAGATGGCAGACCGTATTGGCGCCGATCTGATCCAGCAGGTCTATACTGCGCTCGGCACCAACTGATCCGGCCTTCCCCAGAGACCGGGTCCACCACCTGCGGGGGCACCACCGCGTGCCCCCCTTTTCACAGCCGCCGCCCGGACCGGGGCCGCCGCTTACCCCAACGAGGTTCGCCATGATCCTGCGCATCCTCGACCGCTTCGAAGAAATCCTCATATCGCTTCTCATGGCTGCGGCCGTGACGCTGATCTTCGTGGCGGTCGTTCACCGCTTTTCCATCGGCTTTGCCGCCGATCTTGTCGCCTGGGGCCGATCTGCCGATATGGCCTGGCTGCAATCCTTCGGCCGTTCGGCCTTCAAGGCCATCAATTCGATCAAGCTGACCTGGGCCCAGGAAGCCTGTATCTATCTGTTCGTCTGGATGGCCAAGTTCGGCGCCGCCTATGGCGTGCGACAGGGCATCCATGTCGGCGTCGACATCCTTGTCGAGCGGCTCGAGGGCAATACCCGCAAGCTCATCACCATCATCGCCATGTCGGGCGGCATCCTGTTCACCGCGATCATCTCGTGGATCGGCACGGATTTCGTCTACCACGTCTATCACGGTGGCCAGACCTCGCCCGATCTCGAAATCAAGATGTGGCTGATCTACCTGGCGGTGCCGCTTGGCTCGGCCCTGATGTGCTTCCGCTTCATACAGGCTTTGTATCTGTATCTGACCACCGGCTACATCGCCCATCACGACCATGGCGCCGTGGACGGGCTTGAGGACGAGGCCGACGATCTGGCCAAGGGAGGCCACGCATGACCGCGCTCATCATCTTCCTCATCCTCGCGCTGCTGCTGGTCACGGGGATGCCGGTCTCCATCGCGCTGGGTCTGACCGTCTTCACCTTCCTGTTCGGCTTTACCGAAATCCCGATGGATTCCATCGCGCTGAAGCTGTTCACCGGGATCGAGAAGTTCGAGATCATGGCGATCCCGTTCTTCATCCTTGCCGGCAACTTCCTCACCCATGGCGGGGTCGCGCGGCGGATGATCCGCTTTGCCACCTCGATGGTCGGGCACTGGTATGGCGGCATGGGTCTGGCCTCGGTTCTGGCCTGCGCGCTGTTTGCCGCCATCTCGGGCTCCTCGCCCGCGACGGTGATGGCGGTGGGTTCCATCCTGATCCCGGCCATGGTGAAACAGGGCTACCCGCCCCAGTTCGGCGTGGGCACCATTGCCACCGCAGGCGGGCTTGGCATCCTGATCCCGCCCTCCATCGTGATGGTGATGTATTCGGTCGCCACCTCGGGCATGGTCGTCACCGGCGCTGACGGGCAACCCGTGCTGTCGGCCTCCATCGGCACGCTGTTCATGGCGGGTGTGGTGCCGGGCCTGATGCTGGCGGCGATGCTGGGCGGCACGACGATCTTCCGCGCCTGGAAGAATGGCTATCCGCGCATGCCCCGCGCCTCGATGCGCGAACGGCTGAACGCCTTCCGCGAAAGCGTCTGGGGCCTCATGCTGATCGTCATCATCATGGGCGGCATCTATGGCGGCATCTTCACGCCGACCGAAGCCGCCGCCGTCAGCGCCGTTTATGCCTTCATCGTGGCGGTCTTTGTCTACAAGGACATCAAGCTGACCGAAGTGCCGAAGGTGCTGCTGTCCTCGGCCGCAATGTCGGCGATGCTGCTTTACATCATCACCAATGCCGTGATGTTCGCCTTCATCCTGACATCGGAGCAGATCCCGCAGGCGCTGTCGGACTGGATCGTCAGCCTTGGCCTTGGCAAGATCGGCTTCCTTCTGATGGTCAACGTCATGCTCCTGTTCATCGGCATGGTGATGGAGCCTTCGGCCATCGTGCTGATCATGGCGCCGATCCTCTATCCGGTGGCGGTGAAGCTGGGCGTCGATCCGGTGCATTTCGGGATCATGCTGGTGGTGAACATGGAGATCGGGCTTTGCACGCCGCCCGTGGGTCTGAACCTTTACGTCGGTTCTGCCATATCCCGGCTGGGGTTGACCGAGGTGACGCGCGCCACCTTCCCCTGGCTGGTCACGGCGCTGCTGTTCCTGATGATCGTGACCTACATACCCGAGGTCTCGCTCGCCTTCCCCAGAATGCTGGGCATGAACTGACGGAAAGGCCGGGCCCTGCGCCCGGCCTTTTCATTCGGTGCCCTGCCCCGCACGCATGAAAAAGGGGGCAGGTTGCCCTGCCCCTGAAGTTCGATGAAAGATCCGTGGTCGGGATGGGCTCAGAAGCCCATCACCAGCGACACGCCCAGCTTGTTGTCGGTGCGGATCGCACGGCTGTCGTTGTATTCGGTCAGATAGCTGACGCGGGTCGCGAACTTGTCGGTCATCTTGAAGTTCACGCCGAGGTCGTTGTTGATCCGCAGTGCGGTATCCGAATACAGGATGTCCGTATCGTTGGTCGCGAACACGTTCTCGTTGAACTTGTAGAAGAACCGCGACGAGGCGATGTAGCCGGTTTCGGTTTCGCTGTTGTCCAGACCATCCTTCAGATAGCTCACGCCGATACCGGCCTGTACGCGCCAGGTCATGTCCGGGGTGTTGACGACGCGGTAGCCCGGACCGAAGCCGAGGAAGGCGTCCGTCTTCACGTCCCCTGCGGTCGCGGCCAGGCCATCGGTTTCCACCCGGCCCAGAACGAAGGCATAGAAGCTGTCGTTGAAGTAGTAGTTCGCATCATAGACCGCGAACACATCTTCCTTGGTCTTCACGCCATCATCATCCGCGAAATCCAGCGCGACGCCGATGTTCTGCACCCAGGGACCCGAGGCATAGCGCATCCGGGCGCCGGCGGTGAATTCCTGGCTTTCATTGTTGCCGGTCTTGCCCGAGTAGCCCAGCGAGGCCGAGCCCGAGAAACCCTGACGGAATTCCGGGTTCGAGAAACGGGCCGCATCTTCGGCGCGCGCCATATCCTCGGCCACGGCCTCGTCGATATCGTCGATACGGTCATTCAGGTCACGCGTACCAGTCAGATCAGTCTGCGCCATGGCCGGAGCCGCGATCATCAGCGCCAGAGCCGAGACTGCAACATTTTTCCAGATCGTGGTCATCTTGATATCCTTTCACTAACAAGAGCGGGTGCATCGCACTTCCGCTGCTCACGAATGGACACCTAATCCTTTGATTTATCTGGACAATATTAAGAAAACTCGGGTCAGCCTCAAGAATTACTCGTCTCCTTCCCCCTTGAAACCTCCGGTCGGCTGCCCCGAGGCCAAATATTCAGCCTCGGGGGGGATTTAGCGACGCTCCGGCGCCGGTCAGAGGTCATCCAGAAGGTCGTTCACCTCTTCATCCAGACGGGCGACCACCGCTTTCAGTGTCGATTCCGCAACATCGGCAAGCTCTGTTTCCAGGTCAGAACGCCAGATCACCCAGGATTCCAGCGTGAAATTCGGCGCGTCTTCCACAAGATGCAGTTGTCCGGCATCCAGGAAGGGCTTCACATAGCGTGCAGGCAGATAGGCCGCAAAGGGGCGCGACCGGATGTAGCTGCCAACCAGCGTGCCCAGGGAAAGCTGGAAATTCGGGATCGGCAGTTCCGGCAGCGCGGTTTCATGGAAGCGCAGGAAATCCGGGCCCCAGTCCGCGAGGATATAATATTTGCTTATGTCCTCAATCTGGCAATCCTCTGTCGGAGCGACCAGAACAAGTTGGTCCTCCAGCAAGGGCTCGCAGCGCAGTCCGGTGCGCGCGATGGGGGTGAAGCTCAGCCCCACATGCATCTCGCCTTCAGCCATCCGGCGCAGGATCGTCTCCCCCCCGCCCAACTCGGCCCGCAGCGTCGCCTCGGGCAAGGCGGTCTTCAGCCCGTCGAGCCAGCGAAACCCCAGCCGCGGCCACAGCGCGGCTTCGGCACCTATGGTCAGGCTGGCGGGTTCCGCTTCCATCGCGCCGACCTGGCGGCGCGCCTGATCCCAGCTTTTCAGGATTGACCAGGCATGGCGGCGGAACTCCCGCCCCGCCGGGGTGGGTTCGACCCCGGTCTTGTGCCGCAGGAACAGCGGGCGGCCAAGCTGGTCTTCCAGCCGCTGCACCCGCAGCGAGACCGCCGATTGCGTTACATGCAGCCGCTCGGCCGCAGAGGCAAAAGCGCCGGTGTCTATCACTTCAAGGAAGGTCCGAAGCAGCTGCATATCCATTGCACATTCTCCACTGGTCCCAGTGGAAAGGAACATGCGGCAGCGCAGGTTCCAAGTGCAGGGGGAATTAATGCAAAGAGGTTTCCAGCCGGTCCCGCTCACTTCGTGACGCGCGGGCCTCCCGACTGTAACATCCCGTTATCGCGGTCGGTTCCCGCGCGGCAGGATTTTCAGCGGCGCGGAAAACCGGACTTGGCGGCACGCGCCTCGACCTGCACGGGGATCAGTTCACGGCGCACGACCGGCGCCCTGGTGCCGCCGCGCGGACCTTCGTCATCCTGCGCCTGGCGCATCACGGCAATCGCGAACTGCGCACCTGCGAAGATGACCCCGTTGCTCACGAACAGCATCAGACCCGCCAGCCAGCCCATTTCGGTTTCCAGCACCAAATGGCCCAGATTGCCGATGTTGAACCACACGAGCAGCGCCACGAAAACGGCGGCGAGCGCATAGCCGATGGCCACATTGACGATATAGAGCCGGACAAGCTTGGGCATGACGAATCCTCCTGTCCCCCTGACCCTAACACTCCTGTCGCGGGGCACCAGCGCCAAACCGTCGCAGGTGCAGCATTTTATTGCGCGGAACAGGGCGCTGGCGGCAATTTGCCGAAACTCAGGGCGTTTGCGGAAGGAATTCCAGTTTCAGCCCGTCCGGCCCGGTCAGGATCAGCCGCCCGTCCCGCAGGCTCGCGGCATCGACCTCTGCCATCGCACCCAGATAGCGCGACTCGGCTTCCAGCGCCGGGCAGGCCATGCGGGTCGCGCCAAACATGCCGAAGCGGAAGGCGGGCAACTGCCCTTCGCGCGCCGCGAACCAGCGGTTGCAGGGCGCCTGCCCCGTGGCGCGGGCGGGGTCGGTCAGATCCAGTGTGGCCCGTTCGGCGAAGGTCTCGCCATTCAGCCGCTCCAGCCGCCAGACACGGGCCAGTTCGGCTTCGGTCGGCACGGGCTGCGAGGCGGACGGTTCGCCGCCCGGCTGACAGGCGGCGAGAAAAACGAGGGAAAGCGTGGCAAGTGGTTTCAACATCACAGGTCTCCTTTCCCCTTCCGACGCAGGTCGCCGGGCGATCCTTGGCGGATCAGGCGGAAAAAGCCTGCGGCTTTTCCTCACGCGCCATATGATCCAGAACCGCGTTGACGAATTTCGGTTCCTTGCCTTCGGGGAAAAACGCCTTCGCCACCTCGACGAATTCGTTGATCACCACCTTGGGCGGCGTATCCATCGCCACAAGTTCGGACCCCGCCGCGCGGAACAGTGCGCGCAGCACCGGGTCGATGCGGTCAATCGGCCATTTTGCCACCAGCGCCCGGTCGGTCATCTGGTCAATTTTGGCCTGCCAGTTCACGGCCTCGCTGACGATCTTGCGGAAATGGGTCAGATCGCCCTCCGCCATTTCGGTGCCGTCCTCGAAGACTTCACCAAACCGGAAGGCCTCGAATTCGCGCACCACACGTTCAACGGTCTGCGAAGAGGTTTCCATCTGGAACAGCGCCTGCACCGCAAAGAAGCGCGCGGCGGAGCGTTTCAGCTTGCCATCGGGTTTGCCGCTCATGCCAGATGCCCCCCTTCGGCGCGGAAACCGATGCCCTTGCGGGCTCCGGCCCAGCGACGGGCATGGGCGATCAGATGCAGCGCGGCAGCGGCGGCCCCGCCCCCCTTGTTCTGTCCGGCCGGATCGGCGCGAACCACGGCCTGTTCGCGGTTTTCCACCGTCAGAATGCCGTTACCGATGCAGGCGCCTTGCAGGCCCAGCAGCGTGATGCCGCGGCTGGAATCGTTGCAGACCGTATCGTAATGCGTGGTCTCACCCCGGATCACACATCCCAGACCGACATAGCCGTCGTAATTCGACAGCCGCTCCGCCAGCGCGATGGCCGAGGGGATTTCCAGCGCGCCGGGCACCTCGATCACTTCGGTTTCCGCACCGCAGGCGGCAGCCACGGCCTGCGCCCCCGCCACCAGATTGTCGGCGATGTCCTTGTAGTAGGGCGCCACGACGATCAGGAGCTTCACAGGCTTGTCAAACTGCGGCAGCGGCAGCGTGTAATGCTGTTCATTGGCGGCCATGGGTCACTCCTTGATCGCGCGGGTGCCGGAAATCGACAGGCCATAGGCATCCAGCCCCACGACCTTGGGCGCCTGATGGTTGGTGACCAGCGTGATTTCGGTCAGCCCCAGCGCGGCGAGGATCTGCGCGCCCAGCCCGTATTGCCGCAGCGTCTGCGGCGAGGCCTCCCCCGCCTCCACCAGTTTCATCGAAGTGTCGCGCAGCAGCACGACCACGCCGCGCCCCTCGGACGCGATGACCTTCATCGCCCCCGACAGCTCGCCCGCAGTTTCGACGCCGCCGATCCCCAGCACATCGGCCAGCGGATCCAGCGCATGCATCCGCACCAGCACCGGACCGGGCGCCGCGATATCGCCCTTGGTCAGCACCACATGTTCCGCCCCCTGAGCCACATCCGAGAAGATGCGCATGACCCATTCGCCACCGTGAACCGAGGTCACGCGGCGGACGGACGCCTCTTTCACCAGATTGTCGTGGCGGCGGCGATAGGCGATCAGGTCGGAAATCGTGCCGATCTTCAGGCCGTGACGCTGCGCGAACTGCACCAGATCGGGCAGCCGCGCCATGGTGCCGTCGTCATTCATGATCTCGCAGATCACCCCGGCGGGCTTCAGCCCGGCGAGACGCGACACATCGGTCGCGGCTTCGGTATGACCGGCGCGCACCAGCACGCCGCCATCACGGGCGCGCAGCGGAAAGATATGGCCGGGCGTCGCAATATCCTGCGGACCGGCCTTGTCGTCGATGGCCACCGCGATGGTGCGGGCGCGGTCGGCGGCGGAAATCCCGGTTTCCACCCCTTCGCGCGCCTCGATCGAGACGGTGAAGGCGGTTTCGTGGCGCGACGAGTTTTTCGACGCCATCAGCGGCAGGCCAAGCTGGTCGATCCGCGCACTGGAGAGCGTGAGGCAGATCAGCCCGCGCCCGTGCGTCGCCATGAAATTCACCGCCGCCGCGTCGCACATCTCGGCCGGGATCACCAGATCGCCCTCGTTCTCGCGGTCCTCATGGTCCACGAGAATGAACATGCGGCCCTTGCGGGCGTCTTCAATGATCTCCTCGGTCGAGGAAATGGCGTCGGAAAAGTCGGTCTTGTGTCCGGTCATGGCACGTCTCCGGGAAGGTGTTCCCCTGCCATTACCGCAGCGCCCCGGCGATTGCCAGAGTGCACAGTCACGGGCACAGAGTCAAAGACCCTGCGCGAAGATGCGCGCGGCCGGAAGGTAATAGCCCAGCCGTCCGGCCACCACCCATTCCGGTTCGAACGGCGCATCGCCCACCAGCACCACGCCCTCGGCCGGATGGCCGGCATGGGCAGCCCGCAGCGCCGCGCGGATTTCGCCAAAGCGGCCCCAGGGCCGGGGCGCCGCGTGGCTGGCCTCCAGCAGCGGCTGCGCGGCAGACAGCGCGGCAGGCGTCAGTGGCGCCACCGCAAGGCCGATACGCCCCGCCTGCCCGATCCTGCCCAGCCCCGCATCTGCCCCCGGCACCCGCAGCGCGTTGGAGGAAAACAGGAAGGCCACAACGTCATGCCCGGTCGCGGCACGCACGCTGGCATAGGTCTTGTAATCCAGACCGAGTTCCCTGGCGCGGCGCACCCGGCCGCGCACGATTTCGATGGGCAGATGCGGCACCAGCGCCGCGCGCGCCGAACGCCAGCAATGCCGCCGCCACGACAGGCCATCGCTCTCGGGCCCGCCGTTATGGCCGATGCCCGCCAACGGACGATCCGGCGTCATGCCCATTCGCGCAGCCGCGCCACATAGCGCGCCATCGTATCGACCTCGAGATTGACCTTCTGGCCCACCGCCACCTCATTCCAGGTGGTTACCGCCTGCGTATGCGGGATGAAATTGATGCCAAAATCACAACCCTCGACCTCGTTCACCGTCAGCGACGTGCCGTTCAGCGCGACAGACCCTTTCGGCGCGATGAACTTCGCCAGCGCCTCCGGCGCGCGGAAGGTGACGCGCAGGCTGTCCCCCTCGGGGCGGATCGCCACCACCTCGGCCACGCCATCGACATGGCCCGAGACGATATGGCCGCCCAACTCGTCCCCGACCTTCAGCGCGCGTTCAAGATTGAGCCGCGTTCCTTCAGCCCAGCCCCCGATATTGGTCTTGCTGACGCTTTCGGCGCTGATCTGCACGTCAAACCAGTTCTGCGGCGCGCGCCCCAGTGCGATCACGGTCAGGCAGACCCCGTTGCAGGCGATCGAGGCGCCAAGGTCGATCCCGGCCACGTCATAGGACGTACCGATCCTTGCGCGCAGGTCGCCCTTCTGCTCCAGCTCCAGCACCTTGCCGATATCGGTGACGATCCCTGTGAACATCGCGTCTCTCCTTGCCGTTTCCCGATGCCTAGCCCTCTGGCGGCAAGCGCGCAAGGGTGGCCACCTGATCGTCACAAAACCGCCGCGCTTTTTGGCAGAATGGTCAAGAATTTGCGGGATTTCCCCTTCATCCCTGGCCCTGCCGTGCTAAGGCAGGAAAAACGGACGAGTGGACATGGTGACAGGCAGACGGATCACGGGAAGCGAGGGCGCAGCCCCTGCCCTGACCGGCGAGGGGCGGCGGTTCCTCTTTCTTCAGGGACCACACGGGCCCTGGTTTCACCGGCTGGGACGGATGCTGCGCGCCGCTGGTGCACAGGTCTGGCGCGTGGGCTTCAACCGGGGCGACCAGGCGTTCTGGCCCGACCGTGACAGCTTCATCCCCTATCGCGGCCCTGCTGCCGACTGGCCTGCGACCTTTGGCACCCTGCTGGACGATCATGCGATCACCGATATCGTGCTTTACGGCGATACCCGGTCCATCCATGCCGAGGCAGTGAAGCTTGCGCGTGCACGCGGCCTGACCGTGCATGTGTTCGAGGAAGGCTATCTGCGCCCGCATTGGGTGACCTATGAACGCGGCGGGTCCAACGGCAACTCGCGGCTGATGGACCTGAGCCTGCACCAGATGCAGGCCGCGCTGGCACAATCAGACACCGACCTGCCCGATGCCCCGGCCCACTGGGGGGACATGCGCCAGCACATGTTCTACGGCGCGCTTTACCACTGGTTCGTGATGACGGGCGTCTGGCAATATCGCGGCTACCGCCCGCATCGCGCCCTGACCGTGCGGCAGGAGTTCTGGCTTTACTGCAAGCGTCTGGCGCTCTTGCCGCTGCATGCCGCAGAGCGCAGGCTGGCGACGCTGCGCATCCGGCATGGCGGATTTCCCTATCATCTGGTGCTTTTGCAGCTGGAACATGACTCCAGCTTCCAGATGCACTCGCCCTTCCGCACCATGACCGAATTCCTGCAAGTGGTGATCGAGGGTTTCGCCCGTGGCGCGCCGCCGCATCATCATCTGGTGTTCAAGGCACATCCGCTGGAAGATGGCCGTGTGCCCGTCGCCCGTGCCATCCGTGATCTGGCGCGGGAACATGGCGTGCAGGATCGCGTGCATTTCGTGCGCGGCGGCAAGCTGGCGCTGTTGCTGAACCACGCCCGCAGCGCGGTCACGGTGAACTCCACCGCCGCGCAGCAGGCGCTTTGGCGTGGCCTGCCACTCAAGACCTTCGGCGCTGCGGTCTATGCCAAGCCGGAATTCGTTTCGACCCAGAGCCTCAGCGATTTCTTCCGCCAGCCCATCCGCCCCGACAGCCGCGCCTATCGCGACTACCGGCGTTACCTGCTGGAAACCAGCCAGGTGCCCGGCGGCTTCTATTCCGCTCGCGGGCGGCGTGTCCTGCTGCGTCAGGTGGTCGACATGATGCTGTCGCCGGAAGACCCCTATGATGCGCTGACCTCGGGAAACGCGGCACCTCGGCAACAGTTACGGCTTGTCAACTGACGTATTTTCGCCGCACGGCACGAGAGGCTGGCGTTTTTTCAACCCCTTGGCTAGGGTTGCAGGAAAAAACTTGAGGCATAATCCATAAAGGAGCCCGAGCAGTGAAAGTGAATACCACCCGGAGGGCCACGCTTGTTGGCCTTGCTGCGGTTGTAGGGATGGTCAGTGGATGCGGGCTCCCCCGTTCCGGTCCCAACAAACGCGAGATTTTTGCGGGTTCCGTGATGAAGAAGGGTGATGCCTTCGTCGTGACCGTGAACAGCCGCGTGACCCGTGCCACTTCCGTCATGCCCGCCTACGGGTTCAGCGATGCGTTCCGCAAGGCCGGGACCGTTGGTTCCGATACGATCAATGCGGGCGATGTGCTGACGCTGACGATCTTTGAAAACGTCAAGGATGATCCGCTGCTGGGCAATACCGGCCAGCGGGTTTCGGTGCTTGATCAGGTTCAGGTCGACGGTCAGGGCTATATCTTCGTGCCCTATGCCGGCAAGATCAAGGCGGGCGGCCAGACGCCCGACGGGCTGCGTCAGGCGATCACCCGCAAGCTGGACAGCCAGACCCCCGATCCGCAGGTCACCGTTCAGCGGCTGGCAGGCGACGGCCAGACGGTCTCGGTCTCCGGCGCGGTCGGCGGTCAGGGCGTCTTCCCCATCGAACGCCCCACCCGCACGCTTTCCGCGATGATCGCCAAGGCAGGCGGCGTGGCCATCGAACCGGCGGTCGCCGTGGTCCGCGTGACGCGCGGCACCCAGACCGGCAAGGTCTGGCTTCAGGATCTGAACGAGAACCCGGCACTGGATATCGCGCTGCGCGGCGGCGACAAGATCGTGGTGGAACGCGACCAGCGCGCCTTCACCGCCCTTGGCGCAACCGGGGCGCAAAGCCTTGTGCCGTTTGAGACCCAGACGCTTTCGGCGATCGAGGCCATCGCTACCGTGGGCGGCCTTGCCACCACCCTGGCCGATCCCACCGGGGTATTCGTCTTCCGCAACGAACCGGCCGAGATTGCCAATCAGGTGCTGGGCCGCAAGGATCTGCGCGGTGATCAGCGCATGGTCTATGTGCTGGATCTGACGCAGCCCACAGGCATGTTCGAGGCGCGTGATTTCCTGATCCGCGATGGCGACACGCTTTACGTCACCGAGGCGCCGTTCACGCAATGGTCGAAAACGATCAATGCGATCACCGGCACCGCCAATGCGGCCAGCAGCCTCGCCAACAGCAGCACATCCGGAAACTGATGCCGCTGCAAACCGCAGAAACACCGGCCGCCGGGGGGCTTCCCCGGCGGCTGTTCTTTTACAACGCGGGCTTTCTGCGCCAGCCGCAGCTGCGCCGCATCCTTGCGCTGGCCGGGCACGAGTTGCGGCTGGGCCTGCCTGGCCCCGCGGATGGCGTGGTGGTCTGGGGCCGGTCGCCTTATGCCGCGCGGGGCGAGGCGGTGGCCGCGCGGCGCGGCGTGCCACTGGTGCGGCTGGAAGATCCCTTCCTGCGCTCCTTGCGGCCGGGACGCGCGGGTGATCCGCCGCTGGGGCTGATGATCGACGGGATGGGGGTGCATTTCGATGCCAGCGCGCCCTCGCGGCTGGAAACGATCCTCGCCCGCAACCCGCTGGACGATGCCGCGCTGTTGCAGCGCGCGCGCGACGGGATCGGGCGGCTGCGGGCCTTGCATCTGTCCAAATACAACCTGCACGATCCCGCCGTGCCGCCCCCCGCGCCGGGTTATGTGCTGGTCGTCGATCAGACGCTGGGCGATGCCTCGGTCCGCTGGGGTGGCGCCACGGCGCAGACATTCCAGGACATGCTGGCCGCCGCGCTGGATGAAAACCCCGGCGCGCGCATCCTGATCAAGACCCATCCCGAGACCCTGGCGGGGCTGCGCCCCGGCCATTATGGCCCCGAGGCACTGTCGGATCGCGTGCAGATTTGCGCCGATCCGGTCTCGCCGCATGATCTGCTGGATGGGGCCATCGCGGTCTATACCGTGTCGTCGCAACTGGGGATGGAGGCGATCTGGGCCGGGCACCGGCCGCGCGTCTTCGGCCAGCCCTTCTATGCGGGTTGGGGGCTGACACGGGATGAACAGCCTGTGCCAGGGCGGGGTCGCCGCCTGACGCCCGCACAGATGTTCGCGGGCGCGATGATCCTTGCCCCGCTCTGGTATGATCCCTGCCGGGACCGGCTGTGCCGGTTCGAGGAGGCGGTGGACCAGCTGGAGGCCGAGGTGCGCGCCTTCCGCGAGGATCAGGCCGGGCATATAGCAACCGGCATGCGGCTGTGGAAACGCGGGCCGCTGCGCGGCTTCTTCGGCGGGCACGGGCGGCTGAGCTTTCGTGACCCGCCCGCGAAGGCTGCCGATCTGGCACGGCGGCGCGGCGCGGGCCTGCTGATCTGGGCCGGGAAAGAACCAGAGGGGCTGGCCGCGCCTGTGATGCGACGGGTGGAGGATGGATTTCTGCGCTCCCGCGGGCTGGGTGCGGAACTGGTGCCACCGCTGAGCCTCGTGACCGATGATCTGGGCATCTATTATGACCCGACGCGGCCCAGCAGGCTGGAGCGGCTGATCGCAACGACCCCGCCGCCCGGCGGGTTGCGCCGGGCCGAGGCGCTGCGAACGCGGCTGATCGGCCTTCGCGTGACGAAATACAACCTTGGCGGCACACTGCCCGATCTGCCCGAGGGACATTGCATCCTCGTGCCCGGACAGGTGGAGGATGATGCCTCGATCCGCCTTGGCGCGGGCGAGGTCTGCACCAATCTGGCGCTTCTTCGGGCCGTGCGCGCGGCGCATCCCGGCGCGGTGATTGTTTACAAGCCCCACCCGGATGTCGAGGCGGGCCTGCGCCCCGGTGCGGTGCCGCCCGATCTGTTGCACGCCGAGGGTCTGGCCGATGTGATTGCCGATCGCGCCGATCCGGTGGCGCTGATCGAGGCCTGCGCGGAGGTCTGGACGATGACCTCGCTTCTGGGGTTCGAGGCGCTGCTGCGCGACAAACCTGTCACCTGCCTCGGCGCGCCCTTCTATGCGGGCTGGGGGCTGACCCGCGATCTGGGTCCGGTGCCCGAACGCCGACGCCGTGCGCCCGATGGACACCCTCTGCCGCGCCCGTCGCTGGACCAGATCACTCATGCCACGCTGATCGCCTATCCGCGTTATCACGACCCGCTGACCCGCCGCCCCTGCCCGCCCGAGGTCGCGGTGGACCGGCTGGCACAGGGCACAATCCCGCATCCGGGGCCGCTGAACCGCCTCATCGCCAAGGCACAGGGGATGCTGGCCAGCCACGCCTGGATCTGGCGTCAGTAGATATAGCGGATCTGATCGGTCCAGTAGCGTTCCATCCGCTTCAGCGACTGGTTCGCATCCTCGACCATCGCAGGGCTGAGCACGCCGCGTTTTTCCAGACCCTCCGCATGGCGCGAGAACAGGTCATGCAACTGGCCACGGACGCGCCGCCCCTTTTCGGTCAGCCGCACCCGCACCGAGCGGCGGTCGATTTCCGACCGCTGGTGGTGCATGTACCCAAGTTCCACCAGCTTCTTCAGGTTGTAGCTGACGTTCGATCCCTGATAATAGCCGCGCGATTTCAACTCACCCGCCGTCACCTCGTTGTCGCCGATGTTGAACAGCAGCAAAGCCTGCACCGGGTTGATTTCCAGTATCCCCAGCCGTTCGAATTCATCCTTCACCACATCCAGCAGAAGCCGGTGAAGCCGTTCGATCAGCGCAAGGTTTTCCAGATAGCCCAGCATGAAGGCCCGATGCGAGCCGTCCAGCACCTGTTGATGAACCGTCATCCCTGTCTCCACCTGTCTGATCTGGGTGGAGATTCGGCAGAAAAAGGAAAGATCGCGTAAATTGCCGCGGATAACCGGCGCAATTTTAGGCGTTTTCCCGGCGTGGCTCAGCGGCCCGGTTGCAGCCTGCGGCGGGCGTAATCACCGATATGGCCGATCAGCGCGGCAAAACGCTCCGGCGCGGGTTGCTGCCCCAGAACCCAGGGCAGCAGATCCTGATCATTCTCGGCCAGAAGCGCGTCGTAAAGATCCAGCGTAGCGGCATCCATCGCCGCCAGATGCACCTCGGCATAGGGGCCAAGCACCAGGTCCATTTCCTTGGTGCCGCGGCGCCAGCTGCGCATCTGCATCCGCTTCAGACGGGCTTCGGCCGTTTCGCTCATCAGGCGCTCACTTCCATCAGGGCTTTCATCCTGCGCTCCATCTGGCCGAGATCGCGCGCAAGGGCAAGGGCCTGCGCACGGATGCGGGCCAGTTCGGCCAGCGCGCGGCGCGTTTCGGTTGCGGCGCTGCGCTCCGGCGCCGGACCGTCCGGCCCCTCGCCCTCACCCGTCAGCAGCCAGACCAGCGAGACATTCAGCATCCCCGCCATCATCTGAAGCCGGTTGGCGCGCGGCTCCAGCATGTCGTTTTCCCATGCCTGCACGGTTTTCAGCTTCACACCAAGCCGTTTGGCAAGCTCGTCCTGCGTCATGCCCGCGCCCTCGCGCGCGCCCGTCACGCGGTCGCCGAAGGTCGCGGTTTCCTCGCTGAACCAGCCCTGGGTATCGGTTTCCGTCATCTTGCCTCTCCTTCTTCTGATAGCGCTTGATAGACCGGGGGGCGCACCCTAAGAGAAAGCGGCAACAAATCCAACCCTTCAGCCCGGATTCCTGTCATGGCCTTCCTGTCCGACACCCTTGCCCGCGTGAAACCCTCGCCCACCATCGCGGTCACCACCAAGGCGGCGGAACTGAAGGCGGCGGGCCGCGATGTGATCGGCCTTGGCGCGGGCGAGCCGGATTTCGACACGCCGCAGAACATCAAGGACGCGGCCAAGCGCGCCATCGACGAGGGCAAGACGAAATACACCGCCGTCGATGGCATCCCCGAGCTGAAAAAGGCGATCTGCGCCAAGTTCGAACGGGAGAACGGCCTGAAATACGCGCCGAACCAGATCACCGTGGGCACCGGCGGCAAGCAGATCCTCTACAATGCGCTGATTGCCACCTGCAATCCGGGCGACGAGGTCATCATCCCCGCGCCCTACTGGGTCAGCTACCCCGACATGGTGCTGCTGGCGGGCGGCACGCCGGTTCCGGTGGTGGCGACGCTGGAGAATGATTTCAAGATCACTCCCGCCCAGCTTGAGGCGGCAATCACGCCGAAAACCAAATGGTTCATCTTCAATTCGCCCTCCAACCCCACCGGGGCGGGCTACAGCCATGACGAGCTGAAAGCGCTGACCGATGTGCTGATGCGCCATCCGCAGGTCTGGATCATGTCGGACGACATGTATGAACATCTGGTGTTCGACGATTTCACCTTCGTCACCCCGGCGCAGATCGAACCCGGCCTTTACGACCGCACGCTGACCTGCAACGGCGTCTCCAAGGCCTATGCGATGACCGGCTGGCGCATCGGCTATGCCGGTGGCCCGGTGGAGCTCATCAAGGCCATGGCCAAGGTGCAGTCGCAATCGACCTCGAACCCCTGTTCGGTCAGCCAGTATGCCGCGCTGGAGGGGCTGACCGGGCCGCAGGAGTTCCTGACGGATAACAAGGTGCTGTTCCAGCGCCGCCGCGATCTGGTGGTCTCGATGCTGAACACCTGCCCCGGCATCACCTGCCCGAAGCCCGAAGGCGCCTTCTATGTCTATCCCGACATCGCGGGCTGCATCGGAAAGACCAGCGCGGGCGGCGCGCATATCGTGGATGACGAGGCTTTCGCAACTGCCCTGCTGGAAGAAACCGGCGTCGCCGTGGTCTTTGGCGCGGCCTTCGGGCTTTCGCCGAACTTCCGCGTCAGCTACGCTACCTCGGACGAGGCTTTGCGCGAGGCCTGCACCCGGATCAAGACCTTCTGCGAAGGGCTGAAGTAAGGAACCGCATGGCCGACCGGATCACCGCCAACCTGCCCAGCCGCGACTTTGGTGCGACCGAAGCCTTCTATGCGCGGCTGGGGTTCACCCGTCAGTGGCGGGACGAGGGCTGGATGATCCTCAAACGCGGCGCGCTGGAACTGGAGTTCTTTCCGCATCCCGATCTGGTCCCCGGCGAAAGCTGGTTTTCCGCCTGCATCCGGGTCGATGACTTGGACACGCTGCACACCGAATGGCGGGCGGCAGGTCTGCCCGGTGATCATCGCGCCATCCCGCGGCTGACCGGCTTCTTCCAGCCCGGCGAAGCGCCGCGCATGTTCGCGCTGGTGGATGCGGATGGCTCGCTGCTGCGCTGCATGGGAAATGGGGGCTGACATGGCGGGCGACCTGCCGGACTATTATTTCCGCATCCGCGAAAACGGCGCCGTGGTGTTCAAGGTCGATACCGAGAACCGGCAGCGCCGCATCGACATGGATGAAATCGCCACCATCAACATCAAGAACGGCAATGTGAAGCCGCATGGCGACCGCAAGCTTTCGGATGCCGAGATGCAGGTGATCCGCGACTGGATGGCCGGGCGCAGCGCCCTGCTGGCACGCCGCGACATCGACGACATCCACCGCGCCGTGGACTACATGAACATCACGACGCAATGGGTGCAATCGAAAGCCAGCGACGCACAACTGGACGAGGTGACCGACGCCCTGCTGCTGGCCATGCACGACCTGCGCTCGGTTCTGGTGCGCAAGAAGGCCGAACGCCTGCTGAAAGCGGCAGGCGAGGAAGCAGCGGAGGGGTGAGCCTGACGGCGATAGGACTGGCTATTGCGGAACTGCCGCTTGGCGGGACAAAGCGGACGTTCGTTTGACCAGCGTCCTCAGCCGTTGGCGCGGACAAGGCGGAGCATGTGCTCCCCGACAGCTTCATACTTTACCCGCGCCCAAAGGCCGATGAGCATTTCCTCATCCGATACTTCTCGGCCAAATACGTATGACTTTCGAACTTTTCTGTCCGGCAGAACCTCATCAGGCTCATGAATGCGTGGCGCCAGATCCGAGAAAGACAGATACATATAAGCGAAAACAATCAATTGCCTCTTCCCAAGGTGCGCGACGTGGGCTTCGATTTCTGCGCATACTTCGAGCACACCGTCGAAACTAGCTATCCCTTTGACACGCTCAAGCTGTACGAAGAGAGAAAATAGCTCAGCATCAGTCAACGTCAGGCGACCGTCCGCCGTGCGGTCGACACCGTGGGTGATCAGCTTGGCTCTCACTGTTTTATAGATCGAAGAATTCTTCATATAGCACAGGATTGCTCGTATACTCGATCATCCGCAATGGGCTCATACCGCTCCTTCGCGCCGGAAATCGACCCGGCCCGCAGGGGTCAGGCCACGCGGGGCACGCGGCTCCAGAAGCGCCACATCAGCAGGGCGGAGGCGATCAACAGGCCGATGACCAGCCCGAGCCACAGGCCGGTACCTCCCAGCCCCGCCCGGAAGGCGAGGAACCATGAGGTCGGAATTCCCACTGCCCAATAGGCGAAGCTGGCGATCCACATTGGCACGCGGGTATCATGCACACCGCGCAGAAATCCCAGCGCCAGAACCTGTGCCGCATCGGCAAGCTGGAACGCCGCCGCGAAGGCCAGCAGCAGGCTGCCGAAGGCGATGATCTCGGCCGCCTCGGGGTTGGCGTGGTCGATGAACAAGCCGACGATGGGTTCGGGGTAGCTGAGATACAGCGCCACCTGTGCCAGCCCGACAGTGGCGGAAATGGCGATGGCCACCAGCGCACCACGCCGCAGGTTGCCCCAGTCGCCCGCCCCGGCGAAGCGGCCGGTGCGCACGGTGGCCGCATTCGACAGGCCCAGATGCAGCATGAACCCCAGCGCCGTCACCTGCATGGCGATGCCATGCGCCGCCAGTTGCACGGTGCCGATCCAGCCCATCATCAGCGCCGTTGCCTGAAACAGCCCGCTTTCGGCCAGCCCGGTCAGCCCGATGGGCCAGCCAAGGCGGAACACCAGACCCATGGCGTGCCAGTCCGGCCGCCAGAAGCGCTGGAACAGGTGAAAGCGCCGCAGTTCGGGCAGCCAGCCCGCGTAAAGCGCCAGCGCGGCACTGGTCAGAAGCTGCACCAGCGCCGAGGCAAGACCGGCGCCGCGCACGCCCAACTCAGGCGCGCCCCAATGGCCAAAGACCAGCGCATAGCACAGCGCCCCATTCACGAAGACCGCGCCCAGCGTCAGCCAGAGCACGACTTGCGTGCGCTCCAGTGCGGCAAGATAGCTTTTCAGCGTCATCACCAGCAGTGCGGGGGCAAGACCAAGCCCGGCGATGCGCAGGAAATCCCGCGCCAGCGCCGCCACCTCGGGCTTTTGCCCGGCGGCCAGCAGGATCGGCTCGGCCCACCAGAACAGCGGATAGGCGATGAGGCCGCAGCCGATGGACAGCCAGAGCCCCATGCGGGTAGCCCGGCGCACCTCGGTCTCGTCGCCGCGGCCCAACGCCTGCGCCACCATCGGCATGACGGCCTGTGCAAAGCCTGCACCCAGAACGAAGACGACGAAGAAGCATGACCCGCCGATGACCACCGCCGCCAGTTCGGCCACGCCATACCAGCCGACGATGACAGTATCGACCACATGGAGCAGCATCTGCGCCAGGTGGCTGCCGACCAGCGGCAGGCCAAGCGCCAGCAGGGCACGCAGATGCGTTATGGGGGAAAGGAGCCGGGTCATGCCACCGCTTTACCAACTGGTCAAGGCCGCGGCAAGATGCCGCAATTTTAGTCAGAGTGCGGATATCAGCAACCCGCCCGAGACGATAGCGACCACTAGGCCCACCACGATCTCGATCATCGGCACCGCGCGGGCCAGCCTGCCGCCTGAAAGCCCCTCGAAAGCGCCCTCGCGCAGGAAATAGGCCGAGGCGGCGACAGCTACCGTCACCGTGGCCGTGCCGATGCCCATGGCATAGACCCCGGCCACCCCGGCGGCGGCAATGCCCATCTGCCAGCTCAGCACCAACAGGAAGAGCGCCCCGGAACACGGGCGCAGGGCGATCCCCGCCACCAGCGCGGCGGCATCGCGCCAGCCGGAAACCTGCGCCACCTGTTCCGGGGTCGGGCCATGGGAATGGCCGCAGCCACAATCCGGGCCATGGGAATGATGATGATCGTGATGGGGATGCGCCTGCCCCCGCCAATGTGCCACGCCGCGCCAGACGAGCCACAGCCCGATGCCGAGGATCATCGCATGGCTGACCGGCGCCAGAACGGTCTCGGTCACGCCTTCAATCTGCGTCCGCGCCCAGCCAAGGCCCACCATCAGCGCATAGACCAGCACGACGGCGACCGTGGCCTGCGCAAGGCTCGACACCAGCGCCAGTGCCGCCAGCCGGATCAGCGAGACGCGCCGCGCCATGCCATAGCTGCCGATCAGCATTTTCCCATGCCCCGGCCCCGCCGCATGGAAGAACCCATAGGCGAAACAGACCGCCAGCAACCCCGCCAGCGCGCCGGGCGCCCCGGAGGCGATGCCGCGCACCGCGCCCGCCATCTGCTGCTGCACCTCACGCGCGCCGGCCAGCGCCCAGAGCCGCAGCGCGGTGAAACCACCGCCCGCCCACAGCGCCAGCAGGCCCAGCGCCAGAAGGGCCGCGAACAGGATCACTCCGCGCCGCATGTCACCACCAGCTCATCGGCGAAATTGGCGCCCACCGCCGGGAAATCAGCCTCCACATCCTGATCAGCGCCATATTCAGCCAGAGCCGCCAGAAGCTGCTCATTTGCCGCCGTGGCATCTGGGGCCAGCAATTCGGCCTTGCAACCTTGTGGCAGCGCGGGCGTAAAGGTCGGCGGCAGGGCAATCGTATAGGCGTTATAAAAGCTCGGGTCATAGGCCTGCACCCGCAGCGGTTGTTCCAGCGGCAAGGCCGGGTCGATCCGGCGCAGATGCGTGGAGGTCAGCCGCCCGCCCTCGAATTTCGCCGTCCAGTCTTCGGGCGGCCCCAGAGGCACCGGGGTTTCCCCCGACAACAGGTAGGTGTCGCCACTGAAGCCGGTATCCCAGTTCATGTCGAACCCCTGAAGGGCGGCGGTTTCGGCCGCCGTGGCATTGCCGTCATGATCGGCGTCCAGCCCGCGTTCCTCGACCAGCACCATGGAATAGAAATCGTCATAGACCCAGGTGATGCGCAGCGCCTCGGCCCGTCCCCCGGCATCAAACAGAACCTCGACCCCGGTGTCGATCCAGACATGCGGATGCGCCAGCGCCGGAAGCGGCAGGCTTATGGCAATGGCAAGTGCGACAGCCCTCATGCCGACTGCTCCGGCTTACGGGCGATGAAATCGACAAGGGCAGAGCGGCCGGAATGGCCGCGCCCCTCGGAAATCTCGGCATCGTAATCCCCGGCCCGCAGCACCTCCCAGCCCGCGAAATCGGTGCGCAGATCCTCCAGCCAGTACATGTTGGCGGGATCGGACGGTCCGCCGGTGCCATAGCCGACCTGACGGGGCGCGTAGCCGTGCAACAGCACAAGGCCCCCCGGCACCACCGCCTGTGCGATGCCCTGATGGATACGGGCACGCAGGGGCGGAGGGGCGAACTGGATGAAGATGCCGACCACCACATCAAAGGGCTGCGACCAGTCCCAGCCCTCGATCCCCGACTGGCGGAAATCGACCGTCACCCCCCGCGCTTCGGCCAGCGCGCGTGCCTTTTCCAGCGCGACAGGGCTTTGCTCCATCGCCGTCACGCGATGGCCCCGCCCTGCCAGCCAGACCGAATTGCGCCCCTCGCCATCGGCAAGGCACAGAACCCTTGCGCCCTGCGGCATGACCCCGGCCTCGCGCGGCAGAAAGGCTGCCGGTTCGGTGCCGAACAGATAGCCCTCTGCCGAATATCGTTCATCCCACATGGCGCGCCCTCCGATCCTGTCCCCACCGGGGTAAGGCCGAAGCCGCGCCCCGGCAAGAGGCGCGGCACGCTGCGGTCAGGCCTGGGCGGCTTCCTGCGCCCGCGCGGTGGCGGGCGTCTTGCCGGCATCAAACGCCTTGCGGAAATCCGGCGGCAGCGCGGTATCGAGGATATGCCCCGCCCCGCCAATCACCTGACTGGCCCGCCCCACGATCAGCGGATCGGGCGTGCCGATGACCGAAGCATCCTTGCCCGGATAGTCGATGGTCGACAGGAAATGGCGCATGCAGTTCAGCCGCGCGCGTTTCTTGTCGTTCGACTTCACGATGGTCCAGGGCGCATCGGCGGTATCGGTGTAGAAGAACATCGCCTCTTTCGCCTCGGTATAATCATCCCATTTGTCGAGGCTCGCCTTGTCGATGGGCGACAGTTTCCACATCTTCAGCGGATCGGTCTCGCGCGCGGTAAAGCGGCGGTGCTGTTCCTCGCGTGTGACCGAGAACCAGTACTTGTAAAGCCGGATACCCGAGCGCACCAGCATCCGCTCCAGTTCCGGCACCTGGCGCATGAATTCGAGGTATTCCGAGGGGCTACAGAAGCCCATCACCCGTTCGACCCCGGCGCGATTATACCAGCTGCGGTCGTAAAACACGATTTCCCCCGCGGTCGGCAGATGCTGGATGTAGCGCTGGAAGAACCATTCGCCCTTTTCCTTGTCCGAAGGCTTGGTCAGGGCCACGACACGGGCATAGCGTGGGTTCAGATGTTCCATGAACCGCTTGATCGTGCCGCCCTTCCCCGCCGCATCACGGCCCTCCATCAGCACCACGAACTTCTGCCCGGTCTCCTGCGCCCAGATCTGCACCTTCAGCAGCTCGGCCTGCAACAGCGCCTTCTCCTTTTCATAGGGCCCGCGCCCCATCAGCCGGGAATAAGGGTAGCGGCCGGATTCAAACGCCTCGCGGATCGCATCCTGATCGGCGCGGGGAAACTGGCGCGGACCATGGGCCACGGCAGGGGTGGCGGCGGGCGGCAGTTCGGGCGGGCTATCGGTGGCCGCGGGCGCGGCAATCGGCGCGACGGGCACGGCGGCGGGGTCGGCGATCTTGGCTGCGTCTTCCATACGGGGCTCCCTTGTTACATGCGTTCGGGGGGCACCTTTTCCGACCGCACAAGCGGGCACATTGATCCGCGTCAATCCGGCGCAGCAGAGCGGGGAAAGTGACAGTTTTGCAACGAGATCGTAACGACCCGAACCGCCGGGCCGAAACAGAAAGGGCGGCAAGCCCCAGACCTGCCGCCCTCTGTGGGGGAAAATGTCTACCTTATCAAAATGACCGCAGTGCCAAAGGCTTTCGTCATGCCGTCACCCTAGCCCCCGGCCTTGGGCGCCGCATACTCCATCTGCGGTAAAAAGGCGTTAACGTGGCAGGAATTCGGCGAGCCGATCCAGAACCTGACGCCATTCGCGGAAGAAAAGCAGCTGCCCGGTTGCAGGCAGAAACTCCACGCGCAACCGGGGGTAATCGTCCATCAATTCGCGAATCGTCTGCACCGGAGTCTGCGGGTCCTGATCTCCCTGAAGCAGCAGCACCGGCACCTTGCAGCGCCGGATCAGCGCCGACCAGTCGCGCTCGGAACTGATGCATTCGCGCGTGAACGCCTCATGCGCAGAGAAGCGCGCCGCCAGACAGACCTCGGAGCCCGCCAGCATCGCCTCGCGCACCTGAGGATCGGCGAAGGTTTCCATATCGGCGGGGGATCCGCCATTGACCTGGGCAAAGAACTTTTCCTTGCCCAGCTTGCGCGCGAGGCTGAACCCGGCCTGCACCAGAAACGGCAGAACCTTCGGGGCATAGCGTGCATTGGCAAGGATGAAGCGCTGCCACTTGTCCATGCGCTCATACTGCGCGGCGGTGCGCAGCGGCAGTTGCGCAGCACAGCCGATCACGCCCGAGACCATCCCCGGCCGCAGATCGGCCAGTGCCAGCGCAAAGCGCAGATCCGCCCCCAGCGCGATGACAGCCACCTGCGCGATACCCAGATGATCCAGCACCGCCGCATAATCCTCGGCCACGCCCTGAACATGGTCGGTCCCGCGCCCGTGCAGATCGCTTTCGCCATAGCCCGCCCGCACCGGCACGATGATGCGCAGACCGCGCCGTTCGGCCTGACGCTCGGCTTCGGCAGGCCAGCGGATCAGGCCATAATCAAGGTGCATGAACAGCACCGGCACACCGCCCGGCGCACCGAATTCGATGAATTCCAGCCTGCGCCCGGCAGGCCCGCGCAGATGCTGGAATTCCACATCCCGCAGAAGCCCCGGCCCCGCCACCTCGCGCACCCCCGAGGTGGGGATGAAAGAGACATCCATCAGCCCCAGCACCACACGCACCAGTTCCGACTGGCTGTGGGTTTCGGTCTTGGCAAGGATCGAGCGCGCCTGCGTCCGCACCGTCTCGATCGAGCGGCCGCGCTGTTCGGCGATATCTTTCAGCGGCAGGCCCAGCGTGATACCGCGCACGATCTCCACCTCGGCCAGCGTCAGCCCGAAGGCCTCCTGCACCGTGGCGCTGAATTCTGAAGGCCAGTAAAGTTCCGTCGAGATGACCAGCGCCAGCGGATGCGGTCCGGGTGCTGCGATGCGGCTGACCCGCAGAATAACCGGGCTGCCGGTGGTGACCGACCGGATGCGCAGTGTCGCCACCTGTTCGCCCAGACCCAGCGCCACCTTGCGGATCACCGCGCGCAGGGTATCCACATCCTCGGCGTCGAAAGGCAGCGCCGTCAGCGCCGCCCCGTCGGACAGGCCGAAGGCATGCTGCGCGGGCCGGTTGCAGGCGGTGATCTTCGGCCCGCCGTCACTGACAAACGCCGCAGACCGCGGGATGTCATCCAGCAGCAGGCGATAACCGCCCTCCTCGCGCGTGGCCTCGTAACGGTCCAGAAATACCCGCGCCCGGTTGATATGGGCGTCGATCTCGGGATCGTCCAGCACCACGGCATGATCCACCGGCCCGCTGCGCAACGAGGCCGCACGGTCCTCCCACACCTCCAGCAGTTCCTCAAGCCGGATCGGGTCGAGCGCCACCTCGTAAAGGCGGTCGACGATCTCGGCCTTCTGCTCGCGCTCGGCAAACTGCGCGGTGGGCGGTTTGACAGGACGTTCGGTCATGTTCGCTAGCTTGCGCATCGCAATGAACGAAGCAAGCGCGCTTTACATTCCGGCCATCAGCCCACCCTTCTTTCCACCGCTTTCACCACTTCGGAATGGCCGTGCCCGCCCCCGGTCAGCAGCAGCGCAACCCCTGCCAGCATCAGGGCAAGCCCGCACAACTCCACGGCAGAGAAGCCATCCCGGAACAGGAATCGCGACAGGATCAGCGCCAGCGTCACCTCGGTGCAGATGATCAGCAGCACGACCTCGGCAAAGCGCGCGCGGCGCAGGGCCTCCATCTCCAGCGCCGAGGCGATGATCAGCGTCACCACAACCCCGGCCAGCGTCACCCAGACCGGGATCTGCCCCCATCCTTTCAGGAAAAGTGCTGCGGCCAGATAGAACAATGCCGCAAGGGCCGCGATGGCGGCCGTCATCAAGCCAGTCATGAAAAACCTCGTCAGATGCAAAAGATTTGAGACGCCGTAAAATCCGGGCGCCTATCGATATCCTGCCCCCAAACCGCGATTCCGGCAAGACGGTTGCCGAATCTGCCCCGCGCATCGGATGAAGGGATATCCCTTCAGGAGGTATCGCCTTGATCACGCTTTACGGCTGCTATCGCTCCCGCGCCTCGCGCCCGCTCTGGCTTCTGGCCGAAACAGGCACGCCCTTCACCCATGTTCCGGTGATTCAGGCCTACCGCCTGCCCGATCCCGGTGCCGCCGATGCGCCGGTCAACACCGCCTCGCCCGGGTTCCTGGCGGTGAACCCCATCGGCCAGATCCCCGCGCTGGTCGACGGCGATCTGGTACTGACGGAAAGCCTCGCGATCTGTCTGCATCTGGCCCGCCGCGCCGGTGGCCCTCTGGCGCCGAAGGACGAGGCCGAACTGTCGGCCAGCGAAAACTGGGCGCTGTTCGCCGCCACCGCGATCGAACCGCATTCCCTGGCGATCCTGCAATCGCAAGATCCGCAGGTGGTGGAGGCCGAGGCTGCAAAGCTGGCCCGCGGGCTTGCCCGGCTGGAGGCGCATCTGACCGGCCGCGACTGGCTGTCGGACCGCTTCACGGTCGCCGATCTGATGGTGGCCGAATGCCTGCGCTATGCCCAGGGCCACAAGCCGCTGATGGAGGCGCATCCCGCCACGGCCAGCTGGCTGGCCCGCTGTCAGGCCCGGCCGGCGTTTCAGGCCATGTGGCAGGCGCGGTCGGCGGAACCCGCCTGAGGCCTACAAACTGCGGTGACATCACGGGCGGGACGCAACAGCTTGCGCCCCGCCCGCCCGAATGGTCTAATCCCGCACCAAAGAAGCCCGCGAAGAGGAATCGAGCAGCCCATGCCCACCGACATGTTCGCCGCCCAGCCCGAAGAATATAACGCCTCCTCCATCGAGGTGCTGGAAGGGCTGGAGCCCGTGCGCAAGCGGCCCGGCATGTATATCGGCGGCACCGATGAACGCGCGCTGCATCACCTTGTCGCCGAGATCCTCGACAATTCGATGGACGAGGCGGTGGCGGGCCATGCGAACCGGATCGAGGTCGAACTGCACGAGGATCATTCCGTCACCGTCCGCGACAACGGGCGCGGCATGCCGGTCGATCCGCATCCGAAATTCCCCGGAAAATCCGCGCTGGAGGTCATCCTGACCGTACTGCACGCGGGCGGGAAATTCTCGAACAAGGCTTACTCGACCTCGGGCGGCCTGAACGGCGTGGGCTCATCCGTGGTGAATGCGCTGTCGGATTCCCTGATCGTGCAGGTGGCTCGCAACAAAGAGCTTTACGAACAACGCTTCTCGCGCGGTGTCCCGCAGGGGCCGATTGCAAAGCTGGGCGCCGCCCCCAACCGGCGCGGCACCACCGTGACCTTCCACCCGGACCCCGAGATCTTCGGCTCGCTGAAGCTGAAACCCGCGCGGCTGTTCAAGATGGTGCGGTCCAAGGCCTATCTGTTTTCGGGCGTGGAAATCCGCTGGAAATCCGCCATCGAAGACGGCGAAACCCCGCAAGAGGCCACCTTCCACTTCCCCGGCGGCTTGGCGGATTACCTGAGCGAAAGCCTGCAAAAGGTTGAAACCTATTCGGAAAAGCCGTTCGCCGGTAAGGTGAGCTTCACCGAGAAATACGGCGTTCCCGGTTCCGTCGAATGGGCGATCAACTGGACGCCCGCGCGCGACGGCTTCATCCACAGCTATTGCAACACCGTGCCCACCCCCGAGGGCGGCACGCATGAGGCGGGCTTCTGGGCCGCGATCCTGAAGGGCGTGCGCGCCTATGGCGAGCTGGTGAAGAACCGCAAGGCCGACCAGATCACCCGCGACGACCTGCTGGCGGGAGGCTGCGCGCTGGTGTCCTGCTTCATCCGCGAGCCGCAATTCGTGGGCCAGACCAAGGACCGCCTGTCCACCGAGGAGGCCGCAAAATGGGTCGAGGGCGCGGTGCGCGACCATTTCGACACCTGGCTGGCGAATGACACCAAATCGGCAGGCGCGATCCTCGATTTCCTTGTGCTGCGCGCCGAGGAACGGCTGCGCCGCAGGCAGGAAAAGGAAACGCAGCGCAAATCTGCGACCAAACGCCTGCGCCTGCCCGGCAAGCTGACCGATTGCTCCGCCAAGAGCCGCGAGGGGACGGAACTGTTCATCGTCGAGGGCGACTCGGCCGGTGGGTCTGCCAAGGGCGCCCGCGACCGCGAATATCAGGCGCTGCTGCCCTTGCGCGGCAAGGTGCTGAACGTGCTGGGCGCGGCCTCGAACAAACTGGCCGACAATGCCGAGATCCGCGACATCTGCGAGGCGCTGGGTGTCAGCATGGGCACGAAGTTCCGCACTGATGATCTGCGCTATGACAAGATCATCATCATGACCGACGCCGATGTGGACGGTGCCCACATTGCCAGCCTGCTGATGACCTTCTTCTTCACCCAGATGCGCCCGCTGATCGACAAGGGCCACCTCTACCTCGCCTGCCCGCCGCTTTACCGGCTGACGCAGGGCGCCAAACGGCTCTACGTCGCCAATGACGCCGAAAAAGAACACTGGCTGGAAAAGGGCCTTGGCGGCAAGGGCAAGATCGACGTGCAACGCTTCAAGGGACTTGGCGAGATGGACGCCAAGGACCTGAAGGAAACCACGATGGACCCCAAATCCCGCACCCTGATCCGCGTCAGCATCGACGAGGACGAACCGGGCGAAACCGGCGATCTGGTCGAACGGCTGATGGGCAAGAAACCGGAACTGCGCTTCCAGTACATTCAGGAAAACGCGCGGTTCGTGGAGGAACTGGATGTGTGAGGGGGCTTCCCCTCACCCCACCGCCACATTCACCGCCAGCGCCAGAATGACGGTGTTGTAGAAGAACGACACCACCCCATGCGCCAGCACAAGACGGCGCAGGGCGGCACGTTCGACAATCACGTCGGAGACCTGCGCGGTCATGCCCACGGTGAAGCTGAAATACAGGAAATCCCAGGGGCCGGGGATCTGATTGCCCGGAAAGCTCAGCCCCTTCGCACCCTTGTCATACCAAAGCGCGGCATAATGGAACGCCGCCAGCACATGCAGCACCGTCCAGCCCAGTGGCACCGAGGCGACGGCCAGCGCCACTTCCACCGGGCCACCGTGATTCATCGCCAGCGCGATGGCGCCAAGGCTCAGCCCGACCGAGCCCAGCGCCAGCGCCGCGATCAGCGGCACCCCCTCGTCCGACAGTTCGGAATGGCGGCGCAGATCCTCGGGCGACATGCCGCGCAGAAACAGGCCTACAAGCCCAAGATAGACCAGAAAGGCGCTGTCGGCCGCCAGCAGCACGGCGCGTGCGGCACTCAGCCCCCAGAGCCAGCCCGCACCGCCCAGCGCCACGCCAAGCATCAAGGCAAGGACAAAGCGGCGGTGGCGGGCGAACATCGGCTACCAACCCTCGCCAACCTGCCGCATCTCGGGCAGGAAGCTGGCCATCATCGCGGGCAACTGGTTGCGCCCCGGCCCGGCGGCAATGATCACCAGCCGCGATCCCGCCATCCCCTCGGGCCATCCGGGCAGGCTGCGCGGCGGGCTGAGGATATGCTGCACGGCATGGAAGACCGTGGGACGTCCCGGCAGTTCCTGCAATTCCACCAGCCCCTTGAGACGCAGAAGATCAGGGCCATAGGTCGATTGCAACGCGCCGATTGCCATCTGCATCACGCTCGCCTCGATCGGCTGATCGGCCATGAAGCAGAAGGCGGTGACGCTGCCGCCATGGTGGTTGGCACTGTGATGGTGATGATGGTGGCCGGTGCTGGCGAACCGCAACCACTCCGCCACCACCGGCGGCTTGCCCGCCATATCGTAGGCGGCAATCGAAAACAGCCGTTCGGCAGTCAGATCGGCGGCGGTCACCACCCCGGCATTTGGGGCGAGCGCGGTCAGACGCTCAACCACCGGCGCCGGGTCCGCCAGATCGGTTTTCGAGATCACCAGCAGATCGGCGACGCCCACCTGCCGCCGCGCCTCGTCATATCGGTCCAGCGCCTCGGTCGCATTGGCGGCATCGACCACCGTCACCACGCCGTTCAGCACGAAATTGTCCAGCATGATGTCATGGGTCATGAAGGTCTGCATGACCGGCGCAGGATCGGCGAGGCCGGTCGTTTCGATCACCACGCGGCTGAAGGCGGGGCCCTTGCCGCTGTCCGCCTCATCCTTGAGGCGCAGCAGCGTCAGCCGCACATCGCCCGAGACCGTGCAGCATATACAGCCGGTGGAGGAGGCAAAGGCGCGGTCGCCCACGCCCTCCATCAGCCCGCCATCCACATCCACCGCGCCGAATTCATTGACGATGACCGCAGTATCGCCAAAGCCCGGCTCGGTCATCAGCCGGTTCAGCAGCGTGGTCTTTCCGGCGCCCAGAAAGCCGGTGAGGATGGTGACGGGGATGCGGTCGGTCATGCGGGTCTCCTGTTCCCGCCCATCGGTAGCCGCACCGCCCCTTGCGCGCAAGTCAGCGCGCCAGCGCGAGCAGACCCGGCACGTCCAGATACGCCTCCATGTGATCGGCGAGCGCGTCCAGCGTCGCCTCGACTGTGGCCTCATAGCCCAGCGCCGATGTGGCCCCGAGGCCCCGCAGGAAGGCCGCGCGGAAGGCATCGGCCCGGAACAGCCCGTGCAGATAGCTGCCAATGATGCGGCCATCAGCCGAGACCGCGCCTTCGGGGGCGCCCTCGACAAAGGCGAACGGCCGGGTACGGGCCGGGCCGTCGCTGCGCCCGATATGGATTTCATACCCCTCGACATCGAGGCCGGTGGCGGCATGGGTGGCGCGGGTGCGGGTCAGCCGCTTGTCCGGGGTCATCACCGTCTCAATGTCCAGCAGCCCCAACCCCGGCGTTTCGCCCGCCGGTCCCTCGATCCCCTCGGGATCACGCACCACATGGCCCAGCATCTGATACCCGCCGCAAATGCCCAGCACATGCCCGCCGCGCCGCACATGGGCGGCAAGATCAATGTCCCACCCCTGCGCGCGCAGGAAGGCCAGATCGCCGCGCGTCGATTTGCTGCCCGGAAGGATCACCAGATCGGCGTCGCCCGGAATGGGCTGCCCGGTGGGCAGCAGCGTCAGCCGCACGGCAGGCTCCTGCGCCAGCGGGTCCAGATCATCGAAATTGGCGATCCGCGACAGCGCGAGGCAGACCACATGCAGCGCGCCATCGCCGCGCGCGCGTGGCAGGTCCAGCGCATCCTCGGCGGGCAGCCGCGCGGCATCGCCAAACCACGGCAACACTCCGAACCCACGCCAGCCGGTGCGATCCGCGATCAGCCGGTAACCGCCATCGAACAGGCGCACATCGCCCCGGAACTTGTTGATGAGGAACCCCACGATCATCGCAGCATCCTCCGGGTCAAGCACCGCCTGCGTGCCGATCATCTGCGCGATCACTCCACCCCGGTCGATGTCCCCGGCCAATACCACCGGCACATCCGCCGCCCGCGCGAAACCCATATTGGCGATATCGCCCGCGCGCAGGTTGACCTCGGCGGGGCTGCCCGCCCCCTCGACGATCACCAGATCATGCGCTGCCCGCAACCGGGCAAAGCTTTCCTGCACCGCCCCCATCAGACGTGGCTTCAGCGCCGGATAATCCGCCGCCCGCGTCGTGGTCAGCCGCCGCCCCTGCACCACCACCTGCGCGCCGGTCTCGCTTTCCGGCTTCAGCAGCACCGGGTTCATATCCACCACCGGCTCCAGCCCGCAGGCCAGAGCCTGAAGCGCCTGCGCCCGCCCGATCTCGCCCCCATCAGATGTAACGGCGGCGTTGTTCGACATGTTCTGCGGCTTGAAGGGCGCCACCTTCAAACCGCGTCGCCGCGCTGCCCGGCAAAGCCCCGCGACCAGCATCGACTTGCCGACATTGGACCCCGCCCCCTGGATCATCAGCGCCGTCATCGCGCCTCTCCCTGGACAGGATGGGGGCGCTGCCCCCTCGGCCCTGCGGGCCTCACCCCCGGGATATTTAAGGCCAAGATGAAATGGCACCCAGCCCGATTTGGGCGCCGCATCCCGGGCCGTTTCCACGGCAGAGACGCGGCGCTTTCACCTTGGACGGCCATCGGGATCCCTCCCTGTTCCGCCCCTTCAACCTGCCGCGATTCGGTTAACATCTCGTTGCTTTCATCTTGGCCTTAAATATCCCGGGGGAGTCGCGCAGCGACGGGGGCAGAGCCCCCTCCCCGGCCGGTCAGAACTCGACGCCCTTCTGGCCCTTGATCCCCGAGCGGAACGGATGCTTCACCAGCGCCATCTCGGTCACCAGATCGGCCAGTTCGATCAGCTCTTCCCTGGCGTTGCGGCCCGTGAGGCAGACATGGGTCATCGGCGGCTTCTCGTCGCGCAGGAAGTCCAGAACCTCGTCCAGCGGCAGATAATCATAGCGCAGCGCGATATTGATTTCGTCCAGCAGCACGAAGCGGATCTCCGGGTCGCGGATCAGCTCTTTCGCCTTCTCCCAGCCCTTGCGCGCCATGGCGATGTCACGGGCGCGGTCCTGGGTTTCCCAGGTGAAGCCCTCGCCCATGGCGTGAAACTGGCAGAGACCCGCGAAATTCTCTTCGATCAGCCGCCGCTCGCCCGTATCCCAGGCGCCCTTGATGAACTGCACCACGGCGCAGGGCATGTCATGGGCGATACAGCGCAGGATCATGCCGAACCCGCTGGAGCTTTTGCCCTTGCCCGCGCCGGTATGGACAATGAGCAGCCCCTTTTCGCCTTCTTTCGTCGCCATGATCTTGTCACGGGCGGCTTTCTTCTTCGCCATCTTGGCGGCATGGCGGGCCAGATCCTCGGCCGGAACTTCGGTCTGCGGGGCAGTGTCTTGCATCGTATCCTCCTGTTCGCGGGGCAGCATAGCGGTGGCCCTTGTCCATCGGAAGCCGCGAAGCGACGGCCCGCGCGCGGCGCGCGCCATGTCGCGCCTGCCCGCCGAAGCGGCGCGGGCCGCGCTTGACTTCGCCGGGGGATGTGGCACAAGCGGGCCATGCTGGTTCCTGCCGCGAGGCAGGTGAAAAGGGAATGCGACAGGCTCAAGGGCCAAGCGCAGCCGCCCCCGCGACCGTGACCGGAGAGACCCCATACCACTGGCAAACAGCCGGGAAGGTCGGGGTCGGGGAGAAATCCACTCCGCAAGCCGGGAGACCTGCCAGCGATCTGTTTTGACGGGCGGACGGGGTGTTCCGCGACCGGCAGAGGTGACTGCCTGTCACCCCTTCCGCGCCTGCATCCCTTTTGCCAAGGAAGGGATGATCCGATGGCGCAGACCACGCTCCATGTCTGTCTGACCTGCCGGCGCGAGGGGGTGGACCCCGCCGCGCCGCGCCCCGGTGCCGTGCTGCACGAGGCGCTGGCGCAAGCAGGCGCGCCGGAAGGCGTGCGCATCGTCGGGGTCGAATGCCTGTCGGCCTGTTCCAACGGCTGTGCGGTCGCGCTCTCTGCCCCCGGCAAATGGACCTATGTCTATGGCCGGCTGGACCCTGATACCCATGTCGCTGCCATTCTGGACGGCGCCACGCGCTTTGCCGGAACCGCTGACGGAGTTGTGCCCTGGCGCGAGCGGCCCGAGGTGTTCCGCAAGCAATGCCTTGCCCGCATCCCCCCATTCCACTCTGACGCAACACAGGAAGCCGCCGAATGACCGATCTGACCAAAGTCCCCGTCACTGTGATCACCGGCTTTCTGGGTTCGGGCAAGACCACGCTGATCCGGCATCTGATGCAGAACCCACAGGGCAAGCGGCTGGCCGTTCTGGTCAATGAATTCGGCACCGTGGGGGTGGATGGCGAGATCCTGAAATCCTGCGCCGATGCGAATTGCCCGGTGGAGAATATCGTGGAACTCGCGAATGGTTGCATCTGCTGCACCGTGGCCGAGGATTTCATTCCGACGATCGAGGCGCTGATGGCGATGCCGCAGCGCCCCGATCATATCCTGATCGAAACCTCGGGCCTCGCGCTGCCGAAACCGCTGCTGAAAGCCTTCGACTGGCCCGCGATCCGCTCGCGCATCACGGTGGATGGCGTGGTGGCGCTGGCCGATGCCGAGGCGGTGGCGGCGGGGCGTTTCGCCTCCGATGTCGCAGCGGTGGAGGCGCAGCGCGCCGCCGATGACAGTCTTGACCACGAAACCCCGCTGTCCGAGGTGTTCGAGGATCAGATCGCCTGCGCCGATCTGGTGTTGCTGACCAAGGCCGACCTCGCGGGCGAGGCCGGTCTGGCCGCCGCGCGCGGGGTGATCGAGGCCGAGGCGCCGCGCAAGCTGCCGATCCTGCCCGTTTCGGAAGGTGTGGTGGACCCGCGTGTCGTACTGGGCCTGAATGCGGCGGCCGAAGACGACCTTGCCGCCCGGCCCAGCCATCACGATGGCCATGACGACCATGAACATGATGATTTCGACACGGTGGTGATCGAACTGGGCGAGGTGGCGGACCCTGAGGCGCTGCAAGCCGCGATCATCCGGCTGGCCCGCGAACAGGACATCCTGCGCGTGAAGGGCTATGTCGCCGTAGCGGGCAAGCCGATGCGGATGCTGGTGCAGGCCGTGGGCGCGCGGGTACGGACACAATATGACCGCCCCTGGGGCGACACACCGCGTGCGACCCGTCTGGTGGTCATCGCCGAGCATGACAAGGTGAACGAAGCCGCCATCCGCACCGTGCTGGAGGGCTGAGCCTTGCACGTCGTCTTCCGCGAAAGTCACGGGCTGGAGGAGACCGACACGCCGTTCGATCCGGGGCAAAGCCCGGCGGATCTGGTGGTTCTGTCGTTTTCCGACAGCGACCTTGGCGCTTTCGCGGCAGGATGGCAGCGGGCGAAAGCGGCGGGCGATGTGCCTTCGCTGCGGCTGGTCAATCTGGTGGCGCTGCGCCATCCGGTGTCGGTCGATACCTATGTCGAGGCGACGCTGTCCGGGGCGAAGGGCATTCTGGTCCGGCTGATCGGCGGTGAAAGCTACTGGCCCTATGGCCTCGCCTCGGTGCAGGATCTGTGCCGACGCAAGGGCATCGCGCTGGCGGTGCTGCCCGCCGACGGGCGGCCGGATGCGCGGCTGGACGACCTTTCTACCCTGCCCAGCGGCACGTTGCGCCGTCTGGCTGTGCTGTGTGACGCGGGCGGCGCGGTGGCAGCGCTGGCGGCGCTGGCGCAACTGGCGCTGGCGGCGGGGCTTTACATGGCGCCGGTGGCCGGGGCCAAGACCCTGCCCGATAGTGGCTGGTATTGCCCTGACCGGGGCGTCATTGCCTCGCCCGAAAGTGAAGCGCCGCTGATCGCCGTCACCTTCTATCGGTCTTACCTGACCGCCGCCGATACCGACCCGGTGGATGTGCTGATCCGTGCGGCACGGGCGCGGGGTTTCCGGGCTTTCGGCCTGTTCGCCCCCTCGCTGAAAGGCCCGCATGCCGCGTTGGTCGCCGAGGCGCTGCACGCCGCGCAGCCGGTGGCGGTGATCAATGCCACCGCCTTTTCCGCCAGGGGCGAGGCTGGTCATTCGCCGCTGGATGCCACTGGCTGTCCGGTCTGGCAGGTGGCGCTGTCGACCGCGCGGCGCAAGGATTGGGCGGCCGCAGAACGCGGGCTGTCGCCCGCCGATCTGGCCATGCATGTCGTGTTGCCCGAGGTCGATGGCCGGATCTTCGCCGGGGTGGTCAGCTTCAAGCAACCCAGCCCCCGCGACCCTGACCTGCAATTCTCGCGCTTCGTGCATCGCGCTGACGAGGGCCGCGTGGCAGCGGTGATCGACAAGGTTGCAGCGCGCTATCGGCTGGGCGCCACGCCTGCGGCGGAACGGCGGTTGGCGCTGGTGCTGTCCACCTATCCCGGCAAGGGCTGGAACCTTGCCCATGCCGTTGGTCTGGATGCGCTGGCTTCGGCAGAGGCGATTGTGGAAACGCTCCGCAGCGCGGGCTACGCGGTGACGCCCGGCACGGATCTGGGCCGCGCGCTTCAGGCCGAAATGCTCGACTGGCCGCTGGCGGATTATCGCGCCGCGCTGGCTGCCCTGCCCGCGCCGCTGCAAACGGCCCTGCACGCCACATGGGGCGCCCCCGAGGATGACCCGGCTTGCGAGGGCCAGTTCTTCCGCTTCCGGGCGCTGCGTCGGGGCGCGGCGCTGGTGGCGCTGCAACCGGAACGCGGCACGGCGGCATTGCGTGATGGCGAATATCACGACACTGGCCGCGTGCCCTGCCATGGTTATGTGGCCTTCTACCTGTGGCTGCGGGCGCAGGGGCTTCATGCGCTGATCCATGTCGGCGCGCACGGCACGCTGGAATGGCTGCCCGGCAAGGCGGTGGCGCAATCCGATGCCTGCTGGCCCGAGGCGCTGGTGGGCGATCTGCCGGTGATCTACCCGTTCATCGTCAATGATCCCGGCGAGGCGGCGCAGGCCAAGCGCCGCATCGGTGCGGTCACCTTGGGCCATATGCCGCCGCCGCTGATGCAGGCGGGCACGCCCCCCGCGCTGTTGCGGCTGGAGCGGCTGCTGGACGAATATTCCACCGCCGACGGGCTGGACCCCGCGCGCCGCGACCGGCTGGTGGCCGATCTGCGGGCCGAGGCGCAGGCGGCGGGCGTCGAGGCCGATCTGGGCCTTGCCCCCGATGCCTCGGCTGCCGAGGCGATGGTGCGCATTGACCGTTTCGTCTGCGACGTGAAGGAAAGCCAGTATGGCGAGGGGCTGCATGTCTATGGCACGGCTGAGGGCGAGGCCGGGGGGCTGCTGACGGCGCTGGACGCGCGGCATGTGGCGCCGGGGCCATCGGGGTCCCCGGCGCGGGGACGGCTGGACGTGCTGCCGACCGGGCGCAACCTTTATGCCGTCGATCCGCGCGCCGTACCCAGCCGCGCCGCCCATGCGCAGGGAGTGAAACTGGCGGAAGAGCTGATCCGGCGGCATTTGCAGGATCAGGGCGATTACCCGCGCGCGCTTGTGGTGGACCTCTGGGGGTCGGCCACCATGCGCACGGCGGGCGAGGAATTTGCCATGGCGCTGCATCTGGCCGGGCTGGCGCCGCGCTGGGACGAAGGTTCGGCCCGTGTTTCGGGGTTTGAAATCGTGCCGCCCGCCCTTCTGGGCCGCCCGCGCGTCGATGTGACGTTGCGGGTGTCGGGCCTGTTCCGCGATGTCTTTCCGGGGCTTGCGCAATTGTTCCAGCAGGCGGTGGGCGCGCTGGCCGACCGGGACGAGGATGAGAACCCCTATGCCTCCGCCCCCGGCCCCCGCGTCTTTGGCCCGAAGCCGGGCCTTTACGGCACCGGCATGGGCGCCGCGCTGGAGGATTATTCCGATGCCGCCCGCGCGGCGGCGGGCGAGGCCTGGCTGAACGCCTCGGAATGGGCCATCGACGAGCAGGGCGCGGTGACCCCCGACCGGGCGGCGCTGGAGGCGCGGCTGCGCGGGGCCGAGGGCTTCGCCCATGTGCAGGATCTGCCCGAAACCGACCTGTTGCTGGCCGCCGATCATGCCGCGCATGAGGGCGGCTTTGCCGCCGCGCTGGCGCGGCTGGGCGCCGGGACCGTGCCGCTTTACCATCTGGACGCCACCCGCCCCGACCGGCCGCAGGCTCGCCTGCTGGGCGAGGAGATCGCCCGCGTGGTGCGCGCCCGCGCCACCCATGCAGGCTGGGCCGAGGGGATGATGCGCCACGGCTTTCGCGGCGCGGCGGAAATCGTGGCGACCGTGGATCACCTTGCTGCCTTCGCCCATCTGACCCGCGCCGTGCCGGGCCATCTGTTCGACCTCTGCCACGAGGCAACCCTGGGCCGGGCCGAGGTGGTGGCGTTTCTGGAACGCGAGAACCCCGAGGCTTTGGCCGCGCTGCACGACCGCTTTCACGCCCTGCATGCGGCAGGGCTGTGGGTGACGCGGCGCAATTCCATCGCAACCTGGCTGGAGGGTGCGGCATGAGCGGCGTCGGCAAAGGCGCCCCGGTCGCCGGGGGGCTGTCTGCCCCCCGCGGGGGCTACGCCCCCTCCCCCCGAGGATATTTGGGCCAAGATGAAAGCGAGCCGGGTATCCAGGGTCCGAAAATATCGGGCCCCAAAATTCAGGGCTGGTGTCCGGGGGCGCTGCGTCCGATGGCCTCGGGCGACGGGCTGGTGGTCCGGGTGCGGCCCCCGCTGGGGCGGCTGAGTGGGGCGCAGGCGGCAGGCATCGCGGCGCTGGCCGCCGAGCATGGCAACGGGCGGATCGACCTGTCGGCGCGGGCCAATGTGCAGCTGCGCGGGGTCCGCGAGGACAGCCATGCCGCGCTGGTGGATGGGCTGCGCTGTCTGGGGCTGATCGACGCCGATGTGGCCACCGAAACGCGCCGCAACATCGTGGTGCAGCCGTTTCACGACGCGCTGACGCTGCGCATCGCGGCGGATCTGACGGCGGCTCTGGCTGCGCCGGATGCGCCGGACCTGCCGGGGAAGTTCGGCTTCGCAGTCGATACCGGCGCGGCGCGGGTGCTGGAGGCCACCGCCGCCGACATTCGGATCGAGCGGCATGGCGACGCGCTGCTGTTGCGCCCCGATGGCACAGCGTTGGCGAAGCCGGTTCCGCCGGACACGGCGGCAACCGAGGCGCTGGCGCTGGCACGCTGGTTTCTGGCCGCAGGCGGCGTACAGGGCGGGCGAGGCCGGATGGCGGCACTGATCCGCAGCGGTGCCCTGCCGCCGGGCTTCGGGATCGAAACCACAGCGCAGGAATTTGAGCCCCGCCCCGGCCCGGTGCCGGGTGGCGTGCTGGTAGGCTTTGCCTTCGGGCAGATGGAGGCCGGAACGCTTGCCACGCTGGCGCGGTCCGGCGCGCTGCGGGTGACGCCCTGGCGCATGCTGCTGGTGGAGGGCGCCGATCAGGCGCCGGACCTGCCCGGCCTGCTCACCGATCCGGACGACCCGCTGCTGCGCGTCATCGCCTGCACCGGTGCCCCCGGTTGCGGGCAGGCGCATCGGCCGGTGCGTGATCTGGCCCGGCAGCTTGCACCGCATCTGGACCGGCTCACGCATGTCTCGGGCTGCGCCAAGGGGTGTGCCCATCCCGGCCCCGCCCCCCTCACCCTGACCGCCACGCCCGAGGGCTTTGCCCTCATCCGCAATGGCCGCGCCGATGCGCCGGCGCTTTCCCATACCACCGCCGCCGCGCTCCTGGCCCGGCCCGAACGACTGAGCGACCCCGATGCCACACCTCTATGAAACCGATGGCGCCACGATCTATCTGCATTCCTTCGCCACGATCCGGGCCGAGGCCGATCTGGCGCGCTTCACGCCGGAGGAGGAGGTTGTCGCGGTCCGCATGATCCATGCCGCCGGGATGGTGGGGCTGGAGCAGCACATCCGTTTCACCCCCGGCATGGCGGTGGCGGCACGGGCGGCACTGGAGGCGGGTGCCCCGATCCTTTGTGATGCGCGCATGGTCAGCGAGGGTATCACCCGGCCGCGCCTGCCTGCGGGCAATGCGGTCATCTGCACTCTGCATGACCCGGAGGTGCCGGAGCTTGCGGGCGCCATGGGCAATACCCGAAGTGCTGCGGCAGTCGAATTGTGGCGGCCGCATCTGGAAGGCGCGATCATCGCAATCGGCAATGCGCCAACCGCGCTTTTCCACCTGCTGAATCTGCTGGAAGACCCCGCCACCCCACGCCCTGCCGCGATCATCGGCTGCCCCGTCGGCTTCATCGGCGCGGCGGAATCGAAGGCCGCACTGATGGCAGCCCCGCCCTGCCCGGCCATGGCGGTGGAGGGGCGGCTTGGCGGTTCGGCCATCGCGGTCGCCGCCGTCAACGCGCTTGCCAGCCGGAAGGAATAGGCCATGGCCCGCATCATCTGTGCCGGGCTTGGCCCCGGCGACCCCGACCTGATCTCGGTCCGTGCCGACCGGGCCCTGCGTGGCGCCAGCCAGATCGCCTATTTCCGCAAGGCCGGGCGGCGCGGTCAGGCCCGCAGCATCGTCGAGGGGATGCTCGCCCCCGGTGTCACCGAATATGCGATGGAATATCCGGTCACCACCGAACTGCCCTTCGACAGCCCCGAATATATCGGGGCGCTGGCACGGTTCTATGACGCCTGGGCCGACCGGCTGGCCAGCCTGCCCGGCGAGGTGGTCGTGCTCTGTGAGGGCGACCCCTTCTTCTACGGCTCGTTCATGCACCTCTACGCCCGGTTGAAGGGCCGGGTGGAGGTCAGCGTGATCCCCGGTATCACCGGCATGGCGGGCTGCTGGCACGCCACCGGCCAGCCCATCACCTGGGGCGACGACGTGCTGAGCGTGCTGATGGGTACCCTGCCCGAACCCGATCTGGTGGCGCATATGCAGCGCGCCGATGCGCTGGCGGTGATGAAGACCGGGCGCAACCTGCCGAAGATCCGCCGCGCGCTGGAAAGCGCGGGCCGCCTGTCCGAGGCCTGGCTGGTCGAACGCGGCACCATGCCGGGCCAGCGCATCGCGCCGCTGGCCGAGGTGGATACCGCCGACTGTCCCTATTTCGCGGTGGTTCTGGTTCATGGCCATGGCCGCCGGCCGGAAATCGCGGAATGACCGGCACGGTCATCATCGCGGGGCTTGGCCCTGGCGCGGCGGAGAAGGTCACGCCCGAGGTCGCGGCGGCGCTGGATCAGGCCACTGATGTGGTGGGCTACATCCCCTATGTCGCCCGTGTGGTGCCGCGTCCGGGTCTGACGCTGCACCCTTCGGACAACAGGGTGGAGTTGGACCGCGCCACCCATGCGCTTGAAATGGCGGCAAAGGGCGCGCGGGTCGTCGTGGTCTCCTCGGGCGATCCCGGCGTCTTCGCCATGGCCAGCGCGGTGTTCGAGGCGCTGGAGGCACGGCCCGACCTTGCGCTGGTGCCGGTGACCGTGCTGCCCGGCATCACGGCGATGCTGGCCGCCGCCGCCGCCGCCGGGGCACCGCTGGGCCATGATTTCTGCGCCATCAACCTCAGCGACAACCTCAAGCCCTTCGCGCTGGTCGATCGCCGCCTGCGCCTTGCCGCCGAGGCAGATTTCGCCATGGCCTTCTACAACCCCCGGTCAAAATCCCGCCCGCACCAGTTTGCCCGCGTGCTGGAGATCCTGCGCGAATGCTGTGACCCCGCGCGGCTGATCACCTTTGCCCGCGCGGTCTCGACGCCGGAACAACACCTCCTCACCGTCACGCTGGCCGAGGCGACCGAGGATATGGCCGACATGCGCACGGTCGTTCTGGTGGGCAATTCCGCGACCCGCCGCATCGGCCCCTACATCTACACCCCAAGGTCCGCCTGATGCACCGCGCCGCAGTTTCATCTTGGCCCAAATATCCCCGCCGGAGGCATCCTGTCCCCGCCACTTGCGCGGCGGCCAGGTCAGCGCGCCAGCCAGCCCATGACGCTCGCGACATCGCCGAACCGCGCGCGCGGCGGGATCGCGGGCCGGTCGATCATCACAACCGGCAAACCCAGGTCACGCGCGGCATCGAGCTTCGCGCGCGCGCCGCTGCCCCCGGCATTCTTGGCGACGACATGGGTGATGCGATGGTCCCGCATCAAAACCAGATCGCCCGCCAGATCGAAGGGACCGCGCGCCACCACCGCCGTCGCATCTGGCAGCGGCAGCACGCCCGGCGGATCGACCAGCCGCAGCAGATAGTGGTTACCGGGTTTCCGGGCGAAATCCGCGACATGCTGCTTGCCGATCGCCAGAAACACCCGCGCGCCCGCCTTGGGCACCGCCGCCACCGCTTCCGCCAGATCAGGCACGCAGCTCCAGCGGTCGCCCGGCCCGGCCTGCCATGCCGGACGCTCCAGCGCGGCCAGCGCAACGCCGGTGGCGGCGCAGGCCGCAACGGCGTTGTGGCTCATCTGCGCCGCGAAGGGATGGGTCGCGTCGATCACATGCGTGATCCCCTCGGCCCGCAGCCAGGCCGTCAGCCCTTCGGCCCCGCCAAAGCCCCCCACACGGGTCGGCAGGGGCTGGGCCAGGGGCGCATCCGTGCGCCCGGCATAGGAAAACACCGCATCCGCCCCGGTCCCGGCCAAAGCGCGGGCAAGGGCGCTCGCCTCGGTCGTGCCGCCCAGAAGAAGAATGCGCGTCATGGCTGATCCCTGGCTCCATATCCTCGGTCTGGGCGAAGATGGCCTTGACGGGCTGCCCGCCGCAAGTCGTGACCTGCTGGATGCGGCGGAAATCATCATCGGCGGGCCGCGCCATCTGGCGCTGGCACAGGCGGGGTCGCGGGGTGTCGCCTGGCAGGTGCCGTTTTCCACCGCCCCGGTGCTGGCGGCGCGCGGGCGGCGCACCGTGGTTCTGGCCTCCGGCGATCCGTTCTGGCATGGCGCGGGCGGCAGCCTGATCCGCGACCTTGCGCCCGGAGAATGGGTCAGCCACCCCACGCTCTCGTCCTTTCAACTGGCCTGCAACCGGCTGGGCTGGCGCATGGAGGAGGTGCTTTGCCTCGGCCTTCACGCCGCGCCCTGCGCCCGGCTGCGACCGCTGCTGACACGCGGCACCCGCGCGCTGGTCACCCTGCGCGACGGCGCGGCGGCGACCGGGCTCTGCGACTGGCTGACCGCCAACGGCCATCCCAACGCCCGTGTCACCCTGCTGGAAAGGCTTGGCGGCCCGCAAGAGCGTATCGGCCCTGCGCCGTCTGACGCCCCCGAAGCCCCCCTGCTGGCGGCCATCGAGGCGCACGACCCCGGCCTGCCCCGCACTCCCGGCCTGCCTGATACGCTGTTCCAAAGCGATGGCCAGATCACCAAAGCCCCGGTGCGGGCGCTGACGCTGGCCGCACTGGCGCCACGCGCGGGGGAACATCTGTGGGATCTGGGCGCAGGGTCCGGCTCCGTCTCGGTTGAATGGTGCCTTGCCGGTGGCAGCGCCTCGGCGGTAGAGGCCCGCGCCGACCGGCTGCCGAACATCCGCGCCAATGCCGAAGCCTTCGGTCTGACCCATCGCCTGCACGCCCACCACGGCGACAGCGCCGAACGGATCGCAGACCTGCCGCGCCCCGATGCCGTGTTCATCGGCGGCGGGCTGACGCCCGATCTGCTGACACAGCTCTGGGCGCAATTGCCCGAGGGCACAAGGCTGGTGGCCAATGCGGTGACGCTGGAAACCGAGGCCACGCTTTACGCGGCCCATGCCACCCACGGCGGCAGCCTGCTGCGCATCGACCTTGCCCAAAGCGGCCGCCTTGGCGCCTTCCGCGACTGGCAGGCCGCCCGCCCCGTGGTACAATGGAGCGTCACCCGATGATCGTCGCCGGGATTGGATTGCGCAGTACGGCCACCGAGGCCGACCTCGCCGCCGCACTGGCACTGGCGCCTTGCACGCCCCAAGTGCTCGCCCTTCCCGAGGACAAGGCCGCACATCCCGCGCTGGCCGGGCGCGCGGTCATCGCCGTACCGCTGGCGGCCCTGCGCGCGCAGGCGACCGAAACCCCCTCGCCCCGCCAGCCCGCACGCTATGGGGCTGGCTCGGTCGCCGAGGCCGCCGCCCTTGCCGCCGCAGGCCCCGGCGCCACCCTGATCTGCCCGCGTCTTGTTGCCCCCGGCGGGCGTGTGACGCTGGCCCTTGCCCAAGGAACCCCCGCATGACCGTCCATTTCATCGGCGCAGGCCCCGGCGCGGCCGACCTGATCACCCTGCGCGGCCGCGACCTGATCGCGGCCTGCCCGGTCTGCCTTTATGCGGGCAGTCTGGTACCCGAGGCGCTGCTGAGCCATTGCCCCCCCGGCGCGCGGATCGTGAACACCGCACCGCTGAGCCTTGACGAGATCATGGCCGAGATCGCCACCGCCCATGCCGAAGGTCACGATGTCGCGCGGCTGCATTCGGGCGACCTGTCGGTCTGGTCGGCGATGGGGGAGCAGCTTCGCCGGTTGCGCGCCCTTGGCATCCCCTATGACGTGACGCCCGGCGTGCCCAGCTTCGCCGCCGCCGCTGCGGCTTTGGGCGCCGAACTCACCCTGCCGGGCGTCGCGCAATCGGTGGTGCTGACCCGCACCTCGGGCCGTGCCACCGCCATGCCCGAGGGCGAGGCGCTGGAAAACTTTGCCCGCACCGGTGCGACGCTGGCCATTCACCTTTCGGTACATGTGCTTGAAACCGTAGTGAAAACCCTTTCGCCGCATTACGGCAGCGATTGCCCGGTCGCCGTGGTCTGGCGCGCAAGCTGGCCCGACCAGCGCATCGTCCGCGCCACGCTTTCCACGCTGGAAACCGCTGTGGGGGCGGAGATGGAACGCACGGCGCTGATCCTTGTCGGCCCCGCGCTGGCCGCCGAGGATTTCGGCGAAAGCCGCCTGTATGCCGGTGACTACGACCGCCGCTATCGCCCGGTCGGCACCCATCCGCGCTTTCCCGAAGGCCTGTGATGCTGCCGCCCGATCCCCTGCCATCGGGTCTGATCATCTCGGCCCCCGCCTCGGGCACCGGCAAGACAACGGTGACGCTTGGGCTGCTGGCCGCATTCCGTGCCGCCGGGCTGGAGGTGCAGCCGTTCAAAAGCGGGCCCGATTACATCGACCCCGCCTTTCACACCGCCGCCTCGGGCCGGGTTTCTGTCAATCTTGATACCTGGGCCATGCCCGCGCCGCGCATCGGCGCGCTGCTGGCGGCGGCGACAGGGGCCGATCTGGTACTGGCCGAAGGCTCCATGGGCCTGTGTGACGGGGTGGCGGCAGCGGGCGAGACCGGCATCGGCGCCAGTGCCGATCTGGCAGAGCTAACAGGCTGGCCGGTCGTGCTGGTGATCGACACCTCCGGTCAGGCGCAAAGCGCTACCGCCACCGCGCTCGGGTTCCAGGCCATGCGCCCGGGGCTGACCATTGCCGGGGTGATCCTGAACCGTGTCGCCTCCCCCCGGCACGAGGCACTGATCCGCGACGGGATGGCGGCACATGGTGTTGCGGTGCTCGGCGCCCTGCCGCGCCGCGCCACGATCGAACTGCCGGAACGTCATCTGGGGCTGGTGCAGGCGGGCGAGACCGCAGATCTGCACCGCATCCTTGACGAGGCCGGGGCGTTCATCGCCGCGCATTGTGATCTTGACGCGCTCCGCCATGCCGCCAGGACGACTCGCGTACAGCCCGGCACTGCCCGCCGCATGCCCCCCCCCGGCCAGCGCATCGCGCTGGCACAGGATGCGGCGTTTTCCTTCACCTATCCGCATCTTCTGGCGGACTGGCGCGCACAGGGGGCCGAGATCCTGCCCTTCTCGCCGCTTGGCGACGAAGGCCCCGACGACAGTGCCACCGTCTGCTGGCTGCCCGGCGGCTACCCCGAACTGCATGCCGGCGCGCTGGCGGCGGCAGAGCGTTTCCGCGCCCGCCTGACCGCCTTCGCCGCCACGCGCCCGGTGCATGGCGAATGCGGGGGCTATATGGCGATGGGCGCCGGTCTGGTCGATGCGAAGGGGCAGCGGCATCGCATGGCGGGGTTGCTGGGCCTTGAAACCTCGTATGAAAAGCGCAGGATGCACTTGGGCTATCGCCTTGCACGGCTGGAGGCCGCGATGCCCGGCATGGCCAAAGGCACAAGGCTGCGCGGGCATGAATTTCACTACTCGACCATCCTCGCGCAACCCGATATGCCGCTCGCCCAAGTCGAGGACGCCACCGGCACCGCCGTCCCGGAAACCGGATCGCGCCGGGGACTGGCCAGCGGCACCTATTTCCACCTGATCGGAGAAGCGACATGACCGGCTTCGTCACCTTCGTATCCTCCGGCCCCGGCGACCCGGACCTGATGACCGTAAAGGCGGTGAAACGGCTCGGGGCCGCCGATGTGGTGCTCTATGACGATCTGTCTTCGGGGCCGATCCTCGATCTGGCGCGGGCCGACGCGGATCTGGTTTCGGTCGGCAAGCGCGCCGGGCGGCCCTCGGCCCGGCAGGAGCATGTGAACCGCCTGCTGGTCGATTATGCGCAGGCGGGTGCGCAGGTGGTGCGGCTGAAATCCGGCGATGCGGGCATCTTCGGGCGGCTGGAGGAAGAAATGACCGCGCTGCGCGACGCGGGCATCGGGTTTGAAATCGTGCCCGGCGTCACCTCGGCCTCAGCGGCGGCGGCGGCGGCGGCGATCCCGCTGACCCGGCGGCTGACCGCGCGGCGGGTGCAGTTCCTGACCGGCGCCGATGTGACAGGCGGCCTGCCCGAAACGCTGAACTGGCCTGCGCTGGCCGACCCCGGCGCGACAACGGTGATCTACATGGGCAAGCGCACTTTCCCCGAACTGGCCGCCGCGCTGATCGCCCATGGCCTGCCGCCCGAGACCCCCGCGCTGCTGGCCCATGGCGTCAGCACTGCCGAGGAACGGCTGGAACGCTTCACCGTCGGCAGCCTCGCCGCCCATCTGGATGGCACAGAATCCACCAGCCCGGCGCTGATCCTCTATGGACCGCTGGCGGAGGGGTGAGACCCTCGCTTCATCCACTACACAAGAAAACAGGCGCAACAAATTGAAAAGGCGCGAACCTCTCCGGTTCGCGCCTTTCGTTTTCTGCGCCCGACAGCGGGTCAGCTACAGCCGCTGGTGCCGCCGCAGGTGTTGCACTTCATGCAGGTGCCGTTACGGACCAGCGTGTAATTGCCGCATTCGCCGCAGGGGTCTCCTTCGTAGCCTTGCATCTTCGCCTTGGTGCGCGCATCCAGCGAGACCGAGCCGGAGGCCAGTGCGGTCGTCGCGCCCATGGTGCCGGTGGCGCGGGTCGCGTCGGGCATCAGCATGTTGACCGCCGCCGGATCGCCGCCCAGCGCGGTGGCGCCCATGCCGCCTTGCAGCACCACAAGCTCTTTCGGCAGCCGCTTGCGCAGATAGCCGGTCGAGGAGATCTGCCGCAGCACCTCCAGCGATTTGGAGGCGGCGCTTTCGCTCACCGGCTCAAGATTGGTGTCGCGCTTGCCTTCGGCCACGCCGCCACCAAGCTCATCGAACGACGCTCCCTTGGGGGCGACATGGGCCAGATCGGTGCGGTCGAGATAGCTGACAGCCAGTTCGCGGAACACATAGTCCAGAATGGACGTCGCGTTCTTGATCGAGTCATTGCCCTGCACCATGCCCGCCGGTTCGAACTTGGTGAAGGTGAAGGCGTCGACAAACTCCTCCAGCGGAACGCCGTATTGCAGGCCAACCGAGACCGCGATGGCGAAGTTGTTCATCATCGCCCGGAAGCCCGCGCCTTCCTTGTGCATGTCGATGAAAATTTCGCCAAGGCTGCCGTCCTGATATTCGCCGGTGCGCAGATAGACCTTGTGGCCGCCCACAACCGCCTTCTGGGTATAGCCCTTGCGGCGTTCCGGCAGCTTTTCGCGATGGCTGCGCACGATTTCCTTCACGACCACCTTTTCGATGATCTTTTCGGCCAGCACGATGGCCTTTTCCTGCGGGGTGCCGGTGGCGAGGATTTCCTCGGCTTCCTCGTCATCCTCGACCAGCGCGGCAGCCAGCGGCTGCGACAGTTTCGATCCGTCGCGATAGAGCGCGTTGGCCTTGATGCCAAGCGAATGCGACAGTTCATATGCCGCCAGCGTTTCCTCGATCGAGGCCGAATTCGGCATGTTGATCGTCTTGGAAATCGCGCCCGAGATGAAGCTCTGCGCTGCCGCCATCATGGTGATGTGGCTTTCGACCGACAGGAAGCGCTTGCCCTTCTTGCCGCAGGGGTTGGCGCAATCGAAGACCGGCAGATGTTCGGCCTTGAGGAAGGGCGCGCCTTCCAGCGTCATGGTGCCGCAAACATGGTCATTGGCGGCGTCGATCTGTGCCTTGGTGAAGCCTAGGTGGCGCAGCAGGTCAAAGCCCGGATCGTTCAGCTTGTCGGCCGGGATGCCAAGGGTCTTCTGGCAGAACTCCTCGCCCAGCGTCCACTGGTTGAAGACAAAGCGGATGTCGAAGGCGGACGGCAGCGCCGCCTCGATCTTCTCGATCTCGCGCGGGCCGAAGCCGTGGCCGATCAGCGCGGTATGGTTGATGCCCGCGCAATTGCCGAGGCTGGCGTGGCCCACAGCATAAGCCACGATTTCCGCGATCTGACCCGAGGAATAGCCCAGCGTTTCCAGCGCCGCCGGAACCGACTGGTTGATGATCTTGAAATAACCGCCGCCAGCCAGTTTCTTGAACTTCACCAGCGCGAAATCCGGCTCGATCCCGGTGGTATCGCAATCCATCACCAGACCGATGGTACCGGTGGGGGCGATGACGGTGGTCTGGGCGTTGCGGTAGCCGTGCTTTTCGCCAAGGCTCAGCGCCTCGTCCCAAGCCGATTTCGCCAGCGTCACCAGCTCAGAATCCGGGCAGTTGGCGGCATCCAGCGCCACGGGCGAGACGTTCACCGCCTCATAGCCCGAGACATGGCCATAGGCCGCGCGGCGGTGGTTGCGGATGACGCGCAGCATATGCGCGGCATTGCGGCTGTAGCCCGCGAAAGCCCCCAGCTCGCCCGCCATTTCGGCGCTGGTGGCGTAAGTCACGCCGGTCATCAGCGCGGTCAGCGCCCCACAGAGCGCGCGGCCCTCGGTCGAGTCGTAGCCCAGACCCATGTTCATCAAGAGACCGCCGATATTGGCATAGCCAAGGCCCAGCGTGCGGAAATCATAGGACAGTTGCGCGATTTCCTTCGACGGGAACTGCGCCATCATCACGCTGATTTCCAGCGTCACGGTCCAGAGGCGCGTCGCATGCATATAGGCGGTCGCGTCGAACCGGCCCTCGCTGAAGAAGGTCAGCAGGTTCATCGAGGCAAGGTTGCAGGCCGTGTCATCGAGGAACATGTATTCCGAACAGGGGTTCGAGCCGCGGATCGGGCCATCTTCCGGGCAGGTGTGCCAGGCGTTGACGGTATCGTGGAACTGGATGCCCGGATCGGCGCAGGCCCAGGCGGCATGGCCAACCTGATCCCACAGCTCGCGCGCTTTCACGGTCTTGGCGGTCTTGCCATCGGTGCGGCGCACCAGCGCCCAGTCAGCATCGTCCTTCACCGCTTGCAGGAAGGCATCGGTGACGCGGACCGAGTTGTTGGAATTCTGGCCGGAGACCGAGATATAGGCCTCGCTGTCCCAATCGGTGTCATAGGTCGGGAATTCGATGCTGTCGAAGCCCTGCCGCGCATATTGCAGCACGCGGTTGATATAGGTTTCCGGGATCATCGCCTTCTTGGCGGCACGGATCGCGGTTTTCAGTGCCTCGTTTTTCGTGGCATCGCAGGCGTCGGTCACGCTGCCGTCCCAGCCACGGATTGCGGCGAAGATCGCGTTCAGGTGCTGTTCGTGCATCTTGGAGCCGGCCACCAGCGAGGCGACCTTCTGCTCTTCGATGACTTTCCAGTTGATGAATTCCTCAATGTCCGGGTGATCCATGTCGCAGATCACCATCTTGGCGGCGCGGCGCGTGGTGCCGCCCGATTTGATCGCGCCCGCCGCGCGGTCCCCGATCTTGAGGAAGCCCATCAGGCCCGACGACTTGCCGCCGCCCGACAGTTTCTCACCCTCGCCGCGCAGCGACGAGAAGTTGGTGCCGGTGCCCGAGCCGTATTTGAACAGACGCGCCTCGCGGACCCAGAGATCCATGATGCCGCCCTCGTTCACCAGATCATCGCTGACCGACTGGATGAAGCAGGCATGCGGCTGCGGATGTTCATAGGCGCTGTCCGAGCGGGTCAGTTTGCCGGATTTGTAATCGACATAGAAATGGCCCTGGCCGGGGCCGTCGATGCCATAGGCCCAGTGCAGGCCGGTGTTGAACCACTGGGGCGAGTTCGGCGCCGCCATCTGGCGGGCCAGCATGAAGCGCATCTCGTCATAGTAGGCGCGGGCGTCGGATTCAGAGGTGAAATAGCCACCCTTCCAGCCCCAGTAGGCCCAGGCGCCTGCCAGACGGTCGAAGACCTGCTTGGCCGAGGTCTCGCCACCGAAACGGGCGTCTTCGGGCAGTGCGGCCAGCGCCTCGGTATCGGGAACCGAGCGCCACAGGAATTCGGGCACGCCCTTTTCCTTCACGCGCTTCAGGATCGCCGGAACCCCGGCCTTGCGGAAGTATTTCTGGGCCAGAACGTCCGAGGCAACCTGGCTCCAGCCCTCCGGAACCTCGACCGCCTCATTGCGGAACACCACCTTGCCATCCGGGTTGCGGATTTCAGAGGTGGTGGTCGAGAAGGACATGGCGCCGTATGCGCCGGTGGTTTCCGTCGTGAACTTCCGCTCGATCTTCATTGGCCCCGCCGTCCTTTGTCACATCTGCATCTGGCGGGTTTCCCGCCGGTTATCATTGTGCGGCATCGCATCGGGCCGGACGCAAAGAGGGCCAGCCTTCCGGTTTGGCGGAAGGGCGCGCGGGCATGGCCTCGCGCATCTTGTGACATTTTCCTCAGAGCGGCCCCGCTGACACCAGATTTGGTGTCTCATGACGCTGCGACGACAAATTGTCGGAAATCCCGGGGTCGATCAACGGAAAAATCAGCCGCCGGGGCCGCTAATTTGTGTTGACGGGAAATTTACCCACAACGGATAGATGCGCGCGGCGACTCAGCCTGCTGTGGATGAAACAGGGGATGGCTTGCGGATGATCCGGGGCGGGACGGTGAAAAGCCCGGAAATCCGGCATGTTCCCGGCGGGTTCTGCCGGGGCACCTGAACTGTGGAAAACTTTCCCTTACCCTGCGTCACCCGCTATAAGGCTCCCAAAGACGCCTGCCGCCGCGTCATGCGGGTGTGACCTGCCTGCGACACCCTGCCCGACCCGCCCGCGGCTCAGGTGCGGCGGTTGACGAGGATGATTCCCGCCGCGACCAGTGCGGCCGATCCCAGAATCGACGGCCCCAGATGCTCTCCCATCAGGGCCCAGCCGAACAGCAGGCTCAGCACTGGGGTGAGGAAGGAGAAGCTCGCCACCGTGGCGGCGGAATAGCGCGACAGCAGCCAGAGCCAGGTGATGAAGCCGCCTGCCACCACGACCGCCGCCTGCAACACCAGCAACAGCCAGTGTTCGGGCCGGATCTCGCGGATCAGCGGCCCGAAGGCCGGGGAGATGATGAGCAAAAGCGGCGCCGAGACCGCGGCCATCCACAGAAGCTGCGTCTCCGGTCCGACAGCGGCAAGGCGCGGCCTGCGGGCCAGAAAGGCCGTGGCAGCCCAGCCGATCGCCCCGCCCAGTGCGAAGAGATCCCCCGCAAGACTGCCCTGCCCGCCGCTGCCCGTCCGGTCCAGAATGGCCCAGGCCGTGCCCGCGAAGGCCAGCACGAGGCCGACCCCGCGCAGCGGGCTGAGCCGCTCTCCCGGCAGGCCGAAATGGGCGGCAAGGCCCAGCCAGACCGGCATCGAGTAGAAGATGATGACCGCGCGGCTGATGGTCGTGAGGTCCAGCGCCACAAAGAGGCACAGAAACTCCAGCGCGAAGACCGCGCCGATCAGCAGGCCCGGCAGCAACGTGCCGGGCGTGTAGCGCGGAGGCTTGCCGCGCCAGATCATCCAGCCCGCAACGAAAGGCACCGCCAGCGCGGACCGCAGCCCGGCAAAGAATACCGGCTGCAAGCCCTGGTTGGTCAGCTTCACGACAACCTGGTTCACTGCAAGCAGCAGCGAGATGCCCAGCAGGATCGCCAGCCCCTGCCCGTCCAGCCTTCTCTTTTCCATCGGCCCGTCTCCTGTGCCCGCCGCGCCAGTGGTGGCGGGCGGCGCGGGCGGATGCAAGGCCCTTCCTTTGCCACTTTGGCACTGGAGACTGCCGTGGCCTTCCCCTACAGATCGACGGGACGGCTTCTGGCCGGGAGAAACCGGAAAGGGCCTGCGATGACCGATACCCGCGACAACCTGCGCGGCATCCTTCTGATGGTCGCGGCCATGGCGGGTTTCGCCATCGAGGACATGTTTATCAAATGGGCGGCGGCGGGGCTGCCGACCGGGCAGATCATGCTGATGCTCGGCACCTCCGGCGGGCTGGTCTTTGGCCTTTTCGCACGGTTCCGGGGGGAGCCGATCTTTACCCGCCGCCTCTGGCATCCCGCCGTAGTGCTGCGCAATCTGGGCGAGATGACCGGCACGCTGGGCTTTGTCACCGCGCTTGCACTGACGCCCCTCACCACCGCCACCGCGATCTTTCAGGCCACCCCGCTGGCGGTGACGCTGGGGGCGGCGCTGTTTCTGGGGGAAAAGGTCGGCTGGCGGCGGTGGAGCGCCATTCTGGTGGGTTTTGTCGGCGTGATGATCATCATCCGGCCGGGGTTCGAGGGCTTCCGCCTCGCCTCGCTCTGGTCGGTGCTGGCCGTGGTCGGTCTGTCCGTGCGCGATCTGGCGACACGCCGCATTCCCGCCGATATCAGCACGGCGCAGATTTCGGCCTGGGGCTTCATGACGCTGATCCCGCTGGGCCCGATGATGCTGGCGGTCACGGGCGGCGCGCGGATGCCCGCACCTGCGGAAGCCGGTTACATGCTGGGGGCACTGGCCTTCGGCATCGCCGCCTACTGGGCCATCGTGCAGGCGATGCGGCTGGGCGAAGTGTCGGTCATCACCCCCTTCCGCTATTCCCGGCTGGTCTTCGCGCTGATCGTCGGTATCGTGGTCTTCGCCGAAAGCCCCGACCTGCCGACCCTTGCCGGGGCCGCGCTGATCATCGGATCGGGGCTTTATGCCTTTGCACGCGAGCGTTTGCGCAAACGATCCCTTCCCACACCGGGCGACGCGCGCTAAAGACGCGGCCGAGAGCACCGCTTCCCCACAAAGGAACTCGCCATGAGCACGATCATCGACATTCACGCCCGCGAAATCCTCGACAGCCGCGGCAATCCCACGATTGAAGTGGACGTGACGCTGGAAAGCGGCGCCATGGGCCGCGCGGCGGTCCCCTCGGGCGCCTCGACCGGCGCGCATGAAGCCGTAGAAAAGCGCGACGGCGACAAGTCCCGCTACATGGGCAAGGGCGTGCTGGAGGCGGTGGCCGCCGTCAACGGCGAGATCGCCGAAGAGCTGATCGGGTTCGACGCGACCGAACAGGTCGGCATCGACCGCACCATGATCGAACTGGACGGCACCCCGAACAAGGGCCGCCTTGGCGCCAATGCCATTCTGGGTGTCTCGCTGGCCGCCGCGAAAGCCGCCGCCGAATATACCGCGCAGCCGCTGTTCCGCTATGTCGGCGGCACCTCTGCCCGCGTGCTGCCGGTTCCGATGATGAACATCATCAACGGCGGCGAACATGCCGACAACCCGATCGACATTCAGGAATTCATGATCATGCCGGTCGCCGCCGCGAATATCCGCGAAGCGGTGCGCATGGGCTCGGAAGTCTTCCACACGCTGAAGAAAGAGCTGTCGGCGGCGGGCCTCTCGACCGGCATCGGTGACGAGGGTGGCTTTGCGCCGAACCTGTCCTCCACCCGCGTCGCGCTGGATTTCATACTGAAATCCATTGAAAAGGCCGGCTATCGTCCGGGCGAGGACATCTATCTCGCCCTCGACTGTGCCTCGACCGAATATTTCCGGGGTGGCAAGTATGAAATGAAAGGCGAAGGCCTGTCGCTGACCTCGGCTGAGAATGTCGACTATCTGGCGAAGCTTTGCGCCGATTATCCGATCATCTCGATCGAGGATGGCTGCGCCGAGGATGACTGGGACGGCTGGAAACTGCTGACCGAGACGCTGGGCAACAAGGTGCAGCTGGTGGGCGACGACCTGTTCGTTACCAACCCGCGCCGTCTGGCCGAAGGCATCGCCAAGGGCGTGGCGAACTCGATGCTGGTGAAGGTGAACCAGATCGGCTCGCTGACCGAGACGCTGCAGGCCGTCGATATGGCGCATCGCGCGCGCTACACCAACGTCATGTCGCACCGTTCGGGCGAGACCGAGGACAGCACCATCGCCGACCTCGCCGTGGCCACCAACTGCGGGCAGATCAAGACCGGCAGCCTCGCGCGGTCGGACCGGCTGGCGAAATACAACCAGCTGATCCGCATCGAGGAAATGCTGGGCGAAGTCGCCGAATACGCAGGCCGCAGCATCCTCAAGGCCTGAGCCGCTTCTGCCGGAAATAGCAAACGGGCGCCCTGCGGGGCGCCCGTTTCGTTTTGCTGCTTGCCCCGCTCAATGCGCCAGCATTTCGGCCACGATCTGCGATTCCGTCAGATCGGCGGGGTAATAGGTGGGCCAGTTGGTCAGCTCCTCCAGCAGCGCCGCGCGATCATTGCCCCAGTAAAGGTGATAATGCCCCGCCTTCACCGGCGCGATGGCATGGTCGCTGAACTGGATGAAGGCCGGCGCCCCGGCATCGCCCGCCACTTTGCGGAAGACATAGCGCACACCGCGATTGCCCTTCTCATAGGTCAGGATTTCATAGCCGTCATCGGCATAGCTGCCCGACACCGTGCCCGCTGCGCTGTGAAAGCTCACCTTGTCGCCATGAATCTCGATCCGATCCACGTCGGTCCTATATCCGGTCTCGTAATAGGCGCGGTAGTCAGCGGCGGTCTTTTCACCGTGTTCGGCCTTGTGCTGCATCACCGGGTCCAGCGCCCCGCCCATCAGCAACGGATAGACCGATTGCCAGTCACCTTCCCAGTCGGACAGTGCCCTTGCGGCAATCTGGCTGTCTTCGAAATAGCCCTTGTAGACGGCATCATCCGCCGCATGCGCATGCGCATGGCCGTGGTCATGGGGGGCCTTCTGCTGCGCAACCGCGGGCGCGGCCAGCGCCAGTATCGCCAGGCTGGCGAATGCCCCGATCCGGGTCATTGAGTGTTTCCGCATGTCCTGTTCCTTCATTCCGGGCTGTCTTCTGGTCTTCAGTCGAGTCGCGTATTGATATGTTATCTTATAACATATCGTACCTGAGATACCCGCCTCCAACAGACAGCGCAACCCCATGCAACGGTTTCCTTCCGCCCCTTGCCGTGGCACAACGGGCCATGGCGCGCCTTATCCTTCTGAACAAACCCTATGATGTGATGTGTCAGTTCTCCGGCGATGGCAGTCGGGCGACGCTGGCGGATCTGGTGCCGGTGGCGGGGGTTTATCCGGCCGGGCGGCTGGATCGCGACAGCGAGGGGCTGGTTTTGCTGACCGACGACGGGCGGTTGCAGGCGCGGATCGCCGATCCGGCGCATCGCATGGCCAAGACCTATCTCGCGCAGGTCGAGGGCGTGCCGGACGAACCCGCGCTGGCTGCCCTGCGCGCGGGCGTCACGCTGAATGACGGGCCGACCCGCCCGGCCGCGGCGCAGGCAATTGCAGCGCCGGACTGGCTCTGGCCCCGCGTGCCGCCGATCCGCGAGCGGAAATCGGTGCCCGATGCCTGGATCGAGCTGACGCTGCGCGAGGGCCGGAACCGCCAGGTGCGCCGGATGACCGCCGCCGTGGGTCTGCCGACGCTGCGCCTGATCCGCTGGGCGGTCGGAGACTGGAGCATTGAGGGCCTCGCCCCCGGCGAATGGCGTGAGGTCGAGGTGCCGATGCCCGCCGCCCCCTACCGCAAGCCGCATCCGAAAGGCCCCCGCCATGACCGAAGCGCAACGCCTCATCGCCGCCCTCGGGCTTGAGCCTCACCCCGAAGGCGGCTGGTATCGGCAGACCCGGGTCGACGACTCCAGCTCCGGCCGGCCCAGCGGCACCGCCATTCATTTCCTGCTGCAAGCGGACGAGCGCAGCCACTGGCACCGGGTGGACGCAGCGGAGATCTGGCACTGGCATGCCGGGGCACCGCTGATCCTGTCGCTGGCAGAAACCACCGAAGGACCGGCGCGCGACATCCGGCTGGGGCCGGATGTGCTGGCGGGCGAGGCGCCGCAGGTCATCGTGCCCGCCCATCACTGGCAGGCGGCAGCCCCGACCGGCGACTGGACGCTGGTGTCCTGTACCGTCTCACCCGGTTTCCGGTTCGAAGGCTTCACGCTGGCCCCGCCCGGCTTCGATATTCCGCGAGCCTGAGCGCAATTGTGCCGGTGACAAGTTCGTCATGGTGACGGACCTGCCGAAGTTCTAGGCAGGAAGCATGAACACCGATACCGACTCGCCGCGCGGCCTTGCCTTCGCTCTGGGCGCCTACATGCTGTGGGGCGTCCTGCCCATCTACATGAAGGCGCTGTCCCATGTGCCCGCCGCAGAGGTGCTGGCGCATCGGGTGATCTGGTCGGTGCCGGTGGCGGGTGCCGTACTGATCTGGCTGGGCCGCACGGCGGATCTGACCGCCGCGCTGCGCAGCCCGCGTATGCTGGCGATGGGCGGGCTGACCGCCACGATCATCTCGATCAACTGGGGCATCTATATCTGGGCGATCCAGAACGGGCATACGCTGGATGCGGCACTTGGCTATTACATCAACCCGCTGGTGACCGTCTTTCTTGGCGCCGCGACGCTGGGCGAGCGGCTGAACCGCTGGCAGACGGCGGCGCTGGCGCTGGCAGCCTGCGCGGTGGCGGTGCTGACGTGGGAGGCCGGACGCCTGCCCCTGCTTGCGCTGAGCCTGACCGCGAGCTGGGCCGCCTATGCCTGGTTCAAGAAACAACTGCCCATCGGTCCCAATCAGGGTTTCATGCTGGAGGTGGTGCTGCTGTCGCCCTTCGCCCTGGCCTGGATCGTCTGGCTGGCGATCACCGGACAGGGCCACTTCGCCAGCGGCGATCTGACGAACTCACTGATGCTGGCCTCGGCGGGGCTGGTAACGGCAGTGCCGCTGATCCTTTACGCCAACGGGGCCAAGCTTCTGCGGCTGACGACCATCGGCATCCTGCAATATGTCAGCCCGACGATGATCTTCCTTGTTGCGGTCTTCCTGTTTCACGAACCGTTCAGCACCGCCAAGGCCGTGGCTTTCCCGATGATCTGGGCGGCGCTGGCAGTCTATACTTTCGGAATGATGCGCGCGCGGCGCGCGCTGGCCTGAGAAACAGGCCTAGGCACCGGGCCGCGAGATGCGGCCTCCGCCCACCAGCGCCGGAACGCCCGTAGTGGCAGGCCCCGAGGTCGGCAGCCCGCGCGCCACCCGCACGGCAAGGTAGGCGAAAGCCTGCGCCTCCAGCATGTCACCGTCCAGACCCGCGGCCTCGACCGGCTCGACCACGCAGCCGGGCATCAGCTCGGCCAGATAGGCCATCAGCGTGGCATTGTGCCGCCCGCCTCCACCAACCAGAAGGCGCGTCACCGGCCGGGGGAAATGTTCGGCCCCGCGCGCAACCGCCGCTGCCGCCGCGCGGGTCAGCGTGGCCACCGCATCGGCGTCGGGCAGCTCCGCCACAGCCGAGATCAGATCGTGGAAATCGTTTCGGTCCAGAGACTTGGGCGGCATTCGCAGGAAGTAGCGATGCGCAAGGAAGCCATCGACAATCTGCCGCTGCCAGCGACCGGAGGCAGCGAGCACACCGCCCTCGTCGCGCGGCTGGCCGGTGCGGGCCTGCACCAGATCGTCAATCGGTGCATTGGCCGGGCCGGTATCGAAGGCGAGACAGGCACCCTCCGCCTCGGGCCCCGGCTGCGCGGGGTCAACCCATGTGACATTGCCGACCCCCCCGAGGTTCAGGAAGGCCAGCGGCTCGGTCGCGCCGATATGACGGGCCAGCGCGAAATGGAAGAAAGGCACCAGCGGCGCCCCCTGCCCGCCCAAAGCCACATCGGCACTGCGGAAATCCCAGACCACCGGCACACCCAATACCTCGGCCAGTACAGCGCCATCACCGGCCTGATGCGTGCCCAGACCACCCGGATCATGCGCCAGCGTCTGCCCGTGAAACCCCACCAGCGCCGCCGATCCGAACTGGCTGAGCAATTCGGCATGGGCGGTTTCCACCACCTCGGCCGCAGGCTCCACTTCGGCCGCACCGGGCCAGAGGCCAAGGGCCGCACGGATCACCGCGCGTTCGTCCTCGTCATAGGGGCGATAGCCGCTTTCGCCAAAGTCGAGAATGCGTTCGCCATCCGTCAGCACCAGCGCCGCATCGACGCCATCCAGCGACGTGCCCGACATCGCCCCCAATGCCCAGACCGGCCCCGCCTTCAACATGGCTTCCCCTTGTTCGCCTGCACCGCTATACCGCGTCACGGCGTCATAAAACACGAGAGTCCGATGACCTACCACCCGAAATCCGACTTCATGCGCGTTATGATCGAGCGCGGCTACCTCGCCGACTGCACCGATTATCAGGGCCTGGACGAAGCCCTGGTCAAGGGGGTGGTGCCTGCCTATATCGGCTATGACGCCACGGCGGCCTCGCTGCATGTCGGCCACCTGCTGAACATCATGATGCTGCGCTGGCTGCAAAAGACCGGGCACAAGCCGATCACGCTGATGGGCGGCGGCACCACCAAGGTGGGCGACCCCTCGTTTCGCGCCGATGAACGCCCGCTGCTGACCCCCGAAAAGATCGACGAGAACATCGCCGGGATGAAGCAGGTCTTTGCCCGCTATCTGGATTATTCCGATGCGCCGGGCGGCGCCATCATGCTCAACAATGCCGAGTGGCTGGATCACCTGAACTACCTCGATTTCCTGCGCGACATCGGGCGGCATTTCAGCGTGAACCGGATGCTGAGCTTTGAATCAGTGAAATCGCGGCTGGACCGGGAACAATCGCTGTCCTTCCTCGAATTCAACTACATGATCCTGCAAGCCTATGATTTTCTGGAACTGAACCGCCGCTACGGCTGTCTGTTGCAGATGGGCGGGTCGGATCAGTGGGGCAATATCGTCAATGGCATCGACCTGACGCGCCGCGTGCTGGATCAGGAGATCTATGGCCTGACCTCGCCGCTGCTGACCACCTCGGACGGCAAGAAGATGGGCAAGTCGGCCTCCGGCGCGGTCTGGCTGCGCGGCGACATGCTGAGCCCTTACGAATTCTGGCAGTTCTGGCGCAACACCACCGATGCCGATGTGGGCCGCTTCCTGAAGCTTTACACCGATCTTCCGGTGGAAGAATGCACCCGTCTGGGCGCGCTGGCCGGATCGGAAATCAATGCGGCAAAGATCGTCCTCGCCAATGAGGTGACAACGCTGCTGCACGGGGCAGAGGCTGCACAAGCCGCCGAAGCCACCGCGCGCGAAGTGTTTGAAAAGGGTGGTATCGGGGCCGATCTGCCGACGGTGGCACTGAATGTCACGGATCTGGCGGATGGCATCACCGCAGCGCAGCTTTTCGTGCGTGCGGGGCTTGCGCCTTCGGGGAAAGAGGCCAAGCGCCTGATCGCCGAGGGCGGCGCCCGTGTGAATGACGATCCGGTGCTGGATGCGGGCCACAAGTTCCATGCGGCCGATTTCGCCGAGCCGCTGAAGCTGACCGCCGGCAAGAAGCGTCACGCGCTGGTGACGTTCAGCTGAGCTGCCAAAGGCCCTGCCCCGAATATTTCGGGACAGGGCAAATCTTCCTCAGACCAGAAGCTGATCGACGACCGCTTCCACCTGCGCGACAGTCAGGTTGATATTGTCGAGAATGATGGTGCCGCCATCCAGTTTCAGGATCGTATCGCCCCTGGCGTGCGAAACCGTGTAATCGCCCTCGATCACCAGCCTGTCCTGCACCCGCTGGAAGCTGGAAACCACGTCGCGTCCGAAATTGCCGGTGAACACGAAATGATCCGCTCCCGCATCGCCGGTCAGACGGTCATTCCCCGCGCCGCCGTTGAGCGTGTCATTGCCGGTGCCGCCAAACAGGATGTCCTTCCCAGAACCACCGGAAATGGAATCGTTGTCGTTGTTGCCATAGAGCCGGTCGGCGCCGCGCCCGCCGTCAATGGTATCCGCGCCGGTTCCGCCCGTAATGCTGTCGTTGCCGCCAAGATCGCCGCCCAGCAGGTCGTTGCCGGTCCCGCCGTCGATCGTGTCGTTGCCCTTGCTGTCATAGATCACATCATTGCCGCCACCGGCGAGGATGCGATCATTGCCCAGCCCGCCCTGAGCGGAATCCGCCCCGGCAAGCAGTTTGAGCGTCAGCGGCGCGACCATATGGAAGGTGCTGGTGTCGGAAAGATAGAACTCGTCAGCCTTTGCCGTGCCCTTGATCGTCCATTCCATATTGGCAATCGCGGTGCGCAGGCTGGCCGCATTGGCGAAGGCGCCCCCTTCCTCGGTGTCGATCACCAGCCCGAGGTTGCTGATGCTGCCCAGCGCCTTGAGCGTGGAGGGCACGAGAAAACGAATGGACTGGAGCGTGCCACCCGTCAGGTCGCTGAGGATATCCGCTTCCGACGTCCAGGAAAGATCCGTCCCCGCGAACACCACCCGGATGTTCTGGTTCTCGACCACGATACGGTCGGCGGAGGCGGCTGTGATTGTAAGACCTTGATAAACCGATGACAAATACGCACCAAACTGGGCAAGCCCTGAAATTCCCTGCATCACAGGCATGTCTAATCCTTTCCAGAAAGACTTGGCCCGCAGCCTATGGCTGCGGGCCTGATTTCGTCAACGATTCCTGTGGTGTCACTCCTGGACGGTGACTTTCACCATGCGGTCCGGGGTGCTGACCGAACCGTTCGGCCCGTCACCCTTGCGGATCGCATCCACCACATCCATGCCCGAGATCACCCGGCCGACGACGGTATACTGCCCGTCCAGATGCGGCGCCGGGGCGAACATGATGAAGAACTGGCTGTTGGCCGAATTCGGGTCCATCGACCGCGCCATGCCGACAACGCCGCGATCAAACGGCACCGACGAGAACTCGGCCGGAAGGTCCGGCAGGTTCGAGCCGCCCATACCCGCCTGTGCGCTGCCACCGTTCTTGCCGAACTGCACGTCGCCGGTCTGCGCCATGAAGCCGTCAATGACGCGGTGGAAGACCACATCGTCATATTCGCCCGCTTTGGCCAGCGCCACGATCTGCGCCACATGCCTGGGCGCCACATCGGACAGCAGGTCCACCACGATCTCGCCCTTGGCCTGGCCATCGACGTCGATCACGAGGTTCGGGCCCGGCCCGTCGGTTTCGGCCAGAACGGGGGTGGCGGCCAGCAGCAGGGCCGCAATCAGGGCCTTAGGCGACATCGGCAGCCACCACGACCTTGATCATGCGGTCCGGGTTGGCCGGCGGCTCGCCACGCATGATCTTGTCGACATGTTCCATCCCCGAGATGACCCGGCCGTAAACGGTATACTGGCCGTTCAGGAAATGGTTGTCCTTGAAGTTGATGAAGAACTGGCTGTTGGCCGAATTCGGATTCTGCGACCGTGCCGCGCCCAGCGTGCCCCGGTCATGCGGGAGCTTCGAAAACTCGGCCGGAAGGTCCGGCAGGTCCGAACCACCCGTCCCCGCGCGGCGCAAGTTGAAGTTGTTTTCCATATTGCCGTTTTCCACATCGCCCGACTGGGCCATGAAGCCCTCGATCACACGGTGGAAGCAGACGTTGTCATAGGCACCGGCACGGGCCAGTTCCTTCATGCGCTCGCTGTGCTTCGGCGCGACATCGGGCAGCAGTGCGATCACCACGTCGCCGTCCTTCAGCGTCATGATGATGGTGTTTTCCGGGTCTTTGATCTCGGCCATCTCGGTCGGTCTCCTTCTATCCGGGGCGCAAGGTAATGGCGCGGGCGCGCAAGGGAAAGGGCAAACCCGCGTGATCGGTTGACGCGGCGCACGCTTCGGCGGAAAGAAGGGCAACCGCTTGCGAGGAGGCTCTGATGGCTTGGAAGACACTCGACGACATGGATCTGGCCGGCAAGACCGTGCTGACCCGCGTGGACATCAACGTGCCGATGGAGAACGGTGTGGTGACCGACGCGACCCGGATCGAGAAGATCGTGCCCACGGTGAAGGATATTCAGGCCAGGGGCGGCAAGGTCGTGCTGCTGGCGCATTTCGACCGGCCGAAGGGCAAGGTCGTGCCGGAGATGAGCCTTGGTCATGTGCAAGACGCGCTGGCGCAGGCGCTGGGTTGCAAGGTGGTCTTTGCCGCCGATTGCGTGGGCGATGTGGCCAAGGCCGCGATTGATGCCGCCAGCCCCGGTGACGTGGTGCTGCTGGAGAACACCCGCTTCCATGCCGGCGAGGAAAAGAATGACGCCGATCTGGCCAAGGCCATGGCGGCGCTTGGCGATGTCTTTGTGAATGACGCCTTTTCCGCCGCGCACCGGGCCCATGCCTCGACCGCGGGGATCGCGCATCTGCTGCCCGCAGCCGCCGGCCGGTTGATGGAGGCGGAGCTGCGCGCGCTTGAATCCGCGCTTGGCAAGCCGGTGCGGCCGGTGGTGGCCGTGGTGGGCGGTGCCAAGGTGTCGACCAAGCTTGACCTGCTGGGCAACCTTGTCTCGAAGGTCGATCATCTGGTGATCGGCGGCGGCATGGCCAATACCTTCCTCGTGGCCGGGGGCACCGAAGTCGGCAAGAGCCTGGCGGAACGGGACATGGCCGATACCGCCCGTGCCATCATGGCAAAGGCCGAAGCTGCGGGCTGCATCATCCACCTGCCGCTGGATGTGGTGGTTGCGCGCGAATTCAGGGCGGGTGCCGCGAATGAAACCGTGGCCGTAGATGCCTGCCCGGCCGATGCGATGATCCTGGACGCAGGCCCTGCGACGGTGGCCGCGCTGGAGGGCGTGTTCACTGGAGCAAAAACGCTGATCTGGAACGGCCCGCTGGGTGCCTTTGAAATCGAGCCCTTCGACGCCGCGACCAATGCCGCCGCGCGGTCGGTGGCCGCGCTGACGAAGTCGGGCAAGCTGGTGTCGGTGGCCGGGGGTGGCGATACGGTGGCGGCACTGAACAAGGCGGGCGCGGCGGGTGATTTCAGCTTCATCTCCACCGCCGGGGGCGCCTTCCTCGAATGGATGGAAGGCAAGGAACTACCCGGCGTCGCCGCCCTGATGTGACGCCTCCGCCACCTCCCCTGCTCAGGTGATTGACAGGATCGGGGTGACTGCGCCAGCACTGCATACAGGCCCTGCCGGAGACCGGCGGGGCCTTTTTCGAATCCATATTCAAGGCATCGCCATGGCGCTTACGGGCTTCCCCAATTTCCCCACCTTTCCAAATGTCTGGCAGGGCACTGACCGCAACGAAAAGAAGAACGGCACCAAGGGTGTCGATCAGTATTTCGGCATGGATGGCAACGACACGCTGTATGGCGCGGGCGGCAATGACATCCTTGACGGCAACCGTGGCAACGACAAGCTTTATGGCGGTGCGGGGCACGACACGCTGACCATTCTGGGGTCGGATACGCTCAGCGGCGGCACGGGTTTCGACTTCTTCGAAGTAGTGGGCATCAAATATGACATGCGGCTGCCCTCGAACAGCTCGGTCATCACCGACTTCACCGCGAAGGGCGCCAGTCACGACATCCTGCAACTGGCGAATTTCAACTTCAAATGGAAGGATCGCGATGCCGACCTGTCGGACGGTTTCTCGTTCCAGCGCAAGGGCAAGGATACACTGATCACAGCCGAGGATGCGGGCGGCAATGTCTACAAAATCCTTGTGAAGAACGTGCTGCCCGGCGCGCTGACCACCAAGAATGTGCAGCTGATCGACAAACCGGGCTTCGGCCTGGCCGCCGCAACCGAGGCTGGCGAGGACTGGACGGGAACCCGCAAGGCTGACAACCACCGGGGGGGCGCGGGGAATGATTTCATCATGGGGCGCGGCGGCAATGACACGCTGCTCGGGATGGGTGGCGACGATTCGCTGAATGGCGAAAAGGGCGCCGATCTGCTGCGCGGCGGGCGCGGCGACGACCGGCTGTATGTTTCAGGCGGGGACAATGCCTATGGCGGCGCCGGCTCCGACATGTTTGTCTTTGCCTCGCATGACCAGCTTCCCACCATGACCGATGCGGGCACCGGCCATGTCCGTGACTTCGACGCGGCCAAAGACCGTGTGGAACTGACCATGTTCGGACTGGACTGGGAGGGCCGCGACGCCGGGCTGGAAGACGGCTGGCAGCTGCGCAAGGTGTCGAATGGCTGGAGGGTGGATATTGCCGACGGGGATGCGGGCCGCATCTCTTTCGTGCTGCACACCACCGCCGAAGCGCTCGACGAAACCCATTTCGTCTTCGGTTTCGCCTGAAAGCAAACGGCCCGCCGGATCGGCGGGCCGATCAATCCGGTGCCGGTGGGCTCAGCCCAGCGGCATCTCGTCGCCAAGCATACGCAGCCGGTCAGCCAGCGTATCCAGATCGGTCCAGTCCAGCACGCGGATGGAATCGCGCCCAAAGTCGATGACGACATCGCCGCCCCGAACCTCGGCATAGGTATCCAGCAGGTCGCGTGCATTCTCCATCCCTTCCCAGCGCACCGCTGCGATGTAGATGGAATCATCGGCCGTCATATCGCCGATCACGTCCTGGCCGTTATGGGTGCCGAAGACGAAGGAATCCGCCCCGGCCCCGCCGCGCAGGCGGTCATTGCCACGCCCGCCGTCCAGCACATCATCGCCGCCATTGCCCATCAGCATATCGCTGCCCCTGCCGCCCGACAGCGTATCGGCCCCGAAGCCGCCCGACAGCGTATCGTTGCCCGCATCGCCGCGAAGGTTGTCGAGACCGGCATTGCCCTGAATCAGATCATGGCCGAACCCGCCATGCAGCGAGTCATTGCCCTGAAGGCCGCGAAGGGTGTCATCACCGGCGAAACCGCGCAGGACATCGCGGAAGCCCGATCCGGTCATCGCGTCACCATCCGCAAACAGGAAGCGGAAAGCATCGAGGCCGCTCGACCCGTCCAGCGCATCAACCAGATCCGCAGCAGACAGTTCAAGCCCCCGGATGCGCAGCACCGGATTGCCCAGCACCTGAAGGTCCAGGCCGGTCACGATGCCGGTGGCATCATTCGCGCCGTTGATCGTGTAGTCGCCGTCCAGCACAACCCGGTTGCCGCCCAGACGCAGCGACACATCCGTGGCATCAGCGGTGTTGAGGGTGCCGAAAGCGGCATCGTCATAGCGCGACAGATCCAGTCCGCGCACGAGGAATTTGGTCGGTGCAAGGGTGACCATAACTTGAACTCCAATAATGGCACTTGGCCGGAAAACTTAACAAATCGTTAAATCTCCCCTGCAGCCGGGTCAAGAAAACCGGGATGAAGCGCGCGGTTTCTGCGCCGCCTTCCCGAACCGCGCAGCCGGCTCTGCGACAATCGCCAGCCCCGCCCCGTGATCTGCGATAAACCCGGAACAATCCGCCCGCAGCACGGCCGAATCGACCGTGCTGTGGGCCGCTTGCAACAGTCACGCGCGGACCGGCCCGGGGCGATTCACATAGTGATTCGGCTGTGTCATATTGGCCAAACCCTCCCGCCGAACGAGGAGGGACGAGGCAGATCGACCATGAATGCGCACCGCCCTTCCATTGGCAGCCTGATGATCTTCGCCCTGGCGCTGACGCTGGGCGGCTATTTCACCTTTGCCGCCGTGCAGGGCGATTACGGCGTGTTCCGCCGCGTGCAGATCAATGCCGAGGCCGAGGCGCTGATTGCCGAACGTGACCGGCTGCGCGCCGAACTGGCCGAATTGCAGAACCGCACCCTGCGCTTGTCCGACGCCTATCTGGATCTCGACCTGCTGGATGAGCAGCTGCGCGATGTGCTGGGATATGTCCGCGCCGACGAGCTGGTGATCCGCTAGGCCTTTGCCGAAATTTAAAGGCCAAGGGGCGGGCATCACCTGCCTGCGCTGACGCTGCGGCGGCAGGCCCTTCCGAAGACCGCCCTGTCCCGCCACACCGATCCCGCCTCGCCATTTTCACCCCTCGAACTGACGCCGCCGGCGCAAGGGCGCCGGGAAGCCCACGCCGCAGCGCGGCGAGAGTTTTACTTGCCAGACCCCTTATTTCTCCGATATTGTGCAGATAGTTTAATGCTGAACTATTTTGCCACATGGGAGGGAGCCGCATGGCCACCAAGAAGGCACCTGAGAGACCCAACGTCTCGAAAGAGGAACTTCTGAAATATTACCGTGAAATGCTGCTGATCCGCCGATTCGAGGAAAAGGCCGGGCAGCTTTACGGGATGGGGCTGATCGGCGGCTTCTGTCACCTGTATATCGGGCAGGAAGCGGTGGTCGTCGGGCTGGAGGCCGCGGCCAAGGAAGGCGACAAGCGCCTGACCTCGTATCGCGACCACGGACATATGCTGGCCTGCGGCATGGACCCGAAGGGCGTGATGGCCGAACTGACCGGGCGCATTGGCGGCTACTCCAAGGGCAAGGGCGGCTCGATGCACATGTTCAGCCGCGAGAAGCACTTCTACGGCGGGCATGGCATCGTGGGCGCGCAGGTGCCGCTGGGCGCCGGGCTTGCCTTCTCGGACTGGTACAAGGGCAATGACAACGTCACCTTCACCTATTTCGGCGATGGTGCGGCGAACCAGGGCCAGGTCTACGAGACCTACAACATGGCCGAGCTCTGGAACCTGCCGGTGATCTTCGTCATCGAGAACAACCAGTATGCCATGGGCACCAGCATGAAGCGCGCCACCAAATCGGTCACGCTTTATGGCCGGGGCGAGGCTTACGGCATTCCGGGCGAACAGGTCGACGGCATGGATGTGATGGCGGTGAAGGCAGCCGCCGAAAAGGCCGTGGCACACTGCCGGGCGGGCAAGGGCCCGTATATCCTTGAAATGATGACCTACCGCTATCGCGGCCATTCGATGTCGGACCCGGCGAAATACCGGACCCGCGAGGAGGTCGAGAAGATCAAGACCGAGAAGGACTGCATCGAGCATGTCCGCGACCTGCTGACCCAGGGCGGCCTTGCATCGGATGATGAGCTGAAAGCCATCGACAAAGAGATCAAGGCCATCGTGAACGAGGCGGCCGAATTCTCGAAAGACAGCCCCGAACCGCCGCTCGAAGAGCTGTGGACGGATATCTACGCATAAGGGAGGGGAAAGATGGCTACGCAAGTTCTTATGCCCGCGCTTTCTCCGACCATGGAGGAAGGCACGCTGGCCAAATGGCTGGTGAAGGAAGGCGATACGGTCAAATCCGGCCAGATCCTCGCCGAGATCGAAACCGACAAGGCCACCATGGAATTCGAGGCGGTGGATGAAGGCATCATCGGCAAGCTGCTGGTGGCCGAAGGCACGGCGGGCGTGAAGGTGAACACGCCCATCGCGGTGCTGGTCGAGGAAGGCGAAAGCGCGGATGCCGCCGTCGCGGCCCCTGCCCCCGCCGCAGCCGAGGCAGCCCCCGCCGCCGCCCCCGAGGCTGCACCGAAAGCTGCCCCCGTCGCTGCCGCGCCGGTGGCCGTGGTGTCCAAGGCCTCGCCCGACTGGGCCGAGGGCACGCCGATGAAAACCATGACCGTGCGCGAGGCCCTGCGCGAGGCCATGGCCGAGGAAATGCGCCGCAGTGATGCGGTGTTCCTGATGGGCGAGGAAGTCGGTGAATATCAGGGCGCCTACAAGATCAGCCAGGGTCTGCTGGATGAGTTCGGCCCCAAGCGCGTTATCGACACGCCGATCACCGAGCACGGCTTTGCCGGTATCGCCGTCGGCGCGGCCTGGGGCGGTCTGAACCCGATTGTCGAGTTCATGACCTTCAACTTCGCCATGCAGGCGATTGACCACCTGATCAACTCGGCCGCCAAGACGAACTACATGTCTGGCGGGCAGCTGGGCTGTCCCATCGTGTTCCGGGGTCCGAATGGCGCGGCGGCACGGGTCGCAGCACAGCACAGCCAGGATTACGCGGCATGGTATGCGGCCATCCCCGGCATGAAGGTGGTGATGCCCTATTCGGCGGCCGATGCGAAAGGTCTGCTGAAACAGGCAATCCGTGATCCGAACCCGGTGGTGTTCCTTGAAAACGAAATCCTATACGGCAAGTCCTTCGAAGTGCCGGATGTCGAGGATTTCACCATTCCCTTCGGCAAGGCCAGGATCTGGCGCGAAGGCACGGATGTCACCATCGTCAGCTTCGGCATCGGCATGACCTATGCGCTGGAGGCCGCCGACAAGCTGGCGGCCGAGGGCATCAGCGCCGAGGTGATCGACCTGCGCACGCTGCGCCCCATCGACTATGACACGGTGCTGGCTTCGGTGATGAAGACCAACCGCTGCGTCACGGTCGAGGAAGGCTTCCCCGTCGGCTCCATCGGCAACCACATCTCGGCGGTGATCATGCAGCGCGCGTTTGACTATCTGGACGCGCCGGTGATCAACCTCTGCGGCAAGGATGTGCCGATGCCCTATGCGGCCAACCTTGAGAAGCTCGCACTGGTGACGACCGCCGAAGTGGTCGAAGCCGTGAAATCCGTCTGCTATCGCTGAGGTGTGAGATGGCCATTCAAGTTCTGATGCCCGCCCTTTCGCCCACGATGGAAGAGGGCACGCTGGCCAAATGGCTGGTGAAGGAAGGCGACGAGGTGAAATCCGGTCAGGTGCTCGCCGAGATCGAAACCGACAAGGCCACGATGGAATTCGAGGCCGTGGATGAAGGCGTGATCGGCAAGATCCTGATCGCGGAAGGCAGCGCGGGGGTGAAGGTGAACACCCCCATCGCCGTGCTGCTGGAAGAAGGCGAGGATGCCTCGGCCGCTGCGGCGCCTGCGCCCAAAGCAGAAAGCGCCGCGCCTGCGGCGGCTCCGGCGGCAGCTGCGCCTGCTGCGGCCCCAGCCCCTGCGGCGCCGGTCGCTTCTGGCGGCGCGCGGGTGTTTGCCTCGCCGCTGGCCCGTCGCATCGCTGCGGAAAAGGGTCTGGACCTGAGCGCGGTCAAGGGGTCCGGCCCGCATGGCCGGATCGTCAAGGCGGATGTGGAAGGTGCCGCGGCAGCCCCGAAAGCTGCCGCCCCGGCTGCGGCTGCGACACCTGCCGCTGCGGCGGCCCCGGCCCCGGCTGCTGCGCCGGCAGCGCCTTCGGCGGATGCGGTGAAGAAGCTTTATGCAGATCGCGCCTACGAGGAAGTGCCGCTGGACGGGATGCGCCGCACCATCGCCGCACGTCTGACCGAAGCCAAGCAGACCATCCCGCATTTCTATCTGCGCCGCGAAGTGCAGCTGGATACGCTGATGGCCTTCCGCGAGCAGCTGAACAAGTCGCTGGAAGGACGCGGGGTAAAGCTCAGCGTCAATGACTTCATCATCAAGGCCTCGGCGCTGGCGCTGCAAAAGGTGCCGGATTGCAATGCGGTCTGGGCGGGCGACCGCATCCTGAAGATGAAGCCCTCGGATGTGGCGGTGGCCGTGGCCATCGACGGCGGTCTGTTCACCCCGGTTCTGAAGGATGCCGACAAGAAATCGCTGTCGGCCCTTTCGGCCGAGATGAAGGATCTGGCGGCGCGGGCGAAATCGAAGAAGCTGGCCCCGCATGAATATCAGGGTGGCAGCTTCGCGATTTCCAACCTCGGGATGATGGGGGTCGAGAATTTCGACGCCGTGATCAACCCGCCGCATGGCTCGATCCTCGCGGTCGGCGCGGGCGTGAAGAAGCCGGTGGTCAACAAGGCGGGAGAGATCGTGGTGGCCACCATGATGTCGATGACGCTTTCGGTGGATCACCGCGTGATCGACGGCGCGCTGGGGGCCGAGTTCCTCAAGGCGCTGATCGAGAACCTCGAAAACCCGATGATGATGCTGGCCTGACAGCCAGCACCGCAATGCAAAAGGCCCCGGAGCGATCCGGGGCCTTTTCGTTTCCGCTTGCGACCTGGTTCAGCAGTCGCAGTCCTTCAGGATCTGGTTCATGCTGACGGCGGGCTGCGAACACCCCGCTTCCCCCACCACTTTGGCCGGAACGCCTGCGACGGTCGTGCAGGGCGGCACGTCCTGCAACACCACCGACCCCGCCGCGATGCGCGAGCAATGGCCGATGCTGATATTGCCCAGCACCTTGGCGCCTGCCCCGATCAGCACGCCGTCGCCGATCTTGGGATGACGGTCGCCGTCTTCCTTGCCCGTCCCGCCCAGCGTCACGGAATGCAGCATGGATACGTTGTCGCCCACCACTGCCGTTTCACCGATCACGATGGAATGGGCGTGGTCGATCATGATGCCGCGCCCGATGCGGGCTGCGGGATGAATGTCGACGCCAAAGACCTCGGACACCCGCATCTGCACAAAATAGGCCATGTCTGCCCGGCCCTGCCCCCAGAGCCAATGGCCCACGCGATAGGCCTGCACCGCCTGATAGCCCTTGAAGAACAGCATGGGCTGCAAATAGCGATGGCAGGCGGGGTCACGGTCGAACACCGCTACCAGATCGGCCCGCGCCGCCTGCCCCAGCGCCGGATCGGCGGCATAGGCGGTATCCGCGATCTCGCGCAGCAGCTGTTCACTCATCTCGCCGCTGGCGAGTTTCAGCGAAAACCGATAGGCGAGCGCACGTTCCATCGTCGGATGGTGCAGCAGGCTGGAATGAACCAGCCCGCCCAGAAGCGGTTCTGCCGCGACCGCCGCCAGCGCCTCTTCGCAGACACGCGACCACACCGGATCAACCGGGGTGAGCTTTGCTCGGGTCTCTGCCATCGGGAACTCCATCATTCAGATCTCGAACGGCATTATAGGCGATTTTCCTCCGCATTCCAGACGTCACCCGTCCATGCGATCATACCAGCGCAGCAAGCGGCCCAGCGTCAGGGTCAGTGCCGCCAGAAACAGGCGATCCGAGGGGTGGGCCTCGTGCCGCAAGGGGCACAGCATGGCCCGCGACATCAGGCTGCCGTCACCAAGGCCCGGATGCATCCGGCCAAGGCGTTTGACGATGCGATGTGCCATATGTGCTTCGGCAATCAGCCTGTCGGCCAGCGGCCTCCATTCGGCAGGGGGCCGCGCCATCAGCGCCCGCGCGGCCGCATGCAGATCTCCGGGAAGAATCGCACGCACTACAGCGTAACCTCCAGACTTGCTGCGGGTCCGGCACCAAAACTGGCGGACAATTGCGCAACACGCAGCACCACCATGCCGGTAGCGCCATCAGCAGATTGCATCGCGCCGGTATAGACCCAGCCGGGCGCCGAGCAACGATCCTCACGCAGAAGCACCGCCCCTTGCCAGAGCTGCACGAGGTAATCCTCGCGCTCCTCCCCCATGGGCACGTCGGCGGCCTGCCAGCTGTCCCCGTCGATCCGGCTGCGGCGCACCCAGGTGAACGCCAGATCCCCCGCCTGTCGCTGCTCCTTCAGGTGACAGGGCGCATAGGGACGCAGGCCCACACCCGTGAAAGCCGCCACCCGATGCGTGACCGTCGGATGGTCATACCCCCGTGCGGCGACACCAATCCGGTAGTGCCGCTCCAGCCCGCGCAGGCTGGGCGGCAGGTCGATCTGCGCCAGCGCCCCGTCCAGCAGAACGATCTGGCTGCCGATGGGCCATTCACCGGGCATCACGCCGTCGGTGCCCGCCTGCCCGCGCAGCCGCATCCGCAGCTCGTAGGTCATCGGCGCCACAAGCTGCGCTTCGGTGAACTGAAACACCTCCCAGATGCCGCTGTCCGGATCACCGATGGCCATGGCGTTGGCCCCACCCAGCACCCCGCGCGGCCCGGCCGAAGTCAGATGCCCCGAGCTCAGACGCACCCGCAACCCCGCGCCGCGATCCCAGCGCCCGGCAGGCGCGCGCGCCAGCACCGTTTCGGTCCGTCCGATTGTGGCACTCCGGTTGAGAGTGGTGTTCAGCGCATAGCCCGCATCCTCCGCCGCCGACCACAGCGCGACCGTTCCGGGCCAGGGCCGACCGCCCACCGCCAAATGCGGCGCCCCGGGAACCTCAGAGCCTGTCAGCAGCGGCAGGTCGAGAAACACCGGATAAACCGGCAGCGGCGCCAGATATGCACGCGGCTCCGGAATTTCCTCGGCATGGGGCGCAGGCAGGTACAGCCCGCGTTCGGTGCGCACACCTTCGGCCATCAGAACATCACCATGTTCCAGCCGGTCAATGCGGTAGTCCGCGCCCGCAACCCGCGCCACATCACCCGCGCGCAAGCCCATGGCCGAACGCGGCAGCGCGAAGCGCAGCGTATCGCGCGCCACCTGCGCTTCGGCCAGCCAGCGTTCTGCGATGGCCGCGCCCTCAGCCCGCGTCAGCACCAGCGGCAGATCCGATTGCGCCACCGTCGGCACCGCATCCCCCGGCGCCACGGCCCCCGCCTGTCGCGACGCAAAATCACCATCGGCCTCGGTAAAGCCCAGCATCACCCGCCCGGCACTCTCCGGCTCGGGGCTGCGGCTGGTCTCCACCGGCCCAGACAGATCGGCCGAAACCGCGAGGCGATCCGTTGCGAATGCCGCCCCCATCTGCCCGTCGCGCATGCGAAACACCAGCTTACCGCCCTGATCCGTCGCATCAAACCCGTAGGCCAGCATCAGCGGCTGCAACGCAGCGCGGGTCGACCCGATCTCGGTCAGGTGAAAGCCGCGCACCACGCCGACCAGATCGGAGACGTCGAATTCCGTCAGCCCCGCCTGCTCGCAAATCTCGGCCACCACCGCCGCAAGCCGCTGCCCGGCGATACGTCCTGTGATCCAGTGGCCGCGCGCGTAATTGCCACCATCGCTCCAGACGCTCGCCATCGCCGGAAAGGCCGGATAGGGCCGTGCATCCCAGGCCCAGACATGCGACCGCGCCGTATCCAGCATCCGCCCGTCATAAAGCGCCGAGCGCGGGTTATGCACCGGGTCAGCCCAGTATTCATGGAACGCCAGCAGATAATGCATCTGCATCAGATCGTCGCGCCGCCCGGTGGAAAACTTCGGCAGCACGGATTCCGAGGATTTCGGGTCCAGAAACCTGTTCGGCTGGTTGGTGCCCTTGTCGATGGCCGCACAGCCGTATTCGGTGAACCAGATCGGTTTTGACTGTGGCACCCAGTCGGTTGTCCCCCAAGCGCGGACCCCGTCGATCCGGTCGTGGTGGCGTTCCGACCACCAAGACCGCAGATCCTTGTAGCGATAGATCCAAGGCTCGCCATAGGCACCGTCCTCAATGGGGCGGCGACGTTGCAGGCGTTCGGCCTCGTCACTGTCGTAATACCAGTCGAACCCCTCACCGCCTGCAACATTCGTCTTCAGGTAGTCGAGGTCATAGATCCGGCGCGCGCCCGCATCCAGATGCTCTTCCTCGTCGCGCCAGTCGCTCAGCGGCATGTAATTGTCGATGCCGATGAAGTCGATATTCAGATCGGCCCACAACGGATCGAGGTGGAAATACACATTCCCGCCCGTATGATAGCCGAAATACTCCGACCAGTCGGCAGCATAGCTGATCTTCGTGGCAGGCCCGAGGATCGCCCGCACCTCTGCCGCAAGCTGGCGCAGAGCCGCCACCGCCGGAAAGCTGTGCCCCGGCCCGCGGATCTGCGTCAGCCCGCGCATTTCAGACCCGATGCAAAACGCATCCACCCCACCCGCCGCCGCGCAAAGATGTGCATAATGCAGGATGAAGCGGCGATAGCGCCATTCGTCGGCGCCCGCATAGCTTACAGAAGTGCCATCTATGGTGAAATCCTCGGGCTGCGCGCCGCCAAAGAAATCGGCCACCTCGGCCAGCGCGCCCGAAGTCTGATCGCTCGATCCCGCCCGCCCCGGCGCCTGCGCCAGCGTGATACGGCCACGCCAGGGCAAGGGCGGCTGATCGGCCGCACCATCCCAGGGGTTTTGCAGCCCGTTGCCCGCAAGTTGTTCCATCAGGATGAAGGGGTAGAACATCACGCTCTGCCCCTTTGCCCGCAGCGCCGTGATCGCCTCCACCACCGCCGCATCGGCGGGTGTGCCGCCGTAGACAGAGCTCCCGTCAATGCGAGGCACCTCCTGCGCCGCATCGCGCCCGATGCCGCCCGCGCGCCAGACCATGCCCACGCCTTCCTGCGCGGTCTGTTCGACCTTGGGACGGATCTCGCAGTCCCCGCAGCGCAGGTCACTTCCGAACCACGATACCACCAGCGAGACCGAGCCGCAGTTCGGCGCCTCCTCCTCAAGCTGTTTCAGCGAGGTCAGGAAATCGCTGCGCCCTGAGGGCGAGTTCACATTCGCCGACCGCACAGCTGCATCGCCCTCGGCATAATGAACTGCCGTCGTCGCCAGCGAATATTCGCCCGTGCCGGGGATCAGCGCAACAGCCCGCACCGCGTCCTGAAGGCTGGTCATCGCCTCCGCCGCAGCCCCCTGCGCCGGGCGGATCACCTCGAAGGAAAGCTGCGGCACCCGGTTGCCGAAACGGCCAAGCTCCAGATCCTCGATCACCACATAGGCGATACCGCGATAGGCTGGCGCCAGATCCGCCCCCTCCACCGCTTCGATCTTCGGATCGGGCAGTTGCGCCTCGCTGCCGGTGTAGACCCGCAGGTTCAAATCGCCCGGCGCGATTTCCACCCCGTCGGCCCAGATCCGGCCAATGCTGGAAATTCGCCCCTGACACAGCGCGACGGCAAGGCTGGCGCTGTAGGAATAGGTCGTGGTGCGCGGGCTCGGCGCACCCTTGCCGCCCCCGGTGGTGCTGGTCTGTTCCATGAAGCGTGTGGCCCAGATCACCTGACCCGCCACCCGCACCCGGCCAAAGACCTGCGCCACCGCCGCCCCTTCCGAGGCGCCCATCAGGCGGAAACGGTCCACCCGCCCAACCTCGACCGCCTCGGAGCCCGCGCCCAGCAGCTTCTGATCCAGCACGCGGCCCAGCGTGGCCCCCACCGCGCGGCCGATGACCGCGCCGGACAGGCCCAGAACCGTGCCGCCAAAGCCCGATCCGATTGCGGCCCCCGCCGCGGACAGCAGTATCGTCGCCATTCAGCGCGCTCCTTCGAAGATTGCTCAGCCGCGCTCTGCACGGTCAGGAAATGCGAACCGCGCCGCGATGCGGCGCTTCCAGGGGACAGAAAGCGGGCTTTCGATCACCCCATGCCCCGTATAGGCGTGAACGAAGCTTTCACGCCGCCCGACCTCGGTCAGGATGCCCAGATGCTTCGCCACGCTGCCCTCGCGCATGCGAAACAGGATCACGTCGCCCGGCGCGGGTTCAGTCAGCGGACGGGGGTTCAGAAACCGCATCCCCGCCGCCAGCAGCGCCTCCTCGCCCGAGGGTTCAGACCAGTCCTGCGTATAGGGCGGCACCTCGACCGGCTCCGGCCCGACCAGCGCGCGCCAGACGCCGCGGATCAGGCCCAGACAATCCGTCCCCGCACCGCGCGTTGCGCATTGGTGCAGATAGGGCGTGCCGATCCAGCGCCGCACCTCCGCGACGATTTCCTCGCCCCGGCTCATCCGCGCAGGCTCCCGCCGTCATTTACCAGTGAGGAAGTCGGGAAAGAGGTCAGCCAATCCTCGCCCGGAATATGCGGAAAGCCACGAAAGTTCAGGAAATTGTTGAACTTCTGCCGACAGGTCTCGGGCCGCTTGTCGCAGCCCGCCACCAGCCGCACCGCCGTGCCCGCCGCCACATCGGCACCCAAGGCGCGCCACAGCCCGATCTCGCGCCGCCCGTCGGCAAGAATACGGTCTGTCTTGATCGCCCCCGACAGATCAGCCGCTGCCCCGTCGCGCAAAGTCAGCACCCCGCGCTCGAACCAGCCCTGCGGATATTCGGCCAGTGGGGCAAAGCGGAACACCCTTCGCTCCGTCACCTCGGCGAGCACACAATCGGCAGTGAACTGCGGGTCTTGCAGATCCACCCCGCACTCCCGATCCCCAAGCAGCGCTGCGCATTCGCGCTGATAGACCCACCCCTGCGGATGGTTCAGCCGCTCCGCCAGCCCGCGCAGTTCTGCCTCGAACCCCGCACCGTTACGGGTAATCTCGCCCAGAGTACCCCGAAACAGCAGGTCGCGCTGCGTCGGGTCGGCCCAGTTGACCAGCCAGGCCTCCACCTCCGCCCCGTCATAGCGCCCGGCCAGAATATCAGCTTCGGTCAGCCCCGCATCGCTCAGCGCCCCCACGGCCTGCGTATTATCGACCGAAAGCCCGGTCGATTGCTGCAAGGCCCCTGCCGTCAGCCCGGTCGAGGCGCGGAAGGTTACCCCCCCGAACCGCAGATCACCGTCATGGTCGGTAAAGCCCATCTGCGTCCCGTCAACCCGCCGCACCAGCCAGGCCCGGCACACCGTCGTCGCGCCGCCCGCCAGATGCGCCAGCAGATCGTCGCGCGCACTCATACCCGCACCTCCACCACCGGAACACTGGGCACATCGCCCGCCTGGAACGAGGCGACCGAAGTCTGAATGCGGTCGGTATCAAACCGCACCGGCACATCGAATTCGAACCCGGCCGAGACCGCCACGCCCACCGCAGGCGGCGTGGAAAACCGCACTACCCCCGTTGTGGTATCAATGTCGAACTCCGGCCCCTCGACCTTCTGGTCGCGATCCACCGCCACCACGACGCTGCCGCGCACCGGCTTCACCACCGGCCGCACATAGCTCGCCTCGCCCGAGCGATAGGTCTTGCACAGCCCGAACTCGACCCGCGCGCCATCGCCCGTGCCGATGATCTGGTCGAACGGCGTCACCGCGCGCGAGGCGCGGCCGGATTTGTAATCCGACCAGTCCTTCCAGCGGAAGCCGAACATCTGCCCGCGCCGCGCCTCGAAAAACGCGATCAGCGTTTCCACATCGTCCAGCGAGCGCAAGCCCACCCCCGCATCATAGCGCCGGCGCGAGTGCTCCCAGGGCGTGTTCCGTTCCTCGAACCCGTTGGTCAGCGTCACGATTTCGGTGCGCCGCTCCGGCCCGCCGACCGAGCCGAAGCTCAGATTGGCGGGAAAACGAATGTCGTGAAATGCCATGATCCCTCCTCAGCGGTTGCGCTGGCCACGCGCCAGCGCCCGGCTGGCCTGTGCCGCGATTTGTGACTGGCTGCGCTGAAAGCCCTGCACGTCGGGGGTCGTGATGTTCATCACCACCGTCACCGGCCGTCCGCCGCCGGAGGCCTGCACCCCCAGCCGCCCATCGGCACCACGCGCCAGCGGCATGATCGCCTCCGGCCCCGCCTCGCCCATCAGCCCACTGCCACCACGCATGGGAAAACTGACCGGGCTGGATACCACGCCGCCCTTGGCGAAGGGCATCACCCGGCCCTGCGTGAAGGCGCCGCCCTTGGCGAAGGGCATGATCCCGCTGAACAGCGCGTTCATCCCCTCCGCCAGCAACCCGCCCACCGCATTCTGCACGGGCTTCATCGCCACACCGTAAACCGTGTCGACCATGCTGCGCGCCACGCTCTTCAGCGCGTCCGACAGCTTCATCCCGTCGAACACCAGCCCGTCAAAGGCGCGCCGCAGGCCGCCGCTGATGCCGCTGCTCAGTTGATTGACCTCGCGGCCGGTGAACAGCAGCGTATCGCGCATCCGCGCCAGCTCGCCCTCGAAGGCGGTGACCATGCCGGTCGTGCCATCCAGTGTCGCCTCCAGCGCCGCGACCTGATCTTCAAGCGTCTCCAGATCCGCCATCCGTCCTGTCCTTCCTCAGATCGGGAAAGGCCGCGGCCAGTTCATCCAGCCGCCTCCGTGTCATCGCCGGGGTCGCACGATCCGCCCCCAGCATCAGCCGCAACTCCACCGGCGTCAGCCGCCAGAACTCGGCCGGGGTCAGTCCAAGCCCGTTCAGCCCCGCCCGCATGAGGCCCGGCCAGTCGATGCCGCTCATGCCTCGCCCGGCAGCGCGAAGGCCCGCGCCAGAAGTTCCGCCGCCGCCCGTGCCGCCCCGACCGGCCCGCCGCCGATCTCGACCGTGCGCAGATCCTCGGCCCGGCCCTGCCAGCCGCCGCCACGCAATCCCGCCACCAGCAAGGCCAACACATCGCGGCTGGAGATCCGCCCCGCCTCGAACCGCGCCACCAGATTCACCAACGTGTCCTCGCCCAAGGTCATCTCCAGTTCCGCCAGCGTCCCCAGCGTCAGCTTCGCCACATGCGGCACGCCCTCCAGCGTCACCACCACCTCACCGGCAAAAGGGTTCGCCATGGTCAAAGCGCCGTAAACGTCAGCGCCCCGGCTGAGGCGAGCGTCAGTTCATAAGTCGCCTCGCCGTTATGGCTGCCGGAATATTCGATGGCGGTAATCTGGAAAGGCCCCTCCACAATGCCGAAATCCGGGATCACCACCTGGAAATTCGGCATCTCGCCGTCAAAGAATATCTGCCGCGCGCGTTCGTCGGTATTGGAGTCCCGGAACACCCCCGAGCCCGAGATACTGGCAGAGCGCACACCCGCCCCCGCCAGCAACTCGCGCCAGCCACCCTGGCTTTCAAGGCTGGTCACATCCACCGTTTCCGCGTTGAAGCTGATACGCGTGGCGCGCAGCCCCGCGATGGTCTCGAACTGAAGGCTGCCGTTCACGTCGATCTTGACCAGCAAGTCCTTGCCGCTTTGCACTGCCATGGAATTCTCCGATTACTGTAGGGATTGGCGGAATATCCACAGACGAACCGCCAATAATGTTCGATTAGTGTAACTCAATCCTCGACCCGGATGTCGAAGCGCAGGTCGATCCGCCGGGTGGCACCGGCGCCCAGCCGCCGCGCCACTGCCCGGACGAAGCGCATCAGCACCACCCGCCCGCGCGCCAGCACCAGCGCCTGATCCGCCAGTGCATCCGAGACACGGACCGCGATTTCCTTCGCGCTCAGGAACCCCGCCGCATCGGAAATCACGCTGATCTGCACCCGGTGCAGCGCGCCTCCGCCGGTCTTGTCGCCGGCATCCAGCGCCTCCTCCGGGCCGATCAGCACGAAGCGGCCGCTGCCCCCGCCCTCGGGCGGCGCGTCGAACACCGCCACATCGGGCAGCGCCGAAACCAGCCGCTGATAGACCGCCGCCTGCAAGGCAGCCGCGACGCCATAGCTCATGCTGGCACCTCCTCCCGCGCGAAACAGATCAGATAGCGCGCGGCCGCATCGCGCTCCGTCACCGCGAGGATCGGGAACAGCCGTGCCCCGTCGCGGAACCGCTGCCCCGGCAGCGGACGCGAGGCCGCGCCCTGGGCCGCGCCCCGCACCACGATCCGATACGCGACCGAGGCCATCACCACCTCCTCACCCGGGACCTCACGCCCGGCGCCCGGCAACACCTCAGCCCAGAGCGTGCCCAGCGCCTGCCAGCTTTCCACATAGCCACCCGCGCCGTCCGCCACACGCGAACGCGCCTCCAACAACAAAGACCGTGTCAGCGAAGGCGCCCTCATGCCGCGCCCCCGCCCAGCACACGCACATTGCGCCAGCGTTCCACCAGCAGTTGCACCCCGCGCGGCAACGCCTCGGCCTGCCCCCCCGGCTCGTGCCGGGTCTCGTAGAACTGCCCGGCGAGCAGCAGTACCGCCTTCGCCAGATCGGCGGGCACCGCTGTCCAGATCGCCCCGAAACCCGCCTCAAACACGACCTCCACCCGACCATCCTCGGGCACCGTCGGCAGCAGCGTGCCCACCGACGCCAGCCGCGGCCGATGTGTGTCGACAATCAGCTTCCACCGCGCGGGCGCAACCGGCACCGCCGCCTCACCCGCATCGAACAGCGTGACCGAATTCACCACCGAGACCGGCGCCACCGGCAGCGCCTGAGCCGTCGCATCACGCCAGCGGTCCAGCGCCAGGCGAAAAGTCCGCGTCAGAAGCACCTTGCCGGTGCGCGCCTCAATCGCCGCCATCGCCGCCCGGAGACAGCTTTCCAGCAAGCCATCCTGCATTCCGTCATCAGCAAAGCCGGTGCCCAGTCGCAGGTGATCCCGCAAAATCTGCACCGGCAGCGCTGCCCCCGGCACGCTCGTCAACTCTGTCAACATCATCATCCGCTCCTTGCCCCTCAAATGCGCCCCAAGGCGGGACCGGACGCGCGCCCCGCGCCACTCGGACGGAGGGGAGCAGCTAGAAGGCGCCGGACAGGCGCGCGTCCGCAGGTCCGGGCGCTACGCCCCCGGACCATCCGTCAGCCGGTCAGGAGATGGCAAATTTCAGAAGCTTGATCGCCGCGAAATCGCTGACCCCGCCGCCCACGCGCTTGGTGGCATAGAACAGCACATGCGGCTTGGCCGAGAACGGGTCGCGCAGCACACGCAGATCCGGGCGTTCGGCCACCGTATAGCCAGCCGCGAAATCGCCGAAAGCGATGGCATAGGCATTGGCGCCGATGTCGGGCATGTCCTCTGCGATCAGCACCGGATAGCCCATCAGCCGCGCGGGCTCGCCCGCCGCCAGACCGTCGCTCCACAGGAAGCGGCCATCGGCATCCTTCATCTTGCGCACCGCGCCTGCGGTTTTCGAGTTCATGACGAAGCTCGCATTGGCGCGATAGGTGGCGTCCAGCGCATAGACCAGGTCGACGATGGCATCCGCCGGATTGGTTGCCGAAAAATCGCCTGCCGTGCCAGTGGCAATGTAGCCAAGGCTGCCCCAGGCCCAGCTCGCCTGCGCCACCTTGGTTCCGGTCAGAAAACCCCTGGGTTTGCCCACGCCATCGCCACCGACAAAGGCCGCCGCCTCGGCACGGGCAAACTTGTCGGCAATACGGCCCGCCAGCCAGCCTTCGACATCGAAGGCGCTGTCGTCCAGCAGGCGCTGGCTGGCCTTCGGCATGGCCGAAAGCTCATGCAGCGGGATCGAGATACGCTCGATCTGCGGCGCGGCGGTCTCGGTCACGGCGCTCGCCTCGGTGGCCCAGCCGGTGCCCACATCGCTGTGGTCGATCACCACATCGAACGATGTTGCCTCCACCTGCACCACATTGGCAATCGCCCGCAGCGACGAGGTGGATTTCAGGGACGACCGGATGGTCTCCGCCGTCTGCGGGTCCACCAGATAGCCGCCCTCGGCCGCCACGGCGGTGTTCAGCCCCTTGCCCTCCAGCACAAGCCCGCGCAGCCCGTCATCATCGCCCGAACGCAGATAGGCGTCGAAGGCCTTCTGATGGGGCGCGCCCAATTCGGCCGCAGCCGAAAGCGCGGGGCGGCCGTAGGTCATGGTTTTGCGATCCAGCATGGTCAGTCGCTCTTCCTGTTGTTGCAACGCAGATTTCACTTCACCCTGAAAGACACTGAATTCCTTCAGGAAACCCATCATGGCGGCTTTCATTTCCACCGCCGGTTCCAGCGGGGCGGCAGACATGCCGCCTTCGCCCCGCGCCTTGTGCCCGGTCATTGCCTTGTCCTTTCCGTCTGGTCGTGAAGGCCGCCTAGCGGTCGGTCAGGGTCCGGCGGGCCTCGTCAAAGACCTGCGCCAGCGAACGCCAGGTGTCGTCGGGGCGATCGCCCTTCGCCGCCACCCGCGCCTCCGCAAGCATGGGGAAGGTGACCAGCGACACCTCCCACAGCTCCAGCTCGGTCAGAAGCCGCTGCCCCTTCCCGTCGCGTTCCGATTTGACCGTGCGATAGCCGATCGACAGCCCGTCGATGGCCCCCGCCGCCAGCAGCGCCGCCGCCTCGCGGCCGCGCGCCACCTCGGGCAAGAGACGCCCCTTGACCCAAAGGCCCCGGCCATCCTCGCGCACCTCGTCCCAGATGCCGATAGGCTGCGTCGGGTCGTGCTGCCACAGCATCTTCACCCGCCGCCCTGCCGCGCCCAGCCTGACCAGAGATCCGGCATAGGCCCCCGCCTGCACCACATCGCCGCCCTGATCGCGCCGCCCGAACAGGCTCGCATAGCCCTCGATCTCGGTGCCGCCGGTGACCCGCAGCCCGGCCTCCGCCGTGTCGCCCAAGGCCACGAATTTGCGCTCCGGCGCCCCAAAGCCCGTGATATATCCCATGCCCGTCACCTCATCGCCGCTTTCAGCACCGCCTCGGCCCCCTGCGCCAGCAGGAAGGCCGCGACGCCGTAAACCCCCAGCCAGATCCGCTTTTCCAGCCGCTCCAGCGCACCGTCGATCTGCGTCAGCCGGTATTCCAGCGCACTCCACCGCTCCTCCGCGACCCGCTCGTTCGCCTCGATCCGCGCCGCGGCCGCATCGAAACTGTCGTAAAGATAGCGCGACCCGCCCGAGGCCCGCTCGCGCCCGCTCATTCCTCCTCCACCAGCCGTGGCAGCCCCAGGATCGCCCGCTTTTCGGCCTGCGTCAGGAAATCGGCCGCCCCGACCCGCGCCCATTGCTGGTCACGCTCCACCGCCAGCGCCGACACCTGATCCAGATCGGGGCGCAGCTCCACCGCCTCGCCGGTGAAGCCTGCCAGCCAATGCGACACCGCCGCCGTGACCTTGCCCACCAGCGGCAGCACCGTCAGCCGATAGAAGGCGCGGTTCGCCTCCTGATAATTCGCATAGGTCGCGTCGCCCGGAATCCCGATCAGCATGGGCGGCACCCCGAAGGCGATTGCGATTTCCCGCGCCGCTGCCTCCTTGGTCTTCTGGAACTCCATGTCGCTGGGCGAAAACCCCATCGGCTTCCAGTCCAGCCCGCCCTCCAGCAGCATCGGCCGCCCGGCATTGCGCGCGCCCTGATGGTTCGCCTCGATCTCGGTCACCAGCCGGTCATATTGATCGGGGCTCAGCACCGCCTGCCCGTCGCCCCCCTTGTAGACGATGGCCCCCGAGGGCCGCGCCGCATTGTCCAGCAGCGCCTTCGACCAGGCACTCGCCGCCGAATGCACATCCAGCGCCACCGCCGCCGCCTGCATCGGCGCGAAACCGTAATGGTCGTCCTGTGGATGGAAGCTGCGGATATGGCAGACCGGCACCACCTCCCCCGTCATGTCGAACCGATGCACCCGGCCGCCGACTGTATAGTCATAGGCGACAGGCCAGCCATCCGCCCCCGGCACAAGGCTCATCCGGTCCGAGCGCAGCACATGCAATTCGCCCGGAACCTTGCCTACTCCCGGCACCGCCTCCAGATAGGCGTTGCCCGACAGCAGAAGCTGCGCATAGACCGCTTCGAACAGATCCGCCCGCCCCTGCGCCGGATTGGGTCGCCGTACCAGATCCAGCACCGGGTGCTGCTCATAGCGCCGCTCGGCATCCTGCAAGACCAGAGGCAGCGCCGCCGCCGCCTCGGCGATCAGCTTCACCGCGCGAAACCCCACCGGATTGCCCTGAAAGCCGTTGCGCACAAGGCTCACCGTGTCCCGCGCGCTCCAGACCGACCGGCCCGAAAGCCCGAAGGCCACCACCCGCCCCGTGGCCGAGGCTTTCTGCTCCGGCGCCACCCTTTCGGTGCGCCGCAGGAAATCGAACACCATCCCGCTCTCCTTCATCCGGGCAACAGCCCACCATGCCCGCACGCCAGCGCGCGAGACCCGGAGCCTCTTGCTTCTTGTCCAAATACTCCCGCCGGAGGCGCCTACAGCCGCCGCACCTGCGGGCTGGCCTGCCGCTGCGCAGGCTCCACCATCAGCGCGGTCAGCGCCCAGACCAGCGCATCCACCCGGTCGGGCGAGCCACGGCCTTCATACCCCCGCGCCGTCATCCGGCACATCTGATCCTCCAGCCGCGCCAACCCCCGCAGATGAGTCACCCGTCCCTGCTCATACAGTGCCGCCACTGGCTCAGCCCGCGCGGCCTTGCCCTTCGAGGCCCGCACCGCCCGGAACGGCACCAGTGGATCAACCTGCCGGATCACCGCCTGCACCAGATCGCCACCCTGATTGACCTCGGCCACCAGCCGGTCAGCGCCGTGCCGCTGCATGGCGGCAATCGCCGCCCGCGCCCAGCCATCGGGCGAAGCGCCCTGCACGCTGGCATCTTCCAGCACACAGGCCCGCCAATCCTGCACCGGCCCCTCGGTCACCGCGCTGACCACCACGATCCCGCATTCGTCCGAACCGCCATGGCCGGTGACCGGCGGATCGACCGCCACCACCACCCGCCCCCTGGCCGGAGCCTCGGTGACACGCGTGCGCTCCAGCATCGCCTGCGTCCACAAGGCGCCTTCCGCATCCTCGACCAGAATGCCCTCCAGCTCCTGCATACCCGCCCGCGTGCCGCCATAGCGCGCCGTCACCTCATCGAGGAAACTCGCCGCCAGATAGGCGCGGTTGGCATCCGTCGGCGCATGGGTCACCACCGAGGACGGGTTGTTCAGGATCGCCTTCAGCACCGCCACATTGCGCGGCGTCGTCGTCACCACCTGCTGCGGATGCGGCCCCAGACGCAGCGCGAATTGCAGCTGGTCCCAGGTCTCCTCCGCCTTCTTCCACTTCGCCAGCTCGTCCACCCAGGCCGCGTCGAACTGCGGCCCGCGCAGGCTTTCCGGCTCATGCGCCGAAAACACCTGCGCCACCGCGCCATTCGGCCAGACCAGCCGCCGCCGCCCCGCCTCCCATTGCGGGCGCCGATCCGGGGGCGAGCACGCCAGAATCCCGCTGTCGCCGAAGATCATCACCTCGCGCACCTGATCCTGCGTCTCACCCACCAACGCCACCCGGCTGGCCCGGCCGGGGTCGGCGGGGCGCGCACCTTCCACCTGTGCGCGCACCCATTCCGCCCCGGCCCGCGTCTTGCCTGCCCCGCGTCCGCCCATGATGACCCAGGTTTTCCAGGCCCCCTCAGGCGGAAGCTGGTGCGGCAGCGCCCAGAACTCGAACATCCACGGCAGCGCCAGCAGCGCTTCATCGCTCAGCCCGCCCAGAAACTCATCCACCACCTCCGGCGTCACGGAGGCGAGCCAGCCTGCGCCCGATTTCAGCCCGGGCCGCGGCGAAATCCAGTTCTCCGCCAGAGCCTCCTGCGACCCCGGCAACCTGCTTGCGGAGTTTGTCAACGCGCGTCCTTTCATCCATGACCATCTGGAAAGCCACACGCAGATCCTTCACGGCCTGCGCTGCCGCCTTCACCTCGCCCAGTTCGCCATCCCGCAGCCTTCGCGTGGCCGTGGCCAGCTCCAGCGCGATTTCCTGGTAATAATCTTCCGTCGCCCTCAGCAAAGCCTCAGGCCCGTTCTCTTCCGCAGAGAAGTCCATTCCCATCCTGCTGCCGCCCGCCTCTCATGCCTCCGCACGAGTGAAATGGAAAAGCGAGCGCCCCGGGTGCCCCCCGATCCGTCGCTCGCCGCATTTCTTCTAGCATGCAACCATCTCTATATCCCCGGCGTTAAAAAGTCAATTATTATTGTATTTTCAATATATTAACCAAACGAACGCACCCTGCCAGATCCCTGCTGTAACCCGACAAAAATAAGGGTGTTTTTAGGGAAGCAGGGGGCGCCATCCGTCGTTAGGTGTCGTTACCCGTCGCCAGCCGTCTTTCCTCAATAAAATAAGGCGCTTGCCGAGGCTGTGAGGCTCTGTTGGCGTGTCTGGGCGGCTTTGGGGCGTCCATGTCGGTCGCGACGAAAATATTGCGCCAAACAGGTGGCCAGAGTGTGATCCACGCCCTCACTGGCGCCCGCACCTGCGCCATGGCCTCGCGGTCATAATAGAAGGTCAGGATCGCATAGCAGAGGCCGGTGCCGACCATATCGGCGGTCCAGGGCCGGTCAGGATGCGTGCCATATCTGGCCAGCAGCATCGGATCGGCGGCGGTCTGGCTGCCGTCGTAATACCTGATCCAGGCATGGCCCTCGTAATCGCCGAGGATCGGCAGGCCGTAATCGGCATGCGCCCCGGTGCCGATCTCGACATAATCATCGTTCAGGATCAGCCGCTCCAGCTTTGCACCGGGGGCCGAGCAGATCTCGATCACATGGGTCAGATAACTTGGGCGCTGCCCCGGCGAGCGCCGCCCCGGAGAGATCGGAGCGTGGAAACGGCCGCGCGATATCATGCACCATGAAGCTGGCGCCGGGCTGGCGCAGCACGTCGATCATCGCCAGCGCCTCGGCCGCCTCGTCCGGCGTCATGTCGCCCAGCCGGATCTCGCCCGACCAGAGCCGGGTGCCCAGCTCCGCCGTCAGGATCTCGCCCGCGCCGGTCTCCGACACTTCCATCGCCTCGGGCAGATCGAAGGTCATCTCCTGCACGGGCAGAAGATCCATGAACTGCGCACGGGTCAGCGGGAAGGA
>NZ_BMYI01000001.1:295238-297128 GCF_014652195.1 Gemmobacter nanjingensis
GTCGATGATCTTGCGGACACGACCAGCGAAGACGTTGCGGTCATAGCTGTCGAACGCTTCCTCAATGGCCATCAACACACCTTCGCGCACCTCCTGGTTGCCGGTTCCGGTCACATTGATGTTGAAGGTGTGAGACACGCCCTCTCTCGCGCCCACCTCATTGGCTGCGTCGCCGGATGCACGGGGCGGGCTCGGCGGCCGACCACCCATCACATAGCCGCCCTCGCGATATCCCCGCATCGCGCCCTTGCGGATCGCCTCAAGGTTCGCCACCCCGATGCGACGGGTAGCCGCCGCGTCGAAGACATATTCCTCGGCATGCACCACGCCCGCCACGTCCGTCGTCGCACCCGGCCCGGTCCAGCCGCCCACTTCATAGCCTTTGCCGCCGGTCAGCCAGTTCAGCCCCGCGCCCAGGAGGCCGCCGACAAAGGCCCCGCCCGGCCCGTAGCTCGCCCCGATCCCCTGCAGCGTGCCCGCGAGATTGGCGCCAAAGGTCTGCAGGCCGGTCCCCAGCTGCGCCGCCCCGGTCCCGAGCTGGCCCAGCTGCGCCTGCGCGCTGTCCGTAGTGCCCTCGAACCGCGACATTGCCGCCTCGGCCGCCGCAAGGCGCTGATCCCAATGCATGGCACCAGCCGGATTTGCGGCACTCCAGCCCTGCGGCCGCTCGTAGCCGACAAAGGCCTGCGTCGCGCTGTGGAGGTTCGGCGCCGCCTGCAGCCGCTTCAGGACACCGTTCTCGCCGGAAAGCAGTTCCTGCCAGACAAACTCCAGCTGCGCCTGCACATTCGAAAGCCCGGCCTGCCCCCCGACATAATCCAGAAGGGCCTGCCCCCGTCCGGCATGATGCTGGAACAGGCCAAAAGACGTGCCGCCATCCCCCACCGCCAGCGGGTTGAACCCGCTTTCGGCAGAGGCATTGCCCATGATCGCCGCGATCTGATGCGGTGCGAGGCCTTTGGCCGCGAAGAAGGCCCAGACCTGTTGCTGGACATTGGCGCTGCCACCAAGACCCGCAGAACCCGCCATGCCGTAGCCGCCCACCGCCCCGGCGGTACTGGCCGAGAGCAGGTTGGCCACGCCCGGCCCGCCGATCATCACCGTGGCGGCGGTCACCGACATGGAGTGCACCGGCGCCGTGGCCTGCGCCACCAGCGCCCGTTCGTTGATCGGATTCTGGCCGGTCAGCCGCCCGAAGATGCCCGACCAGCCGCCGACATCGCCCCAGGTGCCGAGATCGGTGCCGAAGATCGCGTTCTTCAGCGGATTGCGCACCGCGAGGTCGAAGAACATCCCCTCGATCTCGCCCAGCATCTCCGACAGCGCGCCCTTCAGATCACCGCCGCGCAGCTTGTCCAGCACGCTGTCGATGGCATCCTCGCCCGCCGACTGAACCCGCTTCCAGGCATCGGCCTGCGCTTCAATGGTCCGGGCCAGTTCGGCCCGTGCCAGAGCGTTGCGGCGGATCGCCTCCGCTTCCTCGCCCACAAAGCCGCGCTCCCGGATCTCGCGTTCCGCCTGCACCAGCGCCAGCACCCGTGCCCGCTCGGCCTCGGTCTGACTGGCCAGCGCCAGTTCCAGATGCAGCTGCTGCACCGCCTCCTGCTGACCGCGCAGGACGTCCAGCTGTTCCTGACGCAGCCCGGCCAGCGCCCGGCTGCGCACCTGCTCGGCAGAGGCCGCCGCCACCGTGGCATCGGCCCCCGTCGCGATCTGGCGCGCATATTCCTTTTCGGCCTCGATCTGCGCCCGCATCTGCGGATTGCGCTCGGCCGCGAGCCGGGCATCATAGCCGTCCATCAGCCCGGTGGTGGCAATATCGTTCAGCGCGCGCTGGCGGTCGCGTTCGGCCTCGGCCGCCGCCCGGGCCAGCGCGCGCATCCGGTGCGC
>NZ_BMYI01000001.1:297138-354610 GCF_014652195.1 Gemmobacter nanjingensis
GAGAAGGCCCATCTTGCGCTTGCGGATCTCGACCTCGGCCTCGGCCAGCGCATTGGTCCGCAGCCGTTCGGCATTGCTGGCCCCGATCAGCCCGGTCTCGCGGGTGATCGCCGCCAGCCGGTCCTGCTGATCCGCCATCCAGTCCCGGCGCGCGTCGAGCCCGGAACAGCGTGGCCTTGTCCTGCTCGCTGGCCCCCGGCTGCCATTTGCCGACCCGCAGCGGCTGGCCATAGGTCTGGGTGAAGATCGCCCAGTCCCGCCCGGTGAAGGCCTTGAACATCCAGCCCCACATCGCAACCCGCGCCAGACCGGCGCGCAGCAGGATGCCGGATTTGGCCGGGATATCGGCAAAGACGAAGCGGAAGGCAGGCAGCGGCACCTCGCGCCCGCTGTCATCCAGCATCAGCGGCCGCGCCAGATCGTGACGGGCAAACCGGATGATCCGGGGATCGCGCCAGGCCGGCTCCTTCGGCAGATACTGCCCCTCGGAATGATCCCAGATGATCGCCGTGGCGGAATAGCCCTTCGACAGGCAGTCGAGGATATGGAACAGCTCCTGCTGCAGCTCGTCGCGCTTGACCCAGTCGCGGACCATATCCGCCAGCTTGCCGTCATGGGCATCGTCCGAGGCCGCCTCGACCGTGATGTCGAGCTGCGAGACCGACCGCTTCCGGGTGCCGATCACACCCAGATAATGCGGGTCGCGTTCCTCGATCACCTCGGCCAGTTCCATATAGCGCACCGGATCGCCGTGATCCGCCGCGCGCAGGATCTGCGCCAGCCGCAGCGGGTTCAGCCCGTCGCCCGGATAGGAGGTCAGCGGCGAGCGCGCGCCCGACAGGCTGGGCGCCCCGACATCGCGGGTCAGGCTGGCGCGATCCACTTCATAGCCCCAGCGGTCGGTCAGGATCAGATTGCGGGCCATGGTCAGATACTCCCGCGAAGCCGAGCGGCCCGCGCCACCAGCCCTCCTCTTCGCTCCCGAACATTGCGGGACCGCCGTTGTGGCCGACCCTCTGGTCATGGACCGGCACCGGCACATAGCCGTATTCGACCCAGCGCATGCGGCTGGCAAAATACGCCAGCGCCAGCGCGATGGCATAGTCGCCATGGCGCTTCCTGCCCTTCTCGCCCTCGCGGACGGGGGGCACGCGGGGGATGCCCCGGATCAGCTTCACCATGCGCAGGTCGGAGACATGCTCGCTGTCGGCGATCAGCGCAATGTGATCATCCTCGAAGGCCGCCTTCAGCGGCGGCATCTGCAGCCGGTACCATTCCTCGCTGAACTTGATCGCCCACGCGGAATCGCCGTCGGGGCGGAGGCTGACCTGCTGAAGGCGGTCGATCTGGTCAAGGCTGTCGGGGCACTGCAGCGGCTCGGGTGATCGGCGAAACGCCTGGTGCCCAGAAGGGCGGATAGCCGACATAGTAAACGTTGAAAACGTCGACATTGATGTCGTGGCAAGTCAAGTGGAGACATAGCTACATGCTTGCGGCCGCGATGTTCCCAAGTATTGAGCGTTCGGCCATATTGATGGGGAATATAGTGCGCTAAGGTGTTGCGATGGCGATTTTCGATATCGAAAAGGATGACTTGCTTCGGCTGTCTGACGCTCTTCTGGAAGAGTTGATTGCAAGGTTGGCCGAAGCAGAGATTGCTACACATGGGCATAGTCCAGCAGGTGTCAGTTGGTCGGGCTCGATCAAGGCGCCTGACGAGGGCATTGACATCCATGTGCAAGTAAATACTCCCGAACTGGACACAGGCTTCCTCAGTCGCCCAAACACGATCCTCCAATCCAAGAAGGACACGATGCCAAAATCTGCAATCTCAAAAGAGATGCAGAAGGATGGCAAACTCAATGCAGCCATCTCAAACCAAGCGAAGATCGGCGGCAGCTATATCATGGTGAGCCTTGCTGACGATTGCTCACCGCCCATGAAGAAGGATCGCCTTGATGCGATGCGGGCAGCTGTCGCAAGTGATCCGAACAAAGACCAGATCCACTTGGACTTCTTTGACCGCTCGAAACTGGCTCAGTGGATACGACAGCACGCATCGGTTCTACTCTGGGTGAAAGGCAAACTCGGCCAAGGCTATTCAGGTTGGCAACCATATGGAGCCTGGAGCAACCCACCGAAAGGGTCACAGGACACGCTCATCTCGGCCCCGGGTGTTATTGTCCACCTGCCGACGGAACGTGACCAAAAGTTTTCAATCGAAGACGCCATCGAACCAATGCGTCGTCTCATACGCACATCGAACAAGGCAATCCGCGTCACGGGACTTTCCGGTGTCGGAAAGACAAGGATTGTTCAAGCACTCTTCGAAGAAAACGTGGGAAGCGACCCTCTCGACAGAACGATTGCCGTCTACGTCGACACCGGAGAGGCCCCAGACCCTTCAGCATCCGCGATGCTGGATCGGCTGATTGCTGAAGGGCGTCGGGCGGTGATGGTCCTCGATAACTGCCGTTCCGATCTGCACTCTGCATTAGCAAGCAAGGTGTCGGCTGGAAGTGGTGATGTCAGCCTGATCACAGTTGAATATGATATCAGGGACGACAAGCCACAGACCACAGAGGTCATTCACATCGAAGCTCACGGACCAGACGTTGCCGAGGAGCTATTGTTGCGACGGTTTCCAGAAATCGGCCAGGGAAACGCACGAAAGGTAGCTGAATTTGCTGATGGAAATGCCAGAGTAGCCTTGGCCATCGCAGAGCAGGTTGAACACGGCGAAAGCCTTGCTCAGCTAACAGCCGCCGACTTGTTTGACCGAATTTTCCAACAGCGGAAAGGGCAAGATGGCGATCTGCGCGAACAGGCCGAAACACTTGCTCTAGTATATTCCTTCTCAGTGTCTGATCCCGAGGTCGGTCAGAATGAGTTGGATATCATGGGCACACTTTCAGGCCACTCGAGGGCGCAATTGTATCGAACTGTGACGAAGCTTGCAGAGCGCCATGTAGTGCAAAAGAGAGCGCATTGGAGGGCAATCCTTCCGCATGCTGTTGCCAACAGGCTTGCTGGTTCGGCGCTTGAAAGCATTCCTGTTGACACTCTGAGATCGACGTTTGAAGCGCCCGGGAACAGTCGGCTTCTTGTGTCGTTCGCACACAGGCTTGGCCTTATGCACGATCATCCTGTGGCAGAGAAAATTGTCAAATCATGGCTCCAGCCTGACAGCCTCTTAGGGAGTATCTTGGACCTTGATGACAACGGATCGAAAATACTCGGTTATGTCGGCCCCGTCGCGCCAGATATGCTGCTAGACCGGATCGAAGCCGAGCTTATGGTTCCAGATTTCCGGGGCCTAGAGCCGAAATATAACCCTCGAAGAACCACTATCCTCAATCTGCTTCGCTCCTTGGCATATGAACCAAATGCGTTTGATCGCTGCATGTCGCTTTTGCTCCACATTGCAGACCATGAAGACGAAAACAACAACTATGATGCCGTCAGGAACAAGATTGCAGAGTTCTTCCAACCCTATCTATCCGGCACGCACGCTTCATTGCAACAGCGCCTTGCCATTGTTGAGAAGTGCTTGAGTGCTCATGATTTGGCGCGGCGTTCTTTGGGAAGCAAATTGCTCTCAAGCGCACTGGATGGCCCCCCTTGGACTAGCCGCGGGCTCAATGAGTTCGGGGCGCGTCCAAGGGACTACGGTTATCGACCAGATCATGATCAACTTGTCGAGTGGCGCAATGCCTTTATTGGTCTGGCTGTGCGACTTGCAAATTCAGATGACAATGACCTCAAAGGCCGAGCACGGTTAGCTCTGGCCAACAAGTTTCGTGGGTTGTGGCGCGATGAGGCAATACGTGACCAGTTGATCGAAGCAGCAAGAAAAATCAATGATCACCAGTCATGGGTTGAAGGTTGGAAAGCCGTCCGGTCTGTAATCTATTTCGATCATACTAGGCAGAAGGACGAACTTGAGCCCGAGCCGCTTCCTCAATGCCTCGCCGATTTAAACCGGGACTTGGAGCCTCGTAACCTGATCGCAAAGATCAAAACATATGTTCTGGATAAAAGGCATGACTGCTGGACGCTTGATGATGATTTCGACGATAGCAGCGACCAAAAATATAGCAATGCTTTCGAGCGGCTAGTAGCCAAGGCTTCGGACTTAGGCGCGAGCTTCGCAGCGTCAGAACATCAACTTGAAGAATTGGGTTCCGAGATTTTCTCTAGTGAACATATGAGTTATCGCAAGGCCTTCGGGGTCGGCCTTGCGAAGGGAGCCCTCAACCATCGTGAGTGTTGGAGAGATTTACTCGAACACCTCGCTAGGTCATCCGATTCGAACCATGACTTTTCGGTCATTGGAGGCTTCATCGAGGGGGTTGCTATCCATGACACTCAACTGTCGAGAGAGCTACTAGATGAATGTGCGGAACATTCGAAGCTGCAGAATGTTCTGGTGGGCCTGCATCCACGTGATGACTTCACGGAGGCCGATCTAAATAGATGTGCGGCGCTGCTTGACGAAGAAGGCACACAACCTCGGATGTTCGGACCTATCCTCTGGCAGGACAACTATGCACACCTACCGTCCGAACGATTGTTGGAGCTTGCGAGAAAACTACTAACCAAGGCAAACGGCAGCGACACGCTGCTCGAAGCCTTGAGTATGAAATTGCACGGGAAAGATCCCTTGGAAGATGCTTTGGGACCAGAATTAAGAAAACTTGGTTTGAAAGCGGCGGCTAAATTACTGTTGGGGGATCACGAAGATCCCGGGGGCAGCAAAGACTACAGTATGGAATGTGTAATAAAGTCCGCACTTAGTTTCGATGGCAATGACGCTGAAAAGACTGAGTGGGTGGATGCTATTTTCTCTCACATAGACGAGAAATACGGCTTCATTCATTCATTCGAGGAAGCCATTGAGACGACAGCGGGGCTTATGCCGGAAGCCTTCTTAAATCGTGTCTTTCAGGGGACGGATGATCAGCATCACCGACGCATCTATTTTACTAAAAAAGGAGGAATACGGCGCAGCCCACTCGCTAAGATCAGTGTGGCCAACCTAATTGCGTGGTGCCAGCAGCGAGATCCTCCTGCTATCTGGGGACTGGTTTCTTCTGGCATCGAACTTTGGGAGAAATTTGATGGGAACAGGGGCGGCACATCCATGAGTACGGTCGCTGTTGAGTTTCTTGAAGCAGCGCCTGAGCCTGAGGTCGTCCTTCACGCCTATGCGGATCGTGTTAGCCCGTCTTCGTGGTCCGGGAGTCGTGCAGATGTCATGCAGCCGAGAGCAGATGCCATCGCAGAACTGACCCAGTACAAGCGGGAAGAGATAGCCCGAGCTGCTCGGACAGTATCAGATCGACTGACAAAGGAAATCGAAAGTGAACGGGCGCGTGAGAGACAAGAAGACGAGGAATGGGAACAGCGGTTTGAGTGACTTCCCGCAACGACCCCGGCAGATTTTATGTAAAGCGCGGACTTGAGAGGTTACAATTGGTTCACCTTCATCGAATGGCAGAAATCCACACTGCAGCTGCAGAGTCCGGGCAGCATATCGAGAGACCGTCGATAGGCCATCTTCAACGCCGCGCATAACCTGAGAAAGGGGGCGAATTGAGTGTCGAGATATGCACTTGGAGCATAGCTCTACCTTCAGCTGCTGGCCCCTTAATTTTGTCGTTTTGGCCATTTATTTTTGTCGCGCTACACCTGCAACACCCCGCCAATCACCCTTGGCAAACCCACCACAACCCGCTAGGAAAACACCCGGAACAGTGGCCGAGTGGTCTAAGGCAACCGACTTGAAATCGGTCGGGCCAGAGATGGCCCCGTGGGTTCGAATCCCACCTGTTCCGCCATTTCAGTCCGCCTCTGGGCACGCCAATCGCCGCCGATAGCCGCCCTTCGCCAGCAATAAGCGTCCTTAGCAGCTCCGTCTTTGATCCCATGATGCGAATTGCGTCGTCGGCGACCTCGACGCGCTGCGCCAAGGCGCGCAGATGATCCCGCCGATAGCCGCCTTCCGTGCCCCGGATGCGCTCGCGCGCTCGGCGGGCGAAACCTTGGATCATGACGGGGCTGATGGAACTATGGCCGGGGCTTTCGAGCAGCGCCTGCGCCCGGTCGGCATCGACCTTCGCCTGATCGCGGATCACCTTGAGGCCGGCGATGCGCTCGGCAAGCGCCGGGTCGTCCAGATCGGCGACGCCGGCCTCAATGGCGTCGTAGAGACGCTTGAGGCGCAATTCCGATTCGGCCGCCCGGCGCTGCAATTCGGCGATGTGCTGGCGGCGGCGCTCAGCCTGATCGGAGCGACGGCCGAGAACGCTGCCAAGCAGCTTCTCCAGCCGGTCGGGATCGAGCAGCCGTTCCTCGATATGACTGACCACCATGTTGTCGAGCTTGTCCATGGGGATCGCCCGGCCCTTGCAGCCGGTTTCGCCCTGCCGCGCCTTCATCGAGCAGGCATAGTAGCGATAGCGGCCGCTCTTGCCGGTGCGGATGGTCATGGCCCCGCCGCACTTCTCGCAAAAGCAGATGCCGGTCAGCAGCGTCGGCCCGATCACGACGCAGGCGGGAAGCTCGGTCTTGGGGTTGCGGGCCTGTAGGAGCTTCTGCACCGCGTCGAACGTCTCCCGCTCGATGATCGGCGGAACCGGGACGATGACGATGTTGTCGGGCGATTGCGGGTCGCCGTGCTTGCTCCGCTTTCCCCACTCGTGCTCGCCGATATAGGTGCGCCGCGTGAGGACACGGTGAACCTGCCCGATGCCCCAACGCCCGCCGTCGCGGGTGAAAATGCCCTTGCGATTGAGATATGTGACGATGGCCTTGACGCCCATCTGGCCGCTGTCGCCCTCGCCCTCAAGGGCGAGACGGTAGATGAGCCGGATCGTGTCGGCGTGCAGCGGGTCGATTTCCAGCTTCTTCTTGGTCTTCGCGCCACGTTGTTCTGCGGCAGCGATGCGATAGCCGACAGGCGGAAGCGCGCCGTTCCAGAAGCCTTGGCGCGCATTCTCCTTCAAGGCGCGCGTGACGTGCTTGGCGTTCTCCTTGGACTGGTATTCGTCGAACAGCGCCATGATCCGGCGCATCATGTCATGGATCGGATCGTCCCCAAGTTCCTAGGTGATCGAAACGAGCCGGACTCCGTTCTTGGCGAGCTTCCGGTAGTAGTATTCCATGTCGAAGGCGTCGCGGAAGAAGCGCGAGAAGCTGTGGACCAGCACCACGTCGAACGGTGCGGGCTTGGAGGTGCCGGCCTCAATCATACGCTGAAACTCGGGCCGGCGATCGTTGGTGGCGGTGTTGCCCGGCTCCACGAAGGTTTCGACAAGCTGATAACCGCGCGAGGCGCACCACGCTTCGCCCTGCTTGCGCTGATCGGGGATCGACACGTCATGCTCGGCCTGACGCGGGGTCGAAACGCGCAGATAGAGGGCGGCCCGCAAGGCGACGGTGGGCGATTGTGCGTTCATTTGCGGGTTCCTTTCTTTTTGCGGCGGTCGAACAAGGGCAGAAACAGCTCCACACGGTCATGGATGACCTTGGGGACCAGCTTGAGGCCCTTGCCTTTCTCCATGCGGACCAGGCCGTAGCCGGCCATGGCCTTGAGGGTTCGGGAAAGGTTGGATTTCGCGCGGCCGGTGATCTGCGCCAGTTCCTCCAGCGATTCCGGCTCCTGCTCATGGATGATGCGGAGCAAGTCGCAATTGCCGGGCGAAAGGAACTTGGCGAACGACATTGTGGACGCGAACCAGACGGTCGGATCGCCGGGCGCGGGTTTTTCCTCGCCGCGCGCAATCCGCATGGTGCGGGCCTTCATTTCCTCGGGATCGGCAATGCCGATCTTCAGCGTTGACATGGCGTAGCTCGATTTTCTTTCAAGGCTTATCGTTATCATACTTCGATAACTATTTCAAGTCCTCGGGAAGATCGAGCGAGCCGAACATTTCATCGAAAACATCGGCGAACGACCGCTCGAACACCTGAATCTCGGCCTCGGTGATCGGCACTTCATCGGGCCAGTCGTCTATGACGGGCAGCTTCTCCACATCGAAGACATGGGACGGGCTTCCGCGCGGCGGGCTGATGCGCGGCGCGGGATCGTCGTCATAGTCATAGAGATCGTCGGGAAGCGTTTTCGGCACCGGCTGTCGCGGGCGGCCGCGTAGCGGAAAGCGGGGCTTGGCGCACATGAAATCCTCCGTGGTTCGCTGGATTCCGGGCTGCTGGAAGCCCCGGAATTAGGCGAAGCATGGAGGGAGATCGGCGGTCTGTAGCGTGCCGCAAGGGGGATGCGCAGGCGGCACCCCCCTTGCGGGGATGCCGCCGACAGGTCAGCCGGCCGAGCGGCGAGCCTTTGCGAAGCCGCGATCCGTGGCGATGAATCGCTCCAGCATCGGCACGATGAGCTTGACGGGATCGGCGACGGGCTGGCCGGACTCGCGGGCCAGCACCTCGGCATAGACGACAAGATCGCGGTGGAGCGGCCCAGGCAGCTCCACCGTGACTTTCACCGGCTTGTCCTCCACGATGGGACCGAGTTTCAGCTTGGTCATGGTCAGCCTCCGGCGTTCTCGAATACGAGGTCGCGGGTGACGATGACCCTGACCGGGAAGCCCGGCCGAATGGTCAGCGTCGGCGCGGATGGCGCGGATCAGCCGGTCCTCGTCGCTGGTCGCCAGCTCGGTGCCGACCGCGAGCAGCGTGGACAGCCCGGCGGCTTTCATCAGATCCCACCAGTGGTAATCAACACCATCCTCAAGGCCGGCGTAGCCGCTGGCGTCCGCGCCCGGCAGGCGCTCCAGCACGATAGAGCGGCCGCCCGGCAGGATAAGGCGATTCCACACCAAGAGGACACGGCGCTGGCCGAAGGTCACGCCGTCGTCGTATTGGCCGATGATGCGGGTTGCGGTTCATGCAAACCGCCCGGAGATAGAAAGAGGCGATGCCGAGCGTCTTGCTCCCCACTTCGCTATTCCAGCAATAGAAGCCCCGGAAATAGAGGTCGGGGTCGCCGTTCGGCAGGCGTCCGGCTTCGATGGGGTGCGTATCGTCCACCAGAAACAGGAAAACGTCGCGGTCGCTGGCGTAAAGAGTGGTCGTGTCCTTGGTCACGTCCACGAATGGGTTGTGCGTCATGGTCGCCCAATCCAGAACGCCCGGCACCTTCCACATGGTATCGTCCAGCTTGACGCTGAGATATTCGCGCTGCGTCTCGCGGGCGATCTTCTTCCAGGCCGCGCCGAACTCGGTGGCGCCGGCGAAGATTCGGAAGTCGGGGCCGCGCTCGCTATCGCCCTCGGTGGCGGTGAACTTGGCCTTGACGTTGAGGGTCAGGGTCTTGACCGCGCCGGTGAAGCCCGCGCCGTTCTCGTTCTTGGTGAAGGTGCCGATGGTCGCCATTGTCGTATTCCTTTTTCCTATCGGGCCGCACCATTGCGACCTCGATGGCGGTCGTGAGACCGGGGACGGTCGGCCCCGCACCCCTTGGGGCTGGAACGAAGTGGAAGGCGGCCGGCGACGGCTTTTTTGTTTCGCGCTGCAAAGCCGAAGGCGGCGGAAAAAAGCTGGTGACGGGCGTTGCGGGAAGACGAGCGAGACGCCGCTTCAGCGGCGGCGGTCTTCGGTCTGACCATGCCAAATCGAGGCCGCGAATGGAGCGCCCGTAACAGGAAATCAGGTGGAATACGGCGATGGCGGCCGTCCTGCGCCGCGCCGAGATCGGGGACGGAACTGCGCGGGTTCACGGGCTGCGGTCTTCCCTGACCCGACCGGCAAGGCCGTTCATCCATCGCCAGCGAGGGTCTGCGGGTGTGGCCTCGTCTGACCTTCGCGGGCGCTGCCGTGTCCGGTGTGGCCGGAAGATCGCTTGCGGGGCGTTGCGCCGTGGCTCTGCAAGCGGATGGTCCGAGCTTCCCGGCCTCGATCCGCCTGCCGGTTGAAGCGGAGGGAAAGCCCAACCTCATGGGCCTGCCGTGGCGACCGAGACCGGCCCCCGAACTGCCCCGCTCAACCGGATGGGTCTTCCCGCGAAATGGCCGCTGCCGTCCTCCGCGTTATGGGATTGAAGCCGAATGGCGGAAACGCGCCCTCGGCGTGGTTCCGGCGCGGCCGAAAGCCCGGCCCGTAGGGCAACGCCATCACCTTTCCCACATCTTTATCAGAGAAGGCGAAGCGTCCTGATGTTCAGTGCTGTGCCGTCCAAGGGTCGATTACGGGAACGCCTGCCGCGTTGAAGGCGCTGGCATCGTGTGTCGCCACCGCGAAACCATGGGCGGCTGCGGTAGCTGCGATATAGCCGTCCGGCGTGGGAAAGCCCTTGCCCGCCTTGCGGGCTGCAACGGCAAGGTCGGCATAGCGGCGGGCGGCATCGGTATCGAAGGCGAGGATTCTGCCCTCGAACAGCGGAAGCATCCCGTCGAGCGTCGTGGCGAGCTTCTGCTTGCGCCGGCCTTCCGGCATAGCGCCGATGCCGAATAGCAACTCCGCGACAGTCACGCTGGATATGTAAAGCGTTTCGGCAACCTGCTCGTCCAGCCAGTCGCGCACGGCGGGGTCCGGCTCGGGCTTCATCGCCTCGGAGACGACGTTCGTATCCAGAACGATCATTCAAATCTCATCGGCGAGGCGGGAGTCTTGTCGCGGGTCTGTTCCAGCGCCTCGAAATCGGCATTGGTCAGCCCGGCCTTGCGGCTCAACGCCGACAGGGCGGAACCGAGGCGCAGGCGTTCGGCGGGGCGCACCGCCGCTTCCAGAATGTCGCGCATTTCGGCTTCGGCGCTGCGGCCATGATGGATCGCGCGCACCTTGAGGGCGCGGTGGGCCTCGTCGGAAAGGTTGCGAATGGTGACGGCGGGCATCTGATGGCGTCTCCGGTCAAGTGATGGCTGTGCTATCAATATAGAGAATGTGCTATCGACCGACAAGATGCACCCGTTATCGGGCCGGTTGGTCGACGCCCGCCGCCAGTCGCGCAAGGGCGGACAGGCCGACGAAACCGCCGCCGACGATGCAGAAGATTTGCCGCCAGATTTCGGACGGGACGGCTTCCTTGGTGATGCCATAGACCAGCGCATAGCCTGCGACGGCGGCGGGCGCGGCGAAGACAAGCGCCACGATCAGACGGATGACGGGCGAGCGGATCGTCTCGAACAGCACGGCCAGGATGCCGAAGGCGGCGCCAGCGGAGAATAGGCCGACCAATCCCGCGCCGACCAGCCCGGAGCCGGTCTGATAGGCGAACTGCGCAGCGGCCAGTCCGACGAAAAAGGGCAGCGCGTATATGGCGAGCGTGTAGGCGAGAACGCAGACAAGCGCGACCAGCGCAACGCTCATGAACATTACCGCGACCATGATCCTTCACCTTCTACTTGTCGCACCGCCTTTCGTGCCGTCATGGTTCCGACGACTGCCTCCCGGCATGGTGCCAATGCTTGCCTGTCCTGTCGAGCCTGTGGGGCTTGACCATTATTGAACTGTCGAGGTCCGGCCGCGCGGGGAAGCCGCGCGGCCGGGATTTTTCGGGTGGAAGGCCGGGACCGCCTGCGCGATCCCGGCCCGCCATTCATTCCGCCGCGACGGGGAAAGGCTCGTCCTCTATGGTCCCGGCGTTCTCGGGTTCGGCCATGGCGAGAGCCTGCGGCTGCTCGTCGGCCAGCCATGCGGGCGGCTCGGTGCGCAGCGGGAGCGGAAGCCAGCCGGTTCCGGCCAGAAGCTGCTCGGCCTTTTCCGCCATTTCCATCTTCTTCTTGTCCTTGATGCGCTCGGCGGCTTCGAGGCTTACCCCGACCACGACAGCCTCAAGGATATGAGCCTTGCTGACGCGCCCGAGATATCGGTGTCGAAGCCCGCTGGCTTGCTTTGCGGCTTCGGAGACGTGCGCGGGGCGTTTTCGGTCGGGGGCATCTGGATATCCCCCACACCCATGGGCGTGCCGGTGGTGACGCCAGCCGCTTCGCCTCCCGCCCCCGCCGCCGCTTTCAGCCAGGCATAAAGCTGCTGCGCCTTGTCCGTGACTGTAGCGATGGTTCGGCGGCGAGGCGGGCCGGGCCTATGTCGCTGGCGCCGCCGGTGGCCTCATGCGCTGGTGGATGAGCGAGAGGCGCAGGCTTCGCGATGGCATTCCCGCCGCGATCACCGGCGCGATCTTCGCCCGGTATATGTCGCCGGTGGTGCTGGCGATCATCGAGGGCAACGTCGGAGAGCTTGGCGCAGGAGGCACCGATACCGCGACCTTTGCCACCGGCCTGCTGGGCATGGGGGCCGCCAAGGTGGTTCTCGCCGCCGTAGAACGGCGCGCCGAAGGTAAGGGAGGTGACGATGGCCGGGGTTAAAGCGCGCATCGCGCATGCCACCAAGAAGGAGTTGCGAGTCTGGGCAGCCGCCATACCGCTGGTGATCGTCTATGTCGCGGTCATCGCCCCGATGGTCAGCCGTCTCGATGAATCCCGCATCTGGCGCGACCTGACGGGCAAGACGCCTTTTCGGAGCGTCATCATCACCAGCGTCACCGCAACCTCGCTGGAGATCACCTTGGCGGGAACGCTGGTGAAGTCGCGGGACTGCCTCGCCCTCGGCGCCCCGACCGCTCAGGTGATGAAGGATGATCATCACCGCGGCCGTCAGCCCGCGCGTCATCATCGCGAAAGCACTGTACGAAGGCCGTCAGAAATGGGCGACCCAGCTTTGTGATGATTACAACTTCCCGATTGTTATCAGATATCAAGCCCCGATTTTGCCGTGAATCCGTATTGACAGAAAGGCCAGCCTGCACCGTCTTGATATGCGAGATTTCAATTAAGGAGAGCTACTTGCGGCATTCATTCAAAGGCATAGGCGCAGGGCGCAACATTGTGTTACCCGCAACGGCCATATTCGCCGCCTTCGCCACAAATGCGCTAGCGCAGGATGTCACCCGTGCAGACTGGCGCATGAACAGGACGAGCGAGATCGTGACCGTGCCCGGCGTATCCTCCCCGGCCAACGGGGATCCGCTGGCCTTTGTCTATGCCCCGCCGATCCCCGACGCCAACGCCCCCGGCTGGGAGCCTGCACCCGATCCGCAGATCATTGCGTTCAAGGGCCATAACGGCGACGAGATCTCGCGTCTGGCCGAGGGGACCTGCTTGCAGGCCTTTGACTATGTGTTCTTCGACACGGTGGTGACTGTCCCCCAAGGCGCGCAGGTCTCGGATTTTTCGATCGGCTTTACCGGTATGGATGACGGCTCGCGCATCACCATCTTCAACGAGGCTTACCCGAGCGGCACGCCGGACATGCCCAATGGCGTCAACAATTTCGTGGCCTATGACCAGAACGTCACCATGGATCTGGCGCAGTTCCTGCGGACCGGCCAGAACCGTGTCGTCATAACACAGGTTGACGATTGCCCCGCAGGCAACAAGTTGCGCGCGGCGGAAGTCGTGCTGAACGGCAGCGTGATCGCGGCACCGGCGACAGCCACCCCTGAACCTGCGCTTAGGGCGGGGTCAGAGGGTGTTCAGATTCTGGCCTATGGCGACGTTCATATTCGTTCTCTTGACGGGCTCAGCTATGATTTTCAGGTGCCAGGTGATTTCATTGCCACGTCATCAGCCGACCGCCAGTTCATGTCGCAGATACGCACCGAACCTTCGACAGGGGATCCGGCAGTCTCCGTCGCCATCGCTTTCGCGGCCCATGTAGATGGCGACGTGGTCGAGGTCTATGACGGCGGCACATTGGTGGTGGTGAACGGAGTTGAGGTTGAACTGACCAGTAGCGAGATAGAAAACGGCCCCCGTTTTTACAAACTTCCGCAAGGGGGCATCATTCAATCCTCGCCCCCCACCGCCCAGGATCCCTGGGAATGGGTGAGTATCGATCGTTATCCGCCAGGCCATCCTCTTCCGATTGAGGACAACATGCGCTTTATGGGGTTCGCATTCATGCCCGGCGGGTCTTTTGCCTCCGTGGGGATCGTTCCAATGCCAAAGCAGCCGAACGCATTCGGCCTGTCTGGTCTTCAGGACGGTGATCCCGCCAATGACATGACGCTGCGCAGCGGCGAGGTAATCGCCCAGCCCGCTTCGCAGGCCGAGATCAACCGCTTTGGCGAATCCTGGCGCGTGACGGCCGAAGAAAACCTGTTCCGTCACCGCCCGCCCGCGCCGTCGGCCCCGCCGCCCGCGCCCGTTGTCATGGCCGAACTGCCCGAAGAAACCCGCACCAGCGCCGCGACCACCTGCCTGCAAAACGGCGTGATCGAGATCAACCTGCTGCGCGACTGCACCTATGACGTGGCGATGACCGGCGATTCCGCCTTTGCCGCCGCCACCGCGGATGTGCAGGTGGCAGACGCAACCGTCGCTGACCTGCCGTCCACCGAGCGTGCCGACGGTTCCAACCCGATTGACGATATCGGTGAGACCGCGCTGGCGGCGGCGCGGGCGGCGGCGGGCGTAAACTATCTGATGTCTGAACATCTCGCAGGGCCTGCCTCTCATGACGATTTCGACCTTCACCCATTCCTAGGCGGCCTTATGGGTGGAATTCGCCGAAATCAACGCATTGAGGCAGGCGAATACGCCATAGAGGTCGAGAAGGACGGCAATCTTTGCATTCGCACTGTGGAGGGCAACCGCTTGGTCTGGTGTGTCAGCAATGACCCCAACGCCCGCTTTGACGATACGAATGCAGTCGTGATGAACGACATAGGCGAATTGGTGGCTATGACCTGGCGTGGCGAGATTCTGTACGCCTACCCGCCCGAGCCGACCGGCATCCCAAGCGATATCAGCATCTCGCCGAAGGGTGAGGTCTCTTTGGTAAACAAAAATGGTATTGTCTGGTCTTTCGACACTCCTGCCCGCGTCGACAACAGCGGCCAGAATGCGCCGGCGGCGACCGATGTTCAGACCGAGTTGCCGGAAGAAACGCCCGAAGCACCCCCTGAGCCTGCAGCAGAGCCGGTTGCGGGGCCTGAACCTGCCCCCGAAACGCTCAGGGAAGGCATTGCAGGCGTCGTCACCCGCGAACAGCGCTTTGCGATGGATGGCTATTACATGACCTTCCAGGCCGACGGCAATCTTTGCATCTACACAGAGGCCGACAACGGATTTGTCTGGTGTGTCAACAATGACCCCAGCATCCGCTATGCCGATACGGCCGAGGTCGTGATGACCACCGGCGGCCAGCTGATGGGTCTGGATGCGGCGGGCGAGGTTCTTTACGCCTATCCGCCCGAACCGACGGGGATGCCGAGTGACATCTTTATTTCTTCGGAAGGCAAGGTCACCATGGCCAACGAAACCGGCACCATCTGGACCTTCAACTGATCTGATGCCCGGACCGGGCCGCCCAATGCTGCGGCCCGGTTCAGGCGCAATTCCATCCATATCCCGTCTCAAGGAAGGGCGCCCCTCCGGCCTCCACCTGTGGATTGCGGGCAGAAAAGACTTCAACCATTGAAAAGAAGGATACTACCCATGACCGGAATTATCGGACGGCACAGAGATGTGGCACGCGCTGCCTGCCTTACGGCTACCTTGATGACCGCCGCGCAACAAGCCCAGGCGTCCAGCGATGACGCCTGGGCAGAGCTTGAGGTCGCCGTCCGGCAGGCCTGCCTGAACGCCGTTGGCGGGATGATCACGGTGAACACCATCAACGTTGATCCCTACGGTTCGGAATCCTACGCATTTGCCGTCATGGTCGGGCCAGAACAGGGCGCAACGGCCGACCGCGTCGTGGTCTGCGCCTATGACAAGCGCAAGCAGACCGCCGAAGTCAGCGGCCTTTTCTGAGTGTTAAGGACGGGGCGCTCCCGGCATGCCGACGACAGGCGCGCGTCGTGCCGGGGAAGTTTCACGTCAAGGTGATGTTCTATCTCGACGCGCCGAGACTGGCGATGGCTGGCCTTTTGCAATCGGGGGAAGGTATGCCGCAGGCCCACTGATCCAGCGCTGCCATTGCGGTGTCCGGACTGGCACATGCCGATCAATGGAGCCATCAAGCAGGGTCCCGTCTTGCGGCTTTGCAGCACCTTGGTGGCTGTCTATTCCAAGGTCAGAGTCTGTTAGCGCGTCAGGAGACTGCATTCGCGCGCATGTCAACACATCCGCCAGCCAGACCTCAGAATCGGCATTGTTCATCTTCGCTGGGACCAACAGGGAAGATGTCTGAGTTGAGCCAAGAATATCAGTGCCTTCTCGACGAAATGGCATCTTCGTCAAGGGCTCCAGTGGACGATCAGCAGATGGCCTGATGCACCGGACGTGCCACGCATACCTCGTTGCAGTTCCGTATTTGAAAGCAGATCAGCTCACCCCGAATGTCGAGTTTGTTCAAATCAAAACAATGTCGGTCTCATGTTTTGCTGCAGCACATCTCGAAAGGCGGCTTTGGTGAGTGGCGCATTGCAACATCTCGGTCAGCAGAGTGGCAGCTATGGCCGACGTTACTCTGTCAGATCATCCAGACTCACGCCAAGCGCATCGGCCAAGGCGCGCAATGTTGCGACCGAGCCCTGCTTTCGGCCGGTCTCGATCTCGGCCACGGTGACCCGCTTCACGCCCGATTTTTCGGCCAGCGCCGCTTGGGTCAGGCCGCGCAGATCACGGTAGACGCGCAGGGCGCTTTCGCCATTCAGAAGGCGGTTCGCATACTCTGCCGGTATCAATTCGTCCTCTCCCGCCGCGAGACGCGCCCTGGCGCGGTCATAGCTTTGCAGGTCGGCCAGATCCTCCGCAGCGGCCCGCAGGCGGTCATATTCTTCGCGCGGGATCGTCACCATCTCGTTCATGTCAAACCCTTTCAGTCGTAGACGCCGCCCCGCGGCCCGATATCGAGAACGGCCAGAACATTGCCCTGATCATCCATGATCACCCGCCAATCCCCTACCCTCAGCCGGATACCCTCACGGCCTTTCAAGGGCTTCACGTTATTGGCCTGCGCGCTTGGGTCCTGCGCATAAGCTTCGATCTTGGCGCGGATCAGCGCAGCGGTATTCGAGGGCATCCGCCGCAAGGCCTTGATCGCGGCTTTGGTGTAGCTGATCTGCTTCATGATGTAGCTTTAGGCGACATTTCGGCGAAAGTCAAGTGCAATGTCGCCCTGCGCGACATGCCTGGCCGGCAGACGCCGGCCAGGCAAAGGTCAAAGATCAATCCCCTCCGATAGCGTCAGCGCATCCTCCAGATCGACACCCAGATACCGTACCGTGCTGTCCATCTTTGTGTGGCCCAAGAGCAGCTGCACGGCGCGCAGATTTCCGGTCTTCTTGTAGATCTGCGCAACCTTCGTTCGCCGCATCGAATGCGTACCATAGGCACTGGGCTCGAGCCCGATCGAAGGAACCAAGTCGCGCATGATCCGGGCATACACCCGAGCCCCGTACAAACACCAATGAACGCGGGCCTTCCGACCGGACACCGCGTTAGCCGCTGGACCCCGCTTGGAGTCCGGCCCAGCATCCGGAGTCCGGAAGCCAACGGCATCACCACCGAAGGCATGCCGATCACCTCGGTCGGCACAGTCTCACACCCGACGCTCGCCGCTACGAACCTGGCGGCCTCAATGCGGCGCTGGCGTCTGACGTCGGCCGCAGTGGTGGACTCGGTGGCCGACCAGCGCTCCGCAGGCTGGGCCTGCTGGCGCGGCAGTGCGGCGGGCCTCGGCGGCTGGACCTTCGTCACGCGGATTTCGCTGACGACATTACAGGCAACCGGAATGGGCTTCTTCGGCCTGTACGGATCGACGGCCGCACTGGCCACCACCCTGGCGCTCGCGCAGCCATTCACTGCATTGGCATCGGCTTCCAGCGCGGGACGTACACCCGTTGGCAACTGGTCGCAAACGACGGCACCGGGGCGCTGACCCTGACCGACACGGGGATGAGTTTCGCCATAGCGACGGGCGGCGTGCTGACCTTGTTCATCGCCGCACCGCCGAACGGATTATCCGTCTGGGTGCGCGTGGTGGACGAGGTTTGGCGCTGATCAAAAAGGCCGAACTGCCGTCGGCGACGGCCACTTTCGCGTGAACCCCTCCTTCGGCGAAGGGTGCCGGCCGGTCGGTCCAGACATACAGCGCTGCCGAGGGAACACAGCGCCGCATCATAGCAATAGGATCGAGGGACAGGCTCCCGCCATGGCTCGTAGAGGTTTCCAACAGAATTCGGATGTCGATGCCGCGACTGCATGCAGCATTCAATGCATCGACCACCGAGGAGACGTCGTATGCAACGAAGCTGACGAGAAAGAGGTCACTTTGCGCGTGACCGATGAGATCCAAGAGTAACTGCTCCGTGCAGCGAGTGGCGAGTGGCGACGAATGGTGTCGTCGGGCCCGTCCAAACGAGCTCGACACGGTTTTCGCGCTGCGCTTGTTGGTGGGCGAAGACTGCACCGACCAAGATCCCGGCCAGCACATCGCCTGATATTTCCGTCTGCTTCCAGGCGGTGATCAAGAGATCGAGCACTTTGCGAGCAGCCAGCGTGTTCACGAGCTGATGCAGGCTTCCTTCTCGTTCGATTGGCATCGAACCGCGAACACGATCTGCGAGTGCTTCGATCCTCGACGGTGACAACAGCGCCACGACCTGCGCGGGTCTGGCCGCAGCAGGACCGGCATTGGCGTTCGGCTGCCTCGCGCCCGCTTGCGACCACGACGGCGGCGCACAGACAGGCCCTCTTCCCGGTAGATGCGATAGAGCGTCTTTCGTTCATGATCATGCCCTAGCGCCCCAGCGTGCAACCCACGCGCCGGTAGCTGAAGCGACGGCGCTTCTCGGCGATCCTGTGCATCTCCTCACGAACTTCGCTGCTGCCCGCTGCCGCCTTGCGCGGCAAGATCCTGCCGGAACCTGTGCCGGCAGGATCTTGTGCGACGGCGAACACGGCGAGCCAGAGGCAACCCTTTCGCTACACCGCATGACCAAATGCAAAAGGGCCCCCAAAGGGAGCCCTTTCGAAAAACCGAGGCCATGGCCTCTGGCAACGCCTGCCTCAGACAGCGCCCGAGATGAACTTCACGGCATCGCCGAAAGTCTGAATCGTTTCGGCGGCGTCATCCGGAATCTCGATGCCGAAGGCCTCTTCGAAGGCCATGACCAGCTCGACGGTGTCGAGGCTGTCCGCGCCCAGATCGTCGATGAACGAGGCGTTCTCGGTCACCTTGTCCTCTTCGACGCCGAGATGCTCGACGACGATCTTCTTCACGCGATCGGCGATATCGCTCATGTCACTTCCTCATCGTTGCGGGGTGGCCCCCGGTCTGGTGTCCCTGCCGCGGGCCAGGCCCTTGGCTGTTTTCCCCGCGTCAGGCAGGGCACCAGAGCCTTCCGGCACTGGTGGTTCCGTTCGCGGCTATAGCAAGCGCACCGGCACTTGGCAAACGCTTTCCCGCGCGCCCGTGCCGCCGCGCCCCGCGTCAGATCATCGCCATGCCGCCGTTGACATGCAAGGTGGTTCCGGTGACGTAACCCGCTTCCGGGCTCGCCAGATAAAGCACGGCAGCGGCAATCTCGCCCGCTTCGCCCATGCGCCCGGCGGGCACCTGCGTCAGGATGCGCGCCTTCTGCTCGTCATTCAGCTTTTCGGTCATCGCGGTGGTGATGAAACCCGGCGCCACACAATTGACGGTGATTCCCCGGCTCGCCACTTCGGCCGCCAGCGATTTGGACATGCCGACCATCCCGGCCTTGGAAGCGGCATAATTGCCCTGCCCCGGATTGCCGGTGGCGCCAACGACCGAACTGATATTCACGATCCGCCCCCAGCGCGCCTTCATCATGCCGCGCAGTACACCCCGGCACAGCCGGAAGGTCGAGGTCAGGTTCACATCCAGCACCGACTGCCATTCGTCATCCGACATCCGCATGAACAGATTGTCACGGGTAATCCCGGCATTGTTCACCAGCACATCGACAGAGCCCATCTTCGCGGCAGCGGCCTTCGGCAGCGCCTCGACACTGGCCGCATCCGAAAGATCACAGGTCTCGACAAAGACCCGCTCCCCCAGTTCCGCCGCCAGCGCCTCCAGCGGCGCGAGGCGCGTCCCCGACAGCGTGACAGTCGCCCCCGCCGCATGCAGTGCGCGGGCAATCTCGCCGCCGATGCCCCCGGAAGCCCCGGTCACCAGCGCATTCTTGCCACCCAGATCGAACATTGTTTCCATCCTTTTCCCGGCCCGGCTTTTACCCTGGGCCAAATATCCTCGGGGGAAGGCCGAAGGCCGCGGGGGCAGACAGCCCCCGTCCACAGCCCCCGCCCCACGAAAACCGCGCCGGTCAGCGCCCAAAATTCTTGTTCAAGAATTTTGGTCCCGGCTCAGCCCTTCGCCGCCAGCACATCCTCGGGCGCACCCACGGCACGGGTTTCCGCGCCCTTGACGATGCGCTTGATCATGCCCGACAGCGCCTTGCCCGCGCCGATTTCCCAGTATTCGGTCACCCCCGCAGCATCCATCCACAGCACGCTTTCGCGCCAGCGGACAGAGCCCGTCACCTGCGCCACCAGCAGGTCGCGGATGCGGTCGGCCTCCATCACCGCCTCGGCGCGGACGTTCACCACCACTGGCACCACCGGATTGTCCACCACCACGGCTGCCAGCGCCTCGGCCATCACATGCGCAGCGGGCTGCATCAGCGCGCAGTGAAAAGGCGCGCTGACCGGCAGCATCAGCGCCCGCCTGGCGCCCCTGGCCTTGGCGATCTCTACCGCGCGCTCCACCGCCGCCTTGTGACCCGAAACCACCACCTGCGCCGGATCATTGTCATTGGCGGCCTGACAGATCTCGCCCTGCGCAGCCTCCACCGCAACCTCGGTCGCCGCCTCGAAATCAAGACCCAGCAGCGCGGCCATCGCGCCCACGCCCACCGGCACCGCCTCCTGCATCGCCTGCCCCCGGATGCGCAGCAGCCGCGCGGTATCCGACAACGCCAGCGATTTCGCCGCGCAGAGCGCCGAATATTCGCCAAGGCTGTGGCCCGCCACGAAATCCGCCGTCTCGATCCCGATGCCTTCGGTTTCCAGCGCGCGCAGGGCGGCGATCGACGTTGCCATCAGCGCGGGCTGGGCGTTCTGCGTCAGCGTCAGTTCGGCGATATCGCCTTCCGAGATCAGCGTGGACAGCTTTTCGCCCAAAGCCTCGTCCACCTCGTCAAAGACGGCTTTCGCGGCGGGGTAAGCTTCGGCCAGGGCACGGCCCATTCCGATGGTCTGCGCCCCCTGACCGGGGAATACGAATGCGCGGGACATGGTTCCTCCAAGCGTTTTTACCGGCTTACCGCGTGCGGGCGGGCCATGCAATCGCTGCTGCGCACAGCCGCGCAACCCTTCGCGGATGCACAGAGCCTGTGCCCGCCCTCGCATTTCCGCACTGCAGCATGCGTGCTAGACCACCAAAAACCGAAAGACCGGAGAGAGCATGAGCACCCGCAACACCCCGCAAAGCTATGGCAGCGCCGCCCGCCTGCTGCACTGGCTGACCGCAGCGCTGATCCTGACCGCCATCGGCCTTGGCCTTTACGCCGAGGACATGCCCGCCGACACCTCTGCCGCCGTCGCAGCCAAGGCGCTGGTCTATTCGCTGCACAAGACGCTGGGCGTGGCTGCGTTCTTCACCGCGCTGGCCCGCATCCTCTGGGCACTGACCCAGCCGCATCCGGCACCGCTGCACCCCGAGCGGCGGCTGGAAACATGGATCGCCACCCTGATCCACTGGTCGCTTTACGTCGCCATGATCGCCATGCCGCTCAGCGGCTGGGTGCATCACGCGGCGCTGGACGGCTTCGCCCCGATCTTCTGGCCCTTCGGCCAGGGCCTGCCCTTCGTGCCGAAATCGCAGGGCGTGGCCGAGGCGGCGGGGGCGCTGCACGGGCTGTTCTCCAAGCTGCTGATCGGTTCGGTGCTGCTGCATGTTGCAGGCGCGCTGAAACACGCGCTGATCGACCGCGACCATACCCTGTCCCGGATGTTGCGGGGCACGTCGGCAGGCAAGGGAAGCGCCCCGCGCGCGCCCGCATTCGCCGCCGGGCTGGTCTATGCGGCCGTCGGCACGCTTGCCCTGATCTTCGCCACCGGCGGCGATGAACCGGCGCGCGCCGCCATCGCTCCCACCCCCGCTGCAACCGCAGGGAACTGGCAGGTCCAAAGCGGGAGCCTTGGCTTCACGGTGCGCCAGATGGGAGCAGAGGTCAGCGGCCAGTTGCCGGACTGGCATGCCACGATCACCTTCGACGAAACCCCGGTCAATGGCGTGAACGGACATGTCACAGTCGCCATAGACCTGACCAAGCTGACGCTCGGTTCGGTCACCGATCAGGCGAAAGGGCCGGAGTTCTTCGATACCGCAACCCACCCGACCGCGACCTTCGACGCCGATATTCTGCCCGCCGATACAGGCTATGAGGCGAAAGGCACCCTGACCCTGCGCGGCGCCACCGTGCCGGTCACCCTGCCCTTCACGCTGACCACAGCGGACAATACCGCCACAATGACCGGCGCCACCACGCTCGACCGCCGCGCCTTCGGCATGGGGGCGAGCTATGGCGACGAGGCCACCGTGGGCTTCGTGGTCGAGGTTACCGCGACCCTCACCGCGCGGCGCCCCGAATAAATCGGCGCAGGGGGCTTTCCGCCCCCTCTTGCCTTCGGCAATTCACCCCCGGAGGATATTTGGACCAAGATGAAACCCCGCACCTTCATCTTGGTAAAAAATATCCTCGGGGGTGAGCCCCGCAGGGGCGAGGGGGCAGACAGCCCCCTGATCCGTCAGCACCGCTTGCGGACACCCAGATCTTCGTGAAACCGCAACAGATAGCCGTCGGGGTCGGCCACAACGAATTGCCGGTTGCCGAGTTCCTCGTCATCCCGGCGATACCAGCGGTCTTCGGGCGGCAGGATCAGCGGGTGGCCCGCCCCTGCCAGCGCATGCAGCAAGGGGGCGATGGCGCTGACCTCGATTTGCAGATTGACGCCACGGCCCAGCGGGCGCGGGGCTTCACCAAGACCGGGGTCGAAATCACGGCCCAGCCCGATCTGGTCAAGCATCAGCTCCGCCCCCTCGCGCCCGAGGTAGCAAAAACCCTCTTCAGGCCGCTCGTAAAGGACCGAGAAGCCCAGCAATCCGGTATAGAAGACGCGGGAAGCACGCCAGTCGGTGACCGAAAGCTCGGGGACGATCACCGCCATCTCAGCGCGCCAGTGCGCGCATCAGCCGCGCCTTCTCGCCGGTATCTGCACTGTCCGATATGACGGCGGCCAGCGCCTCCAGCGAGGCAATGGAATGCCCGGCGCGGAAGGCATCGACATGGGGCAGCATCGCGCGAATGCCTGTGGCGCGCGGGGCAAAGCCCTCCCAGCGCAGCAGGGGGTTGAGCCAGATCAGCCGCCGCGCGGACAGATGCAGCCGCTGCGTTTCGCGCGCAAGCTGGCCGCTGTCGTCGCGATCCAGCCCGTCGGTGATCAGAAGCACCACCGCCCCCTGCCCCAGAACCCGGCGCGACCAGTCGCGGTTGAAGGTATGGAGACAGGCACCGATGCGGGTGCCCCCTGACCAGTCCTGCGCCTCGCGCCCTGCCGCGGCCAGCGCCGCATCGACATCGCGGGTCGCAAGATGGCGGGTGATATTGGTCAGTCGCGTGCCGAAGGTGAAGCCATGCACCCGCGCCCAGCCCTGACCCTTGCGATTGGCCACCGCATGCAGAAAATGCAGCACCATCCGGCTATATTGCGACATGGAGCCGGAAATGTCGCACAGCACCACCAGATTGGGCCAGCGCAGCGCCGGGTCGCGGCGGGCCAGCCGCGTGATCTCGCCGCCCCGGCGCATCGCCAGCCGCAATGTGGCGCGTGGGTCGATGGCCTGCCCCAGCGGGGCCGCAGTCTGACGACGCGACGGCAAGGGCTGCACCGGCAGGCCGAGGCGGGCAAGCATGCGCTTTGCCTCGGCGATCTCGGCCACCGACATCTGCTCGAAGTCCAGAGTCTTCAGCCGTTCTTCGCGCGCCATGGTGGCGGAGGCGTCGATTTCCACCTGTTCCTCGCCTTGGGGGCTTTCCGCCTCGGGCAGATCGCGGTTGGCACCGTCCAGCAGCGCCTCGGCCGCACGTTTCTCGGCAGCCTGTGCCAGCCTCTCCTCCTGCACGCCGCGAATGGCGGGCAGCATGAGGGACATCATCTGTTCCATGTAACGCGGGTCGCGCCAGTAGAGCCGGAACACCTGATCGAAGACCGCACGATGTTCGGGGCGGTTGACGAAACAGGCATGCAGCGTCCAGTAGAAATCACGCCGTTCGGTAAAGCCCACCGCCTCTACCGCGCGGATGGCGTCGATCACCCGGCCCGAGCCGATGGGCAGCCCGGCCTTGCGCAGGGCGCGGGCGAACCACAGGATGTTGCGGCTGATCTTGCCGTCTTCCGGCAGGGTGAGTTCAGCGTAGCTGGCCATACGATGCGCCGGGGGCGCTGCCCCCGGACCCCCGGGATATTTTTGCCAAGATGAAAGCGGGAAATGAGCGGGCCGTCATGCGGGCACCGTTTCCTTGCGGATTTCATCGAGCAGGCGCTTGGCTTCGGAGCCCTGGATTTTCTGGATGTCGTCCTGATATTTCAGGATGGCGCCCAGCGTGTCGGCGATGACCTCGGGGGTCAGGCTGATCACATCCAGCGCCAGCAGGCATTTCGCCCAGTCGATCGTTTCGGCAACGCCGGGTTTCTTGAACAGGTCTTCGGTGCGCAGTCGCTGCACGAAGGCCACGATTTCGCGGCTGAGCGTTTCCTGCGCCTCGGGGCAGCGCGCGGCGAGGATCTGCATTTCACGATCCGCCGTCGGGTAATCGACCCAATGATAAAGGCATCGGCGTTTCAGCGCGTCATGCACCTCGCGCGTGCGGTTGGAAGTGAGGATGACGATGGGCGGTTCGGGCGCCCGGATGGTGCCGAGCTCGGGGATCGTGACCTGAAAATCCGACAGCGCCTCCAGCAGATAGGCCTCGAAGGGTTCGTCGGTGCGGTCAAGCTCGTCGATCAGCAGCACGGGGGCGCCGCCGGGCTGCGGGCGCATGGCGGCCAGCAGCGGCCGTTCGATCAGATAGTCTTCGGTGAAAAGTTCGGATTTCAGCGCGTCGCGGTCGGTGTCCCCCGCCGCCTCTGCGGTGCGGATGGCGACCATCTGGGCGGCGAAGTTCCATTCGGCCACCGCCGAGGCGGCATCCAGCCCCTCGTAGCATTGCAGGCGGATCAGCCGACGGTCCAGCGCCCTGGCGATGACCTTGGCGATTTCGGTCTTGCCCACCCCGGCCTCGCCTTCCAGAAACAGCGGGCGCCCCAGTTTCAGCGACAGGAAGGTCACCGTCGACAGCGCGCGCGCCGCCACATAGCCCTGGGCGGCGAGCATCTGCTCCACCCCGTCGATCGACGTCGGAATTCCGCTCACAGGCTCCCCCCTCTTTTGCGCCATGCTGGCGGCGTGGCGGCAGAGGGTCAAGGGTGAAGGCGGGTCTTGCGACCTTTGGACAGGGGGCGTAAGCGGGGATCATCATGCGCGCGATGATCACCCGTCCCCGACTTGTCACCCTTGCTGCTGCGGCCCTTGGGGCGGCGGCCTTTGTTCTGCTGTCCCTGCCGCTGCCATTGCTGCTGGGACCGATGCTTGGCTGCCTGCTGGCGGCGCTGGCCGGGGCGCCGTTGCAGGGGATGGGGGTACTGGGCACGGCCCTGCGCACCTGGCTGGGGGTTGCCATCGGATCGACCGTGACGCCCGCCCTGCTGCATGATCTGCCACGCATGGGGGCGACGCTGGCGCTGGTGCCATTATTCGTGGGGCTGATCGGGCTGGTGGGCTATCCGTTCTTCCGGCGGGTCATGGGCTATGACCATCCGACCGCCTTCTATTCCGCCATGCCCGGTGGCTTGCAGGATATGCTGATCTTCGGCGAGGAGGCCGGCGGCAATGTGCGCAGCATGTCGCTGATCCATGCGACACGGGTTCTGGTGATCGTGACCGCCACACCCTTCCTGCTGGCGCTGCTGTATGATGTGGATCTGTCGCAGGCACCGGGGCGGCCCGCGTCGGAAGTGCCGCTGTCGCAGATTGCGCTGATGGTCTTTTCCGGCATCGCGGGCTGGAAGATCGCCGAGCGCATCGGGATGTTCGGTGCCTCGATCCTTGGGCCCCTGATCCTGACAGCCTGCCTGAGCCTTGCCGGCGTCATCCAGGGCCGCCCGCCGGCCGAGATGATCTGGGCCGCGCAGTTCTTCATCGGCATCGCGGTCGGGTCGAAATACGCGGGCATCACCCCGCGCGAATTGCGTCATGACGTGACGGCGGGCCTTGGCTATGCGCTGTTGCTGGCCATCCTGTCACTGGGCTTCATCGAGGCGGCGGCACTGCTGTCCGGCCGTCCGGCGCTGGAAGTGGCGCTGAGCTTCCTGCCCGGCGGACAGGCGGAAATGGCGGTGATCGCACTGATGACCGGGGCGGATGTGGCCTTCGTTGTGGCCCACCACCTGACCCGGATCTTCCTTGTGATCACCGCAGCACCGCTGATCGCCCGCTGGATGGCGCGGCGTTAAAGCAACGCCAGTTCCTTGCGGATATAGCGGTTGTCACCACGCGTCAGCACATAACGGCCAAGCTTGCGCGCAAGATCCTTGCGCCCCTTGCCGACCACCCGCTTGAACAGCTCTTTCTGATAGCGGGTCGAGGCCTTGCGGGCGCGGATCAGCCGGTAGAACTCCAGTTCGGTCAGCGTGCCATTCAGCGCGCCAAGAGTGATCGGCGACAGCACGCCCATCTGTTGCAGGCTGGACCCCAGCCGGTGCCCGAGGAGCGGCGCGCGCAGTTTCAGCACATTGTCATGGGTAAAGCGGTCGACATGACCGGAATCCAGCGGCTCGTAAGGGTCATAGAGGATGAATACCTTACCCGCCGCCTTCGATACCTCTGCCGCATCGCCGTAATGGCCGCTGAAATCGCGGTCCCACGCCGCCTTGTAGCGGGTTTCCCAGGGCACGATGGAACGGTCCAGCGTCGATTGCGGGCTGATCGCCACCACATCGGCGCCCGGACAGGCCGCGACGAAGGCACAGGCGGCATAGCCGCCCATCGAGGCGCCATAGAACACCACGCGCCTGAACTGGTCGAAGAAATCCGAGGTGGCGAGATCGTCGAACTGATCCCAGACCCATGGGTCACGATACCAGGTCCAGCCGTTCGCCATGACGCCCAGCATCGACCAGCCCTGTTTCTCTATGAAGGAAAAGCCCCAGGGCCGCCGGTCCTCGCGCTTTTCCATCGCGATGTCGAGATTGTCGAAGGTCACCACCAGCGTATCGCTGCCGCGCGGGATATAGAGGAAAGAGTGGCTGTCGCTTTCGCGGAAAAAGCCATCCTTGCCCGCCAGATCGCGGGCGATTTCGGACCAGCCCGGTTCGGGCGCCGGGACAGCGGTTGCGAGCTGAAGCGCATCACCTGCGCGGAACAGCACCCGCGCCACCTTCACCCCGTCGCTTTCACGCTCTGACAGCACCTCGTTGGTGCCCATGGGGCGCAGCACGCCAAAGCCGCCGGAGCCGCCGCGAATATCGGTGAACATGCGGGAACCGGGTTTCAGGACACGACCGAAGACCGGCAGGAAATCCTTCAGCTTGCCCTCTTTTTCAAAGCCCGGAAGATGGGCAATGACATCCGCGGGCTGCACGTCTTCCAGCGTGCGGGCGATGGTCACGCGGTCTTCCGGCATGCCCAGCCCGATCAGATAGTCGCGGTATTCCGCGATGGCCCGGCTTGGCTGGTCGGGGAACTGACCATGCGCATCGACATCGACGATCTGCACAGCGGCGCCCCAGCGCTTCCAGATCTCATAGGCCAGCGGGCGCGAGCGGCCACCGATATCGGTGAAAGTCTCCACCGTCTCAAGATCGACACTCTCGACCAGTTCGCCATCCAGCAGCCGCCAGCCGCGCGCGCGCAGCGGCGCGTCCTCGGCCCGCAGCCCGTGCTTTTCCATCAGTTCATAAATGAAACTGCCCTTGCTGGGCACGCCATTGTGGCGCAGCGAAAGTTCGCGCTTGTTCGAGGCCCAGAGATGCATGCCGGTGGTATTTTCGGTGATCTTCGGATGCACGCGGCGCGCGGCGCGGATCACGTCCAGCCGTTCGGGAAAGGTCACCGGATAGAAGGCGTCAACAGGCTGGGCCAGATCGGTCAGCCCCAGCTTGCGGGCGAAATAGGACACCATGGTTGGGCCCCAGACCCCCCATTTCTGCTGGCTGACATGCAGCGGCGTGCCTGCGGCGGCCAGCGCCCGGTATTCCGCCTTGACACGGGGTTTCAGGAATTCGGGGATCGCATGCTGATCCGAGGTGAAGTCCAGCATCTCGTCCAGCATCGCGCTGTCGGCGGGCAGACCCAGCACGGCATTGTTGATGCGCGGGCTGCCCTGGCTGACCTCGCGCAGCTCCAGCCCGAAGACATAATCGCTGTCATAGTCGAGCGGACGCCAGCAATAGACATCAGTATCGACCCAGATCATGCCCGGACATTTCTTCATCATGTGCAGGCGGAACAGGTCGGCGAACAGCGCATAGCTGTCCTTGCCTTCATATTTGATGAAATTGTCGGTATCAATGATCTCGCGCCCGTCGCGGCGGATCACGCCTTCGGGCACATTCGGGATGTCGTCATAAGAGAAGAGCGTGATCTTCTGGCCCTGATCGACGAAGGATTTCAGGCAAAGCTGCTCCATCCAGCTCAGGCTGCCCCCGATCCACAGCGTTCCGACCTCGCGCACTCGTGCCATGCCCTTACCCTTCGTCACAAAATCCGGCCCGTCTGCAGGATCAAACCGCGATTTTCTTGCTGCCCGCCCCGATACTTCGGGGATTATTGTAGTTTTTTCGTCAACAGTGTGACCAAGTTCCGCTGATTTGCCAATAGAACCCATAAAATTCCCCTGCCGCAGCTTTGCCCGACTGTGGCCATTATGCTAGCCTAACCTGAAGTCGCGACACGACGACGCGAGGCGAAGGACAGGCGGCTTATGCCGAAAGACCAGACAGAACCGCGGCCGCTGCGCCGCAGGCGGGCCAAGGGGCCCGGCGCGGTGGTGCTGCGCCGGCAACTGGCCGCGCATGCGACAGGGCTGGAGGGGTTGCCGCTGGTGCTGGATGCCGTCGATCTGGGCGATCATTTCCGCGTCTTTCTGGGCCATGGCACCGATACCGCGCGCTTCCTGCCTGACGGGGCGGAAGGCTGCGCGCTGCCGCTGGAAATCCGGGCGCTGTCGGGATCGGCGCTGATCGCAGCCCGGCGCGATCCGGCGGGCGGCGCCGATCTGGCGCTGACCGGAGGCGACCGGCTTGCCCTGTCCCCTTCCCCGGCGGAGCATGACCTGTTCCGCGACCTCAACACGATCTTCGGTTTCCGGCTGGAGGAAAGCGCCGCGCAACTGGCCGAGGGGCTGATCTATCATCACCGCCATCACGGGCTGCAAGCCGCGCTGATCGTCAACCGGCTGCCCGACGCCGACCCCGAGGGGTTAGCCACGCAATTGCGTGCCGCGCTGGGGGACGTGCCGGTGACAGTGTTGCTGCTTGACTGCCCGGTGCCGCTGGGCAAGCCCGATCTGGGGCCGGAAAACCATTTGTTCCTCGCCCCCGATGCGCCGGGCAAGGACCGGATGGAACAGCCCGCGCCGGACCCCTGGCGCAGCCCGCTGGGCGAGGGCATCCTCTACGAGGCTGTCAAATGGCGGTTTCTGGCGGCGGCGCGGGCGGTGCTGACCCTGGATGTGACCGACATCCTCGCCCCTCCGCCCCCCGGCACGCCAACCGCGTTCGAGCTTTGTACCCGGTCGAAGAATGGGGTGATCCTGCTGATCGGGCACCGTATCTACCCGTGGCGGGTGCGCGCGAACCGCGAGGCGCGCTTTGGCGATCACATCTGCCGTCAGTTCGACCAGCGGCGCGGTCTCGCCCGCTGGGGTGTGGCCCCGGCACAGGCCGGGCTGGAGAACAGCTGGCGCATGGTGCGCGTCAGCTATGCCAAGCCGGAAGAAGGCGGCATCGCGCATTTCTGGCGGGCCATGGCCATCCGCGTGCCGGGTGCGCCGTCTGGTGCGCTGGCCCCCAAGACCTCGCTGATAGAGGATGAGGCGTTGCTGGCGCTGGCCGAAGGCCCGCTGGGTCATGCCCCCGTGCGTGCGCCGGTGTCGAAAGCCCGCCCCGCCCCGGCCCGTGCCGTCGAAGGGGGGCGCACCGCCATCGTCACCACGATGAAGAACGAGGGGCCCTTCATTCTGGAATGGCTGGCTTATCACCGTGCCATCGGGGTGGATGATTTCCTGATCTACACCAATGATTGCACCGACGGTACCGATACGATGCTGGAACTGCTGACCGCCAAGGGCATCGTGCAGCACCGCATCAACCCCTATGTGCCGGGGGGCGAGCTGAAGCCGCAACATGCCGCGCTGCAAGCCGCCGAGAAAGAGCCGGTGATGCAGGATTGCGGCTGGGGCATCTGCATGGATGTCGATGAATTCATCGACATCAAGATCGGTGACGGCACGCTGAAGGCGCTGTATCACGCCATGGGCGAAGCCAACATGATCTCGCTCACATGGCGGCTGTTCGGCAATGCCGAGGTGCATCGCTATGAAGACCGCTTTCTGATCGAGCAGTTCGACCGTTGCGCGCCCGAACTGATCCGCAAACCGCATCAGGCCTGGGGCTTCAAGACCCTGTTCCGCAATATCGACATCTACAAGAAGCTGGGCGTCCACCGTCCCAAGGGACTGAAACCCGACCTGTGGTCCGAAGTGCGCTGGCTGAACGGCTCGGGTCGGCCCATGCCGCACGAGGCCTACCGCAATGCCTGGCGCTCCACCACCGACACCTATGGCTATGACTGGGTGCAGCTGAACCATTATGCCGTGCGCAGCGCCGAAAGCTTTCTGGTCAAGCGCGACCGGGGCCGGGTGAACCATGTCGACCGCGATCAGGGGCTGAACTACTGGTTCCGCATGAACCACAATCTCGACCGCGACACCTCGATCCAGCGGATGATCCCGGCGGCGCGGGCCGAATATGACCGTCTGCTGTCCGACCCCGAGATCCGCGCCGCGCATGATCATTCCGTCGCCTGCCACCGCGAGAAGATCACCGCCCTGATGCAGACGGAAAACTACCGCGCCTTTTACGCCGAACTGACCGGCCCGCGGATGGAGCGGCTCTGCCGCTTGCAGCATCATTTCGGATCGGCCGTCTTTGCTGCCGGACCGGGCGTCATCCCGCCCGACCTGCACGAACGCGACCTGCCCGCCGACTATTTCTTCACCGTGGAACACCACGGCGAAGCCGAGCATTGACAGGAGAGTATATGGGTAACGATGTCTACACGCTCATCACCACGATGAAGAACGAAGGGGCTTTTCTCGTGGAATGGGTGGCGCATCACAAGGTGCTCGGGTTCGACAATCTGGTGATCTGTCACAACGATTGCGAGGACACGACGGCGCAGATGATCAAGCGCCTGTCGAAAATGGGCCTGTGCCAGGGTCATCCCACACGCTACCGGCCCGGCCAGTCGATCCAGCGCCGTGCCCTGCGTCAGGCGCTGCAATATGATGCTGTGAAGACCGCGGACTGGATCTATGTCTGCGACGCGGACGAGTTTCTGGCCTCGCGTATCGGAGACGGCTCTGCCCGCGATCTGGTGGCAGCGGCGACGCCCGAGGTGGAGGCGATCTGCGTGCCCTGGCGGACCTTTGGCACCGGCGGGCAGAAAGAGTTCAGGCCCGGCCGCATCACCCCGCAATTCACGCAGGCCAATGCGACGACCGGACCGAAGGCCATCGAATACGCCTTCCCGAAAACCCTGTTCCGGGGCGATGTGGTGCAGCACATGCGGCGGCTGGGCGTCCACACGCCGGTGGTGAAACACGATCTGGGCCGCGAACTGCGCCGTGAGGTTCCGGGCGGCATCCCGGTCGAGCAGGGCAAGTCGATCCTGCATGTGCAGGCCGATTACTCCAGGGCGCAGGTGAACCATTACCAGTTGCGCTCGATGGACAGTTTTCTGGTCAAATCGGCGCGCGGCAAGGTGAACCACGTCAATGACAAGATGGAATTCGGCTATTGGGTGCGCAATGACACCAACGAGGAAGCCTGCGACCTGATCCGCCGCTATGACGAGGCGGTGGAGAAGTGGATGGCCGATCTGCTGTCCGACCAGCGGCTCAACACGCTGCACAACCGGGCCGTCCGCTGGCACGAAAACAAGATCGCCGAACTGCACGCCGATCCCGACTTCGGCCAGATGATCGGCCGGATCGAAGGCCACCGCGCCCGCATGGCCGCCGGCGATGCGGCAGAGGTCGAGGGCAAGGCCTATGACGGCGACGCCGATGTCGGCGACGAGGACGAGGCTGACGCCGCCTGATGCGCGCGCTGGCCGTCACCTCGGTGAAGAACGAGGGCGCCTTCCTTCTGGAATGGCTCGCCCATCACCGGGCTGTGGGCTTCACCGACTTTCTGGTGTTTTCCAATGATTGCGAGGACGGCACGGATGCGATGCTCGACCGGCTGCACGCGCTGGGCTGGCTGACCCATGTGCGCAATCCCGGCCCCTGGGAGGAAGGCCCGCAATGGGCGGCGCTGAAAGCGGCGGATCGTCACCCGCTGAAGGCGCAGGCGGATTGGGTGATGTTTCTCGATGTCGATGAATTCGTGAACATCCACACGGGTGACCGCACCCTGTCTGCGCTGCTGGCGGCCCTGCCCGAGGCCACTGCGATCCCGCTCACCTGGCGGATGTTCGGCAATTGCGGCGTGATCGGACCGCTGGAGGGCCGGGTCACCGAAAGCTTTACCCACGCGGCACCTGCGGTGCTGCACTGGCCCTGGCGGGCCGCGATGTTCAAGACGCTGTTTCGCAACGACGGAACCTATCGCAAGATGGGGGTGCATCGCCCGCGCGCGCCGGATCGCGAGCGGCTGGCGTCGGCACGCTGGTTTGATGGCGCGGGACGGCCGCTGCCCCCGGCCTTTGCCACCGGGCGGGTCTTTTCCGACTTCGGACAGGACAATTACACCCTCGCGCAACTGAACCACTATGCCCTTGGAAGCATGGCAGATTATCTGGTGAAATGCGACCGGGGCCGCGCCAACCGCGCGGCAGAGCCGTTTGATATGGGCTACTGGATCGAACGGAATTTCTGCGCGGTCGAAGATCGGTCGGTCCTTGCCCTCGACAGCCGGGACCTGCGTGACACACTGCTGGGTGATGCCGTGCTGGCCGGTCTTGATGCGCAGGCGCGCGACTGGCGGCGCGGTCGTTTCATCACACTGATGGAACAGGAGCCGTGGCGGGCGCTGTTCGGACGGTTGCTGCTGGCCCCGCCCAGCCGGGTGCTGAGCCGTGCGGAAGCCATGCAGATCCTGCGCCATGCCCGCGCGGCGCCGGAGGTTGCGGGCGGATCTGAAAAACGGTCTGTTTCCACTTAGAGGCAAGATGTCACTTGGCTGCCCACTTGTCTGCCCGCTTTGGCCACGCGACATTGGCATAATAAGTGGAATGACCTGAATTCTTGTGATTGGACTCCATGGCTATGACAGTGACCGCGACAGACCGCAGTGCCCGTTACGACGCTTCGGCCGCGACCAGTCACGCCGCATGGATGGCGCGTCTGGAGGAAATCACCGAGGAAGAGGGCTATTTCGAACCGCTGGGCACCCGGCATTTCGCCTTCTTCGCCGATGAGGGGCCGACGCTGCTGGTCACGTTCGAGACGCTCGAATCGATCCGCGCGCGTCCCGAGCAGATGCCAGAGGGCTGTCAGGCGGTGGCGCGCAACGGCTGGTCGCATCTTTGTGTCATCGCCGACGGCGACACCTGGTATCGCGACCCGGCGGTCTGGCGCTATTTCGACCGGCTGGTCGACGACGCCTTCTTCGAGGATTTCGACCGCGTGGTGTTCTATGGCGCCGGGATGGGCGGCTACGCGGCCTGCGCCTTCTCGGTCTGTGCCCCCGGCGCAACCGTGCTGACGATCAACCCGCGCGCCACGCTGGACCCGTCCATCGCGCCCTGGGACCGCCGTGACCTGGCGAAGCGGCGGCTCGATTTCACCTCACGCTATGGCTATGCCCCCGACATGATCGAGGGCACCGGCGAGGTTTTCGTCATCCACGATCCGCACAGCCTTGAGGATTCGATGCATGCGGCGCTGTTCACCAAGCCTTTCGTGCAAAAGCTCCGCACGCCCTGGCTTGGGGATCGGGTGCAGGACAGCCTGATCACCACTGGCATCCTGCCCGGCCTGATCGACGCGGCGGGTGAAGGGCGGCTGACCCCGGCCCTGTTCGCCCGCGAATGGCGCAAGCGCCGCGAACACGGGCCGTATCTGAAGGCCCTGCTGCACCAGACCGAAACCCGTGGTCAGACCCGGCGGTCGCTGGCGATCTGCCGGTCTGTCGCAGAACGGATGAACGCCCCGCGCTTCCGGCGGCATGTCGCCACGCTGGAGGCCCGGCTGGCGGACGGGGCGGACTGACCGCCCCGGCGCGGTTCAGAGCGTTTCGGCCAGCGCCCGCAGATCGGCGCTGCGCTGTTCGGTCAGTCGCGCGCGGCAGGAATAGATGACCATTGGCTCCGCCGAGCCGCCGTGCATCGTATAGCCTTCGGCCGCGCAGGCGGCATCGCGAAACTCGATCCAGGCGCGCTGCGCCTGTTTCAGATATTCGGCCGCCCCGCGCTGATCTGCGGGCAGGCCGGCATCCAGCGCCTGCATCCGGGCGCGCGCCTCTTTATAGGCCGCATTCAACTCGGCATCGGCGCGGTTCCAGTCCTGTTCCGCGCAATAGGTCATTTCCATCTGGAAGGTCGGATTGGCACAATCGACTTCCTGCGCACTGGCGGGCACCGCCAGCAGCACCAGTAAAGCGGAGAGTTTCATGCTCATACGGCCTTTCCGTCATAGGCATAGGCACGCGCCGCAAGTTCACGCGGGTCCACCCCGTCCAGGCAATTGACATTCACCGCCACCATTTCCGCCCCGTCCGGGCCCTTGCCGGTCGAAAAGCTCTGGATGCCGCAGGTCTTGCAGAACAGGTGATGGATGACATGCTTGTTGAACTGGTATTCAGCCAGATTGTCGCCACCCCGCTCCAGCACGAAATTCGCAGCCGGGGCAAAGACCAGCACTGAACCCAGTTTCTGACACCGCGAGCAGTTGCAGGTCACCGGCTGGTCAAGGCTCGCCTCGACATGATACCGCACCGCGCCGCACTGGCAGCCCCCTTCGTAACGCATCGCAATCTCCTCATCCGCTGCTGCCCGACTCTAGGCCCGGCGGCGGCCCCGAATCCACTGGAAAATCGGCGCCGCTTGCGGTAGCGCGAAGACATGACCCAGAGCCTCACCCTCCGCCGCCCCGATGACTGGCACCTGCACCTGCGCGATGGCGCGATGCTGCAAGGCGTGCTGCCCGAAACCGCCCGCCATTTCGGCCGCGCGATCATCATGCCGAACCTCGTACCGCCGGTGGTAACCGGCGCGCAGGCCGCCGCCTACCGCGACCGGATCCTCGCCGCCCTGCCAGAAGGCGCCGCGTTCGAGCCGCTGATGACGCTCTACCTCACGGAAGACACCGAGGCCGCCGACGTGCGTGCGGCAGCGGCAAGCGGACTGGTGAAGGCGGTGAAGCTCTACCCCGCCGGGGCCACCACCAACAGCCATGGCGGCGTGCGCAACTTTAAGAATGTTCGCGCGGTGCTGGAAACCATGGCCGAGATCGGCCTGCCGCTTTGCGTCCATGGCGAGGTGACGACGGCAGAGGTCGACATCTTCGACCGCGAGGCGGTGTTCATCGACACGGTGCTGGACCCGCTGCGCCGTGCAACACCCGGTCTGCGCGTGGTGATGGAACATATCACCACCGAGGAAGGCGTGGCCTATGCCCGCGCGGGCGGCCCTGATCTGGGCGCGACCATCACCACCCATCACCTGATCATCAACCGCAACCACATCCTCGTGGGCGGGATCAAGCCGCATTACTACTGCCTGCCGGTGGCCAAGCGCGAAAAGCATCGGCTGGCGCTGCGTGCAGCAGCCACCAGTGGCGAGGGCTGCTTCTTCCTTGGCACCGACAGCGCGCCGCATGTCGATGCGCTGAAGGAACATGCCTGTGGCTGCGCCGGATGTTTTACGGCGACCAATACCATGTCGATCCTCGCCCATGTGTTCGAGGAAGAGGGTGCGCTGGACCGGCTGGAGGCTTTCACCTCGCGGAACGGCCCGGCCTTCTACCGCCTGCCGGTCAATCCGGGCACGATCCGGCTGGTGAAGCACGAAACCGCCCATGCCTATCCGTCGAAGATCATCACCGAGGCAGGGCCGGTCACGGTCTTCGATCCGGGCTTCCCGCTGTTCTGGGGTGTCGCCTGACGCAAGCCCGACAGGCGCCGGGCCGGGTTCGGCGCCTGTTTCCTGACGGCGCGCAGACCGACCGGCGGTCTTTTCTTTCGGCGCAGGCTCGGCTAAGCCGCAGCCACCCCGCCCTCCCGCCGAAAGGACCGCCATGATCCCCGCCGCCTTCCCCCCGAAAGAAGAAATCGCCCGCCTCACCGCCCGCGCCTTCCTGGAAATCGGCGCGGTGCATTTCAACGCACGCGAGCCTTTCACGCTGGCCTCCGGCCTGCCTTCGCCCACCTATATCGACTGTCGCAAACTGATCTCCTATTCGCGCATCCGGTCGATGCTGATGGATTTCATGGCCGTCACCGTGATGCGCGACGCCGGGTTCGAGGCTTTCGACAATGTGGCGGGTGGTGAAACCGCTGGCATCCCCTTTGCCGCGCTGGTGGCCGAACGTCTGGCGCTGCCGATGACCTATGTGCGGAAGAAGCCCAAGGGCTATGGCCGCAATGCCCGCATCGAGGGCGCGATGACCGAGGGCCAGCGCGTCCTGCTGGTCGAGGATCTGACCACCGATGGCGGATCGAAACTGTCCTTCGTCGATGCGATCCGCGAAACCGGCGCGACATGCGGCTGGACCTCGGTGATCTTCTACTACGGCATCTTCAGGGAAACCGAGGAGCGGCTGGCCGAACATGGCGTAAGGCTGAGCTATCTCTGCACCTGGTGGGACATGCTGGCCGAGGCGCGTGCGCAGGGCAGTTTCGACGCCGAGACGCTGGCCGGGGTGGAGGAGTTCCTCAACGATCCGCGCGCCTGGCAGGAAGCGCGCAAGGGCTGAGCCGCATCGGCGGAACCACGCCGAGGCGGGACCACCGCCTGTGGGCAGATCGGGGATAAAACCGGCGCCGAATCGCGCGGCTTGCGGTTTTTCCGCCCCTCGCACCGCATCATGTGGTAGGATCAGGCTGGCGCCCCACTAGGGGGCGTCGGCGGGCCGAATCCGTCCACAGGCTTATCCCGCCACTTATGCGCCTTGCCCCACGGCCTTCCGACAGGCTATCGCAGGGGCCGGGCGCGGGGACCGGGGCACGCGCCGCACAGAAGAAACGACAGGCCAGAGGGCCGGGGCACGGGGTTCATGAACGAGATCACGGCAGTCAAATCGGCCGAGACCGAAGACACGCTTCCGCACAACATCGAAGCCGAACAACAGCTTCTGGGCGCGATCCTGACCAACAACGATGTCTATGACCGCATCGCCAGTCTGGTGAAATCGGAACATTTCTATGATCCGGTCCATGCCCGCATCTTTGAAATCGCGGCTGCCCGCATCCAGAAAAATGCGCTGGCCTCGCCGGTGACGCTGAAAGCGTTTCTGGAAGATGATGCGGGTCTGAAGGAGTTGGGTGGCCCCGCCTATCTCGTGCGCCTTGCCGGTGCCGCGATCAGCGCCTTTGCCGCACGCGACTATGCGCAGATGATCTATGACCTTGCGGTGCGGCGCGAACTGATCGGTCTGGGCCGCGACATTTCCGCCAAGGCGGCCAAAGTCGATCTGTCCTCGGAACCGCGCGAACAGATCACCGAAGCGGAACAGCGGCTGTACAAGCTGGGCGAACAGGGTGTGGCCGAACGCGGCTTCCAGTCCTTCCTGAAGGCGGTGACCGAGGCGGTGAACAGCGCCAATGCCGCCTATCAGCGCGGCGGCGGTCTGGCGGGCATTTCCACCGGCCTGATCGACCTCGACAAGAAGCTGGGCGGCCTGCATGAAAGCGACCTGATCATCCTCGCCGGGCGCCCCTCGATGGGGAAAACCTCGCTGGCGACCAACATCGCCTTCAACGTGGCCAAAGCCTATCGCCGGGGCCGCAAGACCGATGGCCAGGAAGGCGCGGTTGACGGTGGCGTCGTGGGTTTCTTCAGCCTCGAGATGAGCGCCGAGCAGTTGGCTGCGCGGATTCTCTCGGAAGCCTCGGAAGTGCCGTCGGAAAAGATCCGCCGGGGCGACATGGAGGAATTCGAGTTCCGCAAATTCGTCGACGCCGCGAAAGAGCTGGAAGCCTGCCCCCTGTACATCGACGACACGCCCGCCCTGCCGATCAGCCAGGTCGCCGCCCGCGCCCGCCGCCTGAAGCGGACACACGGGCTGGATGTTCTGATGATCGACTACCTTCAGCTTCTGAAAGGCTCGTCCAAAGGCTCCGAGGCGAACCGGGTGCAGGAGGTCAGCGAGATCACGCAAGGTCTGAAGGCCATTGCGAAAGAGCTGAACATCCCGGTGATTGCCCTGTCACAGCTTTCGCGTCAGGTGGAAAGCCGCGAGGACAAGCGCCCGCAATTGAGCGACCTGCGCGAATCCGGCTCCATCGAACAGGATGCCGATGTGGTGATGTTCGTGTTCCGCGAGGAATATTATCGTGAACGCGAGAAGCCCGCAGATCACGAGCTTGAGAAGATGGCCGCCTGGCAGGACATGATGTCGAAATGTCATGGCAAGGCCGAGGTCATCATCGGCAAGCAGCGTCACGGGCCGATCGGCACGGTGGAACTGAGTTTCGAGGGCCGTTTTACCCGCTTCGGCAATCTGGAGAAGCACTGGGAGCCGCGTGGCGACGAGGGGTTCTGAGGCTCAGGCCCGCCGCCTTGCGCGGCCGCAGATTTCCTCAGGGAAATTTGCAAATCCGCTGGAACGGATCTGGTGCGCCGGGCGGCCGCCATTTCCCCTTGACCTTCCCGCCCGCCCTGTCAAAACCGCTTCATGGCTACCGCGACCCTGACCATTGACCTTGATGCCATCGCCGCCAACTGGCGCGCGCTGGACCGGATGAGTGACCCGACCACCCAGACTGCTGCGGTGGTGAAAGCCGATGCCTATGGGCTTGGCGCCAAACGCGTTGTGCGTGCGCTGGCCGAGGCCGGGGCGCGGCGCTTCTTCGTGGCGGTGGCCGAGGAAGGCGCCGCCGTGCGGCAGGCGCTTGGCCCCGGCCCGCAGATCTGTGTACTATCCGGCCATATGGCGGGCGACACCGAGATGGTGCATGACTTGGACCTGACGCCAATGCTCAATTCGGTGGAACAGATCACCCGGCATCTGGAAAGCCTGCCCGGCCATCCGTTCGGGGTGCAGCTCGATACCGGGATGAACCGTCTGGGGCTGGAAGCCCCGGAATGGGAGGCGGTGGCAGCGCTGGTGCTGGAACAGGGCCCGGAACTGGTGATGAGCCATCTGGCCTGCGCCGACGAGCCGGGCCATCCGCTGAACGAGGCGCAACTGGCCGAATTTCACGCCATGACCGACGGGATCGGCGTGCCACGCAGCCTTGCGGCGACCGGCGGCATCCTGCTGGGGGCGGATTACCATTTCGAACTGACCCGCCCCGGTGTGGGCCTCTATGGCGGGCGGCCGTGGGAAAGCGCGCAGCCTGTGGTGGCGCTGGCCCTGCCGGTCATCCAGATCCGCGAAGTCGCGGCGGGCGAGGTCGTGGGCTATTCCTGCGGCTATACTGCCGAGGAGCCGCGGCTGATCGCCACCGTTGCCGCTGGCTATGCCGACGGGCTGACCCGGCGCTACTCCAATGCTGCGACGCTGTGGGATGGTGAGGTGCCCTGCCCCATCGTCGGCCGTGTTTCGATGGACCTCATCACCGTCGATGTCAGCCATCTGCGCGACATCCCCCGCACGCTGGACCTGCTGGGACCGATGCAGGGGGTGGATGATCTGGCCGATATTGCCGGGACCATCGGCTATGAAGTGCTGACATCGCTCGGGCACCGCTATACCCGCCGCTACGCAACGACCACCACGCGGGGGCAGGTGTGAGCCTTCTGTCGCCGGTTGCCGCGCTGGGGCGCGTGACGCTGGGCCTGCTGGCGCATCTGGGCCGGGTGGCGATCTTTGCCGCGCAGGTGGTCAGCCACATCTTCCGCCCGCCATGGTATCCGCGCGAGTTCTTTCATGCGCTGATGCAGATCGGCTGGTTTTCCCTGCCCGTGGTCGGCCTGACCGCCCTTTTCACCGGCGGCGCGCTGGCCTTGCAGATCTATGCCGGGGGCGCGCGCTTCAGCGCCGAGGCGGTGGTGCCCGCCATCGTGGCCATCGGCATGGTGCGCGAGCTGGGGCCGGTGCTGGGCGGTCTGATGGTGGCGGCGCGCGTCGCCTCCTCCATCGCGGCGGAAATCGGCACGATGAAGGTGACGGAACAGATCGACGCGCTGGTCACCCTGTCCACCAACCCGCTGAAATACCTTGCCGTGCCGCGCGTCGTCGCGGCCACGCTGGCGGTGCCGGTGCTGGTGGGCGTGGGCGATGCCATCGGCATCATGGGCGGCTGGCTGGTCGGGGTGAACCGGCTGCATTTCAATTCGGCTGCCTATCTGAAGAACACCATGGATTTCCTTGAGGTCTGGGACGTGTCCTCGGGCCTGATCAAGGGCGCGGCCTTCGGGTTTCTGGTGGCGCTGATGGGCTGCTATCACGGCATGCATTCGGGTCGTGGCGCACAGGGTGTGGGGGCTGCGACCAAGGCCGCCGTGGTGTCTGCCTCGGTGCTGATCTTCGCGGCAAACTACCTGCTGACGGAGCTGTTCTTCTCATGATCGAGCTTTCCGGCGTCCACAAGACCTTCGGCAGCAACAAGGTGTTGCGCGGCGTGGATCTGACCATTGCCAGCGGCACCTCCATGGTCATCATCGGTGGCTCGGGCACCGGCAAGTCGGTGCTGCTGAAATGCATTCTCGGGCTGGTGACGCCGGATGCGGGGCAGATTACGCTGGACGGGCAGGATGTGACGCGGGGCGACCGCGATGCCTTTCTCGCGCGGTTCGGCATGTTGTTTCAGGGCGGCGCGCTGTTCGACAGCATGCGCATCTGGGAAAATGTCGCCTTCCGCCTGCTGCGCGGCACGCTGAAACGCTCCAAGACCGAGGCGCGCGAGATCGCCATTGAAAAGCTGCGCCGCGTCGGGCTTGGTCCGCATGTGGCCGACCTCTACCCCGCCGAGCTTTCGGGCGGCATGCAGAAGCGTGTCAGCCTTGCCCGCGCCATCGCAGCCGAGCCGGAGATTATCTTCTTCGACGAGCCAACCACCGGGCTGGACCCGATCATGTCGGGTGTCATCAATGATCTGATCCGCGAGATCGTGACCGAGATGGGTGCGACCGCCATGACGATCACACACGATATGTCTTCGGTCCGGGCCATCGCCGACAATGTGGCGATGCTGCATGGCGGCAAGGTGCGGTGGACCGGGCCGGTTTCGGAAATGGATGCGACGCCAGACCCTTACGTCCAGCAGTTCATCCATGGTCGCGCCGAAGGCCCCATCGAATCGCTGCGCTGAGCCAGCACTCCTCCGGCAAATTTCCCGCCCAGGTTGCGGCGCACGTTTCCGGCATGGAAACAATACATGCGATCCACTGGATTTTTCAGGCGTTTTCCGCAATCATGGCGAAAATGTGTTGCCTTTGAGGCATTGAGCGGAATTCTGGAACAAATTCGTTAACGGGGGTTTCGCATGTTCGACAGTCACGGTCCTCTGGTCCGGCAGGCCCAGGGCGTTGCGCAATCCCTCGCCTTCGGGGCCATCGTCTCGGTTACCGCTTTCCTCTGCCTCTCAAGCCTGCTGGCGGCGCTTGGACAGATGCCATGGCCGAGCATGACACTGGCATGGGGAGATGTGCCCCTGCCCGATGCCGGCATGTGGGTGCAACTGGCGCTGACCCTACTGATGCTCTGCATCTGCTTCTTCATCCCGGCCAATACCCGGATGCTGCGGCTGGAGAAGAGCCACCGCTCTTTCCAGATCGGGATGGAGGATGTGAAGCGCGCCTACAGCCTTGCCCATGCTGCCGACCGGACGGGCGTGTTCAGCCTGTCGAACGAGTTCGAATCCATGCGACAGCGGATGGAACTGCTGCGCAAGCACCCCGATCTGCGCCAAGTTGAACCCGAACTTCTGGAACTGGCGGCGCAGATGTCCTTCCAGTCGCGCGATCTGGCCCGCGCCTATTCCGACGACAAGGTGAACCGTGCCCGCGAATTCCTGAAGGCGCGGCAGTCCGATGCCGACCTGCTGTCCGAACGCATCAAGCTGGCGCGCATGACCTGCGATGAGCTGAAGCGCTGGCTGACCGATGTGGAGGCCGAGGAACGCCGCAACCATACCCAGATTCGCCGGCTGGAGGCCGATCTGCGCGAGGTGCTGCCCTCTCTCGGCTATGATTTCGACGAACCGCGCGAGGCGAATGTGGTGCCGCTGGCGCTGCACAACGGCAAGACCGACGGGCCGAAGAGCGACGGGCTGCACTGACCGCATCTTGCGGCGGGTTGCATTTGCCCCCATGGTCGCGGCCATGTCGCGCGCCCTCAACCTTGCCCTTGCCCTGCTGTTTCCGGTGTCGTGGTTCGCGCCCCTTCTGCGGGCCGGCCTGTTGCCGGTCTTCGGCCTTTCGGAAATCTCGGTCATTTCCGGCCTGCAATCGCTGTGGAAAAGCGATGCGGTTCTGGCACTTGTGGTCACTTTCTGTGCGGTCTTCGCGCCCATGATGAAGGTTCTCGGGCGGGCCCTTCGCGATTTCGGCCTGCTGGACGTGCGCGCCGAACCGGCACTGGCCGTGCTGGGAAAGCTGGCCATGGCCGATGTGTTCCTGATCGCGCTTTATGTCGTGATCGTGAAGGGCGTAGGGCTTGCCACCGTCGAGGTGGCATGGGGACTTTATCTGTTCACCGCCCTCATCCTGATCTCGCTGTTTCTACGGAGCCCGAAATGACCCGTCCCCCGCTGTCGCTGCTTGATCTGACCCGTGTGCGCGAGGATCAGGGGCCTGCACAGGCATTGCGCAATGCGGCGGGAATCGCGGCGCATGTCGAGTCGCTCGGGTTTGATCGTTATTGGGTGGCAGAGCACCACAATATGGTCGGCGTCGCCTCGGCTGCGACCCCTGTGGTTATCGCCCATGTCGGCGCCGCGACCTCGCGCATCCGCATTGGGGCCGGGGGCGTCATGCTGCCCAATCACGCGCCCTATGTGGTGGCCGAACAATTCGGCACGCTGGCGCAGCTGTTCCCCGGCCGGATCGACCTTGGCCTTGGCCGCGCGCCGGGCACCGATGGCGCGACGCTGATCCGCGCGCTGCGCCGCGACCCGCACGGGGCCGATCATTTCCCGCAGGATGTGGTGGAGCTGATGGGCTGGTTCGCCGCCGAAAACAACCTGGGCATCACCGCCGTGCCCGCCGCGGGGACCGAAGTGCAGACCATCATCCTCGGCTCGTCGCATTTCGGCGCCATGCTGGCCGCCGAACTCGGCCTGCCCTATGCTTTCGCCTCGCATTTCGCCCCCGCCGCGCTGCACGAGGCGCTGCATCTTTACCGCGCGCATTTCAAACCCTCGGACCGGCTGAAGACGCCGCACGCCATCGTTGCTGCCAATGTGGTCTGTGCGGAAACCGAAACCGAGGCGCGGCATCTGTTCACCACGATGCAGAAGGGCTTTCTGGGCCTGATCCGCAACAACCGCCGCTATCAGATGCCGCCCGGCGATCTGGACTGGACGCCGCGCGAAGAGGCGCATGTGGCGGCCATGCTCAGCAGCCATGCCGTCGGCACGCCGGATCAGGTGCGCGCGGGGCTGGAGGGGATCGTGGCCGCCACGCAGGCGGATGAGCTGATCCTCGTCACCGACACCTGGGATTTCGAGACGCGCAAGCGCTCGCTGACCCTGACCGCCGAGGCGTGGTTCTGATGGCGAAGGCAACGGTCAGCTACGTCTGTTCCGCCTGCGGGGCGGCCTATACCAAATGGGCGGGCAAATGCGACGCCTGCGGGGCGTGGAACTCCATCGCCGAGGAAGCGGCCCTCTCCGCCGGGCCAAAACCCACGGCGCGCGGCCGCACCATCCCCCTGACCGATCTGGCGACCGAGGAGGCCCCGCCGCCCCGCGCCCAAAGCGGCATTGGCGAGCTGGATCGCGTGCTGGGCGGCGGCCTTGTCCCCGCCTCGGCCATTCTGGTCGGTGGCGATCCGGGCATCGGCAAATCGACACTGCTTCTGCAAGCCGCCGCCAGTTTCGCCCGCAAGGGTCTGAAATGCCTGTATATCTCAGGCGAGGAAGCGGCGGCGCAGGTGCGCATGCGGGCGCAACGCCTTGGCCTGCAACAGGCGCCTGTCGGCCTTGGTGCCGAAACCAACCTGCGCGACATCCTGACCACGCTGGATACCGAACGCCCTGCACTGGCGATCATCGATTCGATCCAGACCATGTGGCTCGATAATGTCGAAAGCGCCCCCGGATCTGTCAGCCAGGTCCGTGCCGCCGCGCATGAGTTGGTAAACTTCGCCAAACGCCGCGGCACGGCGGTGGTGATCGTGGGCCATGTGACGAAGGAAGGCGCCATCGCCGGTCCCCGTGTGCTGGAACACATGGTCGACACCGTGCTTTACTTCGAGGGCGAGCGCGGCCACCAGTTCCGCATCCTGCGCGCGGTGAAGAACCGCTTTGGTCCCGCCGATGAAATTGGTGTGTTCGAAATGGCAGGCGACGGGCTGACCGAGGTGCTGAACCCCTCGGCCCTGTTCCTGTCAGACCGCGAGGCCGCCACCCCCGGTTCCGCCGTTTTCGCCGGGATCGAGGGCACACGCCCGGTGCTGACCGAAATTCAGGCACTGGTCGCGCCCTCCAACCTCGGCACGCCGCGCCGCACGGTGGTCGGGCTTGATTCGGGGCGGCTTTCCACGATCCTCGCGGTGCTGGAGGCGCGCTGCGGCATCCCCTTCGCCGGGCTGGATGTGTTTCTCAACGTCGCGGGCGGCATGCGCGTCACAGAACCCGCCGCCGATATGGCCGTGGCCGCAGCGCTTCTGAGCGCGCGCGAGGATGTGGCAATTCCGCCCGACATGGTGCTTTTCGGGGAAATCTCGCTGTCAGGTGCCCTGCGCCCGGTGGGCCAGACCGAAAACAGGTTGAAAGAAGCGGCGAAACTTGGTTTTTCACAGGCGACACTGCCCGCCCGGTCGAAATCCGGGCAGGCCGAGGGAATGCGCCTGCGCGAGATGGCCGATCTGACGGCGCTTGTCGGCGAAATGTTCGGGGCGGGATAAGCCCCGAGGGGAGACGGGAATGGAAGGTTTCACCATCATTGACGGCGTGGTGGCCGGGGTCATCGTGCTGTCGGCGATCCTCGCCTATTCGCGCGGCCTGATCCGCGAGGCCATGGCCATCCTTGGCTGGATTGGCGCGGCGCTGCTGGCCTATCTGTTTGCCGCCGAGGCACAACCGCTGGTCAAGGAACTGCCGGTCGTCGGCCAGATGCTGGCGGACAGCTGCGAACTTTCGGTCATCGCCGCCTTCGCCGCCGTCTTCGCCGTGGGCCTTGTGGTCGCCGCAATCTTCACGCCGCTGCTGTCGGGCTGGGTGAACCAGACGATGCTGGGCGGCCTTGACCAGGGACTCGGTTTCCTGTTCGGCGTGGTGCGGGGTGTCGTGCTGGTCGCCATCGCCTTCATCGTCTACGACCGCGCGGTGGCCTCCAATTCCATCCCCATGGTCGACAACTCGCGCTCGGCCAAGGTCTTTGCCTCGTTCCAGGGCAATATCGACGATCAGATCCCCTCGGACGCGCCGGGCTGGATCGTCAGCAAATACGAAGGGCTGGTGAGTATCTGTGCGGCACCGGCGGAACCCGCCGCGCCAGAGGCCCCGGCGACGAACAACTGAATGTGTAAGGGGCGTGACACTCACGCCCCTTCGCATTACATGGGGCGCGAAAGCCCCCCTCGGATTCGGAGAGCCACCATGCGCGCCATCCCCGGCACCCCTTTCGACCCCGTCGAGGACGGCGACAAGCTCAAGGAAGAATGCGGCGTCTTCGGTGTGACCGGCGTCAGCGATGCCGCGAATTTCGTGGCGCTCGGCCTGCATGCCCTGCAACATCGCGGGCAGGAGGCCGGTGGCATCGTCACCTATGACCCGGAACAGGGCTTCAACTCGGCCCGTCGCTTCGGCTATGTGCGCGATAACTTCACCCGCGCAGATGTCATGGCCACCCTGCCCGGCGCCATAGGCATCGGCCATGTGCGCTATTCCACCGCCGGGTCGAAAGGCGCGACCGCGATCCGCGATGTGCAGCCCTTCTTTGGCGAATTTTCCATGGGCGGCGCGGCCATCGCGCATAACGGCAACCTGACCAATGCCGCGCAGCTTCGCAAGGAACTGATCGAGCGCGGCTCGATCTTCCAGTCTTCCTCGGACAGCGAATGCATCATTCACCTGATGGCGCGCTCGATCCAGAAGAACATCGCCGAACGCATCAAGGATGCGCTGCGCCGGGTGGAAGGCGCCTTCTCGGTGGTCGCCATGACGCGGACCAAGCTGATCGGGGTGCGCGACCCGCATGGCGTGCGCCCGCTGGTGCTGGGCCGGATCGGGGACAGCGGCTGGGCCCTCTCGTCCGAAACCTGCGCGCTTGACATCATCGGCGCCGAATTCGTGCGCGAGATCGAGCCGGGTGAGATGGTGGTGATCGAGGGCAACAAGGTCGAAAGCACCCGCCCCTTCAATCAGGCCCCCTCGCGCTTCTGCATCTTCGAACAGGTGTATTTCTCGCGCCCCGATTCGATCCTGCAAGGCCGCTCGGTTTATGAAACCCGCCGCCAGATCGGCGTGGAGCTGGCCAAGGAAGCCCCGGTCGAGGCCGATCTGGTCTGCCCGGTCCCGGACAGCGGCACCCCCGCCGCCATCGGCTATTCGCAGCAATCCGGCATCCCCTACGCCATGGGGATCATCCGCAACCAATATATGGGCCGCACTTTCATCGAACCGACCGACGCGATCCGCAACATGGGTGTGCGGCTGAAGCTGAACGTGAACCGCGCCCTGATCCGGGGCAAGCGGGTGATCCTTGTGGACGATTCGGTGGTGCGCGGCACCACGTCGCGCAAGATCAAGGACATGATCCTCGACGCAGGCGCCGCCGAGGTGCATTTCCGCATCGCCTCGCCGCCGACCGCCTGGCCGTGCTTCTACGGTGTCGACACGCCCGAGCGTTCGAAGCTCCTTGCCGCCACCATGACGGAAGACGAGATGCGCGACTGGATCGGCGTCGACAGCCTGAAGTTCATCTCGCTCGACGGGCTTTATCGCGCGGCGGGCGAGGCCGCGGGCCGCGATCCGAAATCGCCGAAATTCTGTGACGCCTGCTTCTCGGGCGAATATCCCATCGCACCCTCGGACAAGATCGCCGAAGGCTTCGAGATGAAGGCCGCCGAATAGGCCCTGCGCGGCCGCGTCGCAGCCGCCGCTCTTGTCCTTTCATCTTGGCTCAAATATCCCACGGGGGTCCGGGGGTGTGAAACCCCCGGGGGCAAACGCATTCCCCCGGCTGGAGGTCATCCCGATGAGCCAACGCATCGCAATCGTCACCGGCGCCTCGCGCGGCCTCGGCGCCGCCATCGCCGAGGAACTGGCCTGCCGGGGCTGGCATGTCGTCGCCGTGGCCCGCACCACCGGCGGGCTGGAAGAGGTGGATGACCGGGTGAAGGCCAACCGCCAGCCCGGCGCGGGCGAACTGACCCTCGCCCCCATGGACATCACCAATGACGACGCCATGGCCCATCTCTGCCGCGCGGTCTATGACCGCTGGGGCCATGCCGATCTCTGGGTCCATACCGCCATCCATGCGGCCCCGCTGGCCCCGGCGAACTTCCTTGATGTGAAGGACTGGGACAAATCCATCGCCACCAATGTGCGGGCAACCGGCGTTCTGATTCCGATGATGGAGCCGCTGCTGCGCGGCTCCGACCGGGCAACGGCGCTGTTCCTTGACGATCCGCATGGCGGCGAGATGTATTACGGCGCTTATGGTGCCACCAAGGCAGCGCAGATCGCGCTGGCGCAGTCCTGGCAGGCCGAGGCCGCCAAGGTCGGGCCGCGCGTGCTGATCGAAACGCCCGCACCGATGGCCACCGCCACCCGCGCGCGTTTCCACCCCGGCGAGGACCGCGGCCCGCTGGCCGATGTGCGGGCCGAGGCGGCGCGTCTGGTCGCGCTGATCTGACCGTAGTGCCTTCGGAAACCGCAGAGCGGGGGCTGTCTGCCCCCGTCGCCTGCGGCGACTCCCCCGAGGATATTTTCAGACAGAAAATGCCTATTCCAGCCGAGCCGGGAAGCCTTCGGCGCGCAGGCCGGTGCCCAGCAGATCTTCCAGCAGCTTGACGATCTGCGACGATTGCGCGCTGCCGCCATAGGCGGCCTTGCCCTTCAGGAAGGTCTGGTTCACCAGCGAGGCCAGATCCAGCGGCACGCCAAATTCGCGGCCGAAGCCCATGGCAAAGCCCAGATCCTTCAGCGCCAGATCCATGGTGAAGGCGATGTCATAGCTGCCGTTCAGGATCAGCTGGCCCTCGGTCTCATGCACGAAACTGTTGCCGGATGAGGCCCGGATCGCCTCCCACGCGGTTTTCAGGTCCAGCCCGCCGCGTTTGGCCAGCATCAGCGCCTCGCCATCGGCGACCAGATGGATGAAAGCCAGCATATTGGTGATGACCTTGATCACCGCCGCGCTGCCCAGCGGCCCCATGTGGAAATGCTGCCCGCCGATGGCATCGAGCGCGGGCTTGTGCGTCTCGTAAAGCGCAGGCTCGCCCCCCACCAGAACCGTGATCTGGCCGCGCGCTGCCAGATGCACGCCGCCGGTGACCGGCGCCTCCAGCATGGCGACGCCCTGGTCCGCCGCCAGCTGGCCCAGCCGCAGCACATCGTCGCGGCCGAGCGTGGAATTCTCGATCCAGTGCGCGCCGGGCTTCATCACGGGCAGGATCTGCGCCAGCACGGTCTCGCTGATCTGCGGCGAGGGCAGGCAGGTGAAAACGTGATCCACCTCTGCCGCCAGTTCCGCCGCCGAGGTGGCCACCCGCGCGCCCATCGCGCGGTGGCGTTCGGACAGCGCCGGGTTACGGTCGTAGACCGTCACATCGAAGCCCGCGCCGATCAGGCTGGCCGCAAGATGCCCGCCCAGATTGCCCAGTCCGACATAACCGTAGCGCATCATGCCTCTCCATATCCGACCAGCGCCTTGACCTCGCAGAAGTCATGGATGCCCCAGCCCGCATATTCGCGGCCATTGCCCGATTGCTTGTAGCCGCCGAAGGGGGCGAAGGTGTCCCAGTCGGGGTAATTGAGGCTCACCTGCCCTGCCCGCAGCCGACGCCCAACGGCGCGCGCCTCGGCCTCGGGCCCCTGCACATAGGCGGCAAGGCCATAGGGCGTGTCATTGGCCATGGCGACGGCCTCATCGACCGTATCATAGGGCAGAATGGCCAGCACCGGGCCAAAGATCTCCTCGCGCGCGATGGTCATGTCATTGGTGACATTGCCAAAGATCGTCGGCCGGGCAAACCAGCCGCGATTGACACCCTCGGGCCGCCCCGGCCCGCCGCAGACCAGGGTGGCGCCTTCGGCGATGCCCTTTTCGATCAGCGCCTGCACCTTGTCGAATTGCATACGGCTGACCAGCGGCCCCATCGTGGTGGCACTCTCGCGCGGGTCGCCGACGACAACGGCCGCCGCCGCCCCCGCCGCGATCTCCAGCGCCGCGTCATGCTGCACGCGCGGCACGAACATCCGGGTCGGTGCGTCGCAGCTTTGTCCGGTATTGCCAAAGCAGCCCTCGACCCCACCGCTGACCGCCGCCGCCAGATCGGCGCCGGGCAGGATGATATTGGCCGATTTGCCGCCGAGTTCCTGCGCCACGCGTTTCACCGTGGGCGCCGCCGCCGCCGCGACAGCCGTGCCCGCGCGCGTGGACCCCGTGAAGCTGACCATATCCACCTCGGGGTGGCTGCTCATCCGCGCACCGACCACCGGGCCGTTGCCGTTCACCATGTTGAACACGCCCTTCGGCACGCCCGCCTCGTGGCAAACCTCGGCAAACAGCGTGCCAGACAGCGGTGCGATTTCCGAGGGCTTCAGCACCATGGTGCAACCGGCGATCAGCGCGGGCGCCACCTTGCAGGCGATCTGGTTCATCGGCCAGTTCCACGGCGTGATCAGCGCGCAGACCCCGATGCCTTCGTAAATGATCCGCGTATTGCCGCGCGAATATTCCCAGACCATTTCCTCGGCGGCGGTAATGGTGCTTTCGATATGCACCTGCCCCGCCCAGGCCTGCGCGCCGCGCGCCCATTCGATCGGCGCGCCCATCTCAAGGCTCATCGCCTGCGCGAAATCCTCGTAGCGGCTGTTGTAGACCTCCAGCACGCGGCGAACCAAAGCAATACGATCCGCCAGCGGCGTGGCGGTATAGCTGTCGAAAGCTGCGCGCGCGGCCAGAATGGCACGGTCGGCATCCGCCTCGGAGCCCAGCGCCACCTCGGCCACGATCTCTTCGGTCGCCGGGTTTTCCACCCCGATACGCTCGCCCCCCAGAGGGTCGACCCATGCACCGTCGATATAGAATTTCAGCAGGTTCGCAGGGATCATGGCATCACCGGAAATGGATGTTGAAACGAGCGCGGATGGCGGCATCAACCTCTGGGGCGATCTGGCAACCGGCCTTGGCGAGGATGTCATTCTTGCGCGCAATCGCCCGGTCGAGCAACACCGGCTTGCCTGCCTCGTTCCATTCCTTCGGAGACATGCGATTGCCGACGACCGGATAGACATATTCTGTCTGCATCAGACTCAGCGTCTGGCCAGAGCCGAGGTAATGCCCCGGCCCGCCCAGACAGGCCTCTTTCATCGCGTCGATCGAGGTGGAATCCTCGGTCACGTCGATGCCGCGCACCAGCCGCATGACCTGCCCCAGAATGTCATCCCCCATGATCAGGCTTTCCAGACAGAAGCCCAGCAGCGAGGCATGCATCCCGACCGATTCGTAGCACATGTTCAGCCCGGACAGGCCCGCCAGCGTATTGGTGATGCCCTGTTCCCATCCCGCCTGCATGTCGGGTAGCTTGCTGTCGGTGATGCCCGAGGCGGCACCGCCGGGAAGGTTGTAGAAGCGGTGCATCTGCGCGCAGCCCGCTGTCAGCAGCGCCTGTTCTGCGCTACCGCCCGACATGGCGCCGGTGCGCAGATCGCTGACAAAGGGCCAGGTGCCGAAGATCGCGGGCGCGCCCTTCTGGATGGCGTTGACATAGACCACCCCGGCCAGACATTCCGCCATGGCCTGCACGATGGCCAGCGCGATGGGGGCGGGCGCTGTCGCCCCGGCCTGCCCGGCAGACAGCAGCAGGACCGGCATCCCCCGCCGCACGCAATCCTCCATCACCATGCAGCTTTCTTCGGCGAATTTCATCGGCGGTACGACAAAGCAATTGGAATTGCTGACAAAAGGCCGCGCGCGCCACGCCTCCTCGCCGCCTGCCACCATATGCAGCAGGTCGAAACAGCCCGCCACATGGCTCGGGTCGCTGAACGAGGTGCCGACATGCTTGCGCGTACCCGCAAGACAGCCATAGAGCGTGTTCACATCCATGTCGAAATTGTCCACCACATCGCGGCAGACCATGGTGCGCTGGTAGAAATGGATGTTGTCGAGGTTCTGTACCAGCCGCGCGGCATCATACAGATCCTGCGCCGTCGACTCGCGATAGTCCAAAGTCACCGGATCGACGATATGCACCGCCGCCCCCGCCGTGCCGAAATGCACGTTGGAGCCGCTCAGATGCAGGTCGTATTTCTCATCCCGGCCATACAGCGTCAGGTCGCGCGCGGCGACCGCCAGCATATCCTCGACCAGCGCGCGCGGGAAACGGATGCGCCCGTCATCGCCCAGCACCGCCCCGGCCCCGGTCAGGATCTCGACCCCGCTGGCGGGCGCATTGGCCAGCCCGATGACCTCCAGCGCCTCCAGCGCCTGCGCATGGATCTTCGCAACCCCTGCCTCGCTCAGCGGCCTGTAACGCCCGCCGGGCATCCCCGCCCGCACCGGCCGCAGCGCCTCGGCCAGCGGCGCCGCCCGCACCGCCACCCGCGCCGCCCGCCCACCTGACCGCCGCGCCCGCGACGGTTCGCAAACTTCGCCCGGTTCACTCATCGCACGCTCCTGCCCTGCCTTCATCTTGGCAAAAATATCCTCGGGGGGTCCGGGGGCAGACAGCCCCCGGCTTTTGTTCCGTCCGGCGGGGTAAAAAGCCCTCCGGTTTCTGTCCGTCCCTACATCCGCACCCGCGCGGCCTTCGGATCATACATCGGCACCAGCGAGGCCTCGGCCGCATGCCGCACCCCCGCCACCTCGATCTCGTAGCGCGAGGCCAGAACCTCCGCCTCGCTCTCGCCCGCGCAGGGCACATAGCCCATGCCGATGGCCCCACCGAGCGCATGGCCATAGTTGCCGCTGGTCACCGGCCCGACGATCCGGCCATCCCGCACGATGGCTTCGTTATGGAACAGCAACGGTTCGGGGTCTTTCAGGCGAAACTGAACCATGCGGCGCGAAAGACCGGCCTGTTCTTTCCGCAGCACCGCCTCGCGCCCGATGAAACCGGGTTTCGAGGTCCGCACTGCAAAGCCAAGGCCCGCTTCCAACACATGATCCTCGTCGGTGATATCGTGGCCGAAGTGGCGGAACGCCTTTTCGATGCGGCAACTGTCGAGCGTATGCAGGCCACACAGCTTCATCTCCGGCGCGGCTTCCTCCAGCGCCTCGAAGACATGCGCGGCCTGATCGGTCGGCACATAGATCTCCCAGCCCAGTTCGCCCACATAAGTCACCCGATGCGCGCGGGCGAGGCCCATGCCGATCTCGATTTCGCGCGCAGTGCCGAAGGGATGCGCGGCGTTGGAAAAATCGTTCGGGCTGACCCGCTCCATCACCGCCCGCGCTTGCGGCCCCATCAGGCAGAGCACCGCCTCACCCGCCGTCACATCGGTGATGACCGCGAAATCCTCGCCCAGATGCCGCCGCAGCCAGGCCAGATCGCGTTGCAGCGTCGCCCCCGGCACCACCAGCAGGAAGACGGTTTCCGAAAGCCGCGTCACCGTCAGGTCGCTTTCGATGCCGCCGCGTTCATTCAGCATCTGGGTATAGACGATCCGCCCCGGCGCCACGTCGATCTGATTGGCGCAGACCCGGTTGAGGAAAGCCGCCGCATCACGCCCCTCGACCCGGATCTTGCCGAAGCTCGTCATGTCGAAAAGGCCGACGCCGGTCCGCACCGCCATATGTTCGGTGCGCTGGTTGTCAAACCAGTTCTGCCGCTTCCACGAATAGCGGTAGTCCCGTTCCTGCCCCTCAGCCGCGAACCAGTTCGCCCGCTCCCATCCCGCGACCTCGCCAAAGACCGCGCCGCGCGCCTTCAGGTGCTCGTGCAGCGGTGATCGCCGCACCCCGCGCGCGGTGGCCATCTGGCGATAGGGGAAGTGATCGGCGTAAAGCAGGCCCAGCGTCTCGCTCACCCGCTCTTTCAGATAGCGGCGGTTCTTCTGGAACGGCTGGGCGCGGCGGATGTCCACCTCCCACAGGTCAAACGGCGCCTCGCCCTCGGTGATCCAATGCGCCAGCGCCATGCCCGCCCCACCGGAGGAGGCGATGCCGACCGAGTTATAGCCCGCCGCAATCCAGTAGCCGCCCAGTTCCGGCGCCTCCCCCAGATAATAGCGGTCATCGGGGGTAAAGCTTTCCGGCCCGTTGAAGAAGGTATGGATGCCCGCCGTTTCAAACAGCGGCATACGATTGGTCGCCATCTCAAGGATCGGCGCGAAATGGTCCCAGTCCTCTGGCAGGGTGTCAAATTCGAAATCCTCGCGGATGCCGCCCATGCCCCAGGGTTTCGCCTTCGGCTCAAACGCGCCGACCATCATCTTGCCCGCATCGGATTTGTAATAGGCGCATTCGTCCGGCACCCGCAGCACCGGCAGATGGCCGAGGCCGTCAATGCCTTCCGTCACCAGATAGAAATGCTCGCAGGCATGCAGGGGCAGCGTGACACCGCTGGAGGCCGCCAGATCACGCCCCCACATGCCGCTGCAGTTGATGACGACATCGGCAGCGATATGACCCTGCGCCTCGCCCCGTTGCCAGGACACGCCGGTCACGCGACGGCGGCCATTCTCGGCCGCCTCGGTCACGCCGGTAACCTTGACGTTCTCGGCAATCGTCGCGCCCTGCATCCGCGCGCCTTTGGCCAGCGCCATGGCAATATTGGCCGGGTCGCATTGCCCGTCCAGCGGCAGATGCACCGCCCCCACCACGCCATCGGTGTTCAGATGCGGATACATGGCCTTGACCTCGGCGGGCGAAATCTCGTGCACCGCCACGTCGAAGATGCGCGCCACCGTGGCCTGACGCAACAACTCCTCATGCCGTTCCTTCGTCAGCGCGACCGAGATCGAGCCGACCTGCCGCATCCCCGTTTCCACCCCGGTTTCCTGCGCCAGCCGGACGTAAAGATCGGCCGAATATTTCGCCAGCCGCGTCATGTTGGCGGAACCGCGCAACTGCCCGATCAACCCTGCCGCATGCCATGTGGTGCCTGAAGTCAGCCGCTTGCGCTCCAGCAGCACGATGTCGCGCCACCCGGCCTTCGCCAGATGATAGGCGACCGAACAACCCGAGACCCCGCCCCCGATGATCACCGCCCGCGCCTTTTGCGGAAGTTCCGTCATGTCACCGCTCCTGCGCCCGCCACCTGCGGGCAAAAGTTTTCCGAAAACTTTTGCAAATTTCTTTGCAAGAAATTTGCGTCACGCCCGGATCCGCGCATTTGCCGGATCCCAGAGCGGTTCATCCTTCTGCACCCGCGCTTTCAGCTTCTCGCCGAAGATTTCCACCTCGACATCGGTGCCCGGCAGCGCCAGATCGGCGCGGATCATGCCCAGCCCGATGCAGGCGCCGACGCGGTGACCCCAGTAGCCACTGGTCAGTTCGCCGACCACCTGACCCTCATGCCAGATCGTCGACATATAGGGCGGGTCGAAATCGCCGGTCTCGATCACCAGCGTGGCAAACCGCTTGCTGACCCCCGCCTGCTTTTCCGCCTCCAGAGCCGTCTTGCCCCTGAACGCAGGTTTCGACCAGTCGATGAAGCGCTCCAGCCCGCCTTGCAGCAGGGTGTAATCGGTCGAAAGATCGCCTTTCCAGGCACGATAGCCCTTTTCCACCCGCAGGCTGTTGAGCGCAAACATGCCAAAGGGTTTCAGCCCATGCCCTTGGCCGGCGGCCATGACAGCCTCCCAGATGCGCGGCGTATCGGTGTTGCGGGAATGGATTTCCCAGCCAAGCTCGCCGGCGAAGCTCACCCGCATCAGCAGGCACTCCGCCCCGGCGATCCCCGCCTTCTGCCAGGTCAGCCAAGGGCGCGAGAGATCGGCATCGGCCACTTCGGCAAGGATGGCGCGCGCATTCGGCCCGGTCAGGATCTGCGTCGCCCAATCGGCGCTTTCATCGGTCAGGCGCAGCCCCGGTTCGAGATGGCGTTCCAGCCATTCGCGATCATGCGCCTGCGCCGTGGCGGCGGTGATGAGCCAAAGCTCGTCTTCCGCCAGCCGCGCCACTGACATCTCGGTCACGATGCGGCCCTTGTCATCGGCGAAATAGGCCAGCCCCAGCCGACCGACCGACGGCACCTTGCCGCTGATCTGCCGTGCGAGCCACTCCGCCGCGCCCGGCCCGGTCAGCCGGAAGCGCGAGAAGCCCGGCAGGTCGAGTATCCCCGCCGCGTCGCGCACCGCCGCGCATTCCTCGGCCACCGCGCCGAACCAGGGGCCCTCGCGACGCCAGGTCTGGGTGCCTGCTTCGGATATGTCATCGCCCGGCCGCGCATACCACAGCGCACGTTCCCAGCCGTTATAGGCGCCATACTGCGCGCCCAGCGCCATGGTCTGAGCATGCACCGGGCTGAGGCGGCGGTCGCGCGCCGCAGGCCAGGCATGATGCGGGAAGTGGATGGCATATTCGTGGCCGTAAACATCCATCCCTTTCTGCACGCAATAGTCGCGGTCCTCCCAGCCGGTGAAGCGGCGCGGGTCGCAGGACCACATGTCCCATTCGGTCGCGCCCTCGGTCACCCATTCCGCCAGCACCTTGCCCGCGCCGCCGGCCTGACAGATGCCGAAGGTGAAAACGCAGGCCTCAAAGGCATTGGGCACCCCCGGCATCGGCCCGATCAGCGGATTTCCGTCCGGCGTGTAAGGGATCGGCCCGTTGATCACCTTGGTCAGCGCCGCCTTTTCCAGCAGGGGCACCCGCGCCATGGCATCGGCGATATACCATTCCAGCCGCTCCAGATCGTCGGGGAAAAGCTGGAAGCTGAAATCCTCGGGGAAGGGATCGTCCTTCGTCACCCAATGCGCCTTGCAGTTCCGCTCATAGGGGCCAAGGTTGAAGCCGTATTTTTCCTGCCGCAGGTAATAGCTGCTGTCCACGTCGCGCAGCAGCGGCAGCTTGTGGCCCACCTCTTTCGACCAGCTTTCGATCTCGGGGATGGTGTCGAACAGCATATACTGATGGCTCATCACCATCATCGGCACGTCGCGGCCAAACCATTTGCCGACCTCGCGGGCATAGTAACCCGCAGCATTCACCACGAATTCACAGCGGATCTCGCCCTTCGGCGTTGAAACCACCCAGTCGCCGCCCTCGCGCCGCACGCCGGTCGCCGGGCAGAAGCGCTCGATCCGCGCACCCATCGACCGCGCGCCCTTGGCCAAAGCCTGCGTCAGCTGCGCCGGGTCGATGTCGCCGTCATAGGGATCGTAGAGCGCCCCGGTCAGGTCATGCGTTTCAAGGAAGGGATAGCGCGTGCGGATCTCGTCAGGCGACAGGATATCAAGGTCCATCCCCTGATAGCGCCCCATGCCGACGACGCGCTTGAACTCTTGCAACCGTTCCGCCGTATGCGCCAGCCGGACCGAGCCGGTGACATGGTAGTTCATCGGGTAACCGATCTCGGCCCCAAGGCCGCGATAGAGTTGCGCCGAATAGCGCTGCATGTTCATGATCGACCAGCTTGAGGAAAAGGTCGGCACGTTGCCCGCCGCATGCCAGGTGGACCCGGCGGTCAGCTCGTTCTTCTCCAGCAGCACGCAATCGCTCCATCCCGCCTTCGCAAGATGGTAAAGCGCCGAGGCCCCGACCGCCCCCCCCC